>DATMTK010000097.1:0-8266 GCA_035564755.1 Devosia sp. | reverse complement strand
ATCAAGGCCTTTCGGCCAGCCTCACCGGTGGATGGAATGTGGGACGCGGTGAAAAATATGCAAGGGGCCGATGCGGCGGGAGGCGCTTTTCCCGTCGCGACGCAGGCGGACGGCCGTTGGACGATGTTCGGGGTGCCTCGTTTGCATCGCTGACGGAGAGGTTCCCGGCGTGCGGCCGCCCTCCCTTTGGGCGGCCACGCAACCGCGGGCATTGCCGGCGCCGCCGGAAACTTGCCGCATTTGCGGCTGACCAAACCCATCCCGCTTCGACTTGACGCCGGCGGGACGGCCGCGCCATGGATTTGGCGCACGAAGGCGCCGCGGCGGGCGGGCTTCGGAGCGGCCGGACAACGACAATCGGGGTGGGGGCAAGCCAAGGGTGAATCCGGCGCAACGCAATCGCACGCTCGCCCTGGTGCGGGCCGGGTTCGAAGACGGCCCGGCGCTAACCGTCGCCTCGACCGACGGCGAAATTCCCCAGGGCCGCGAGCTGAGCTTCGCCTGGCTGAGCGGCACGGTGATGACCGGCCTCACCTCGGTGCTGCTGATGGGCGCCGCGCTCTATGTGAGCTTCCAGGGCCAGGCGACGTTTTCGACCGCCTATGAAGCGCTGCAGATCGTGACCGGCGGCAACACCCCGACTGCCGACACCGTGGAAGACAAGACCAACCGCATCCGCCCCGTTGCCGAAAGCAAATCCGAGATCGAAGTGGTCGAGGCCTCGATCAAGGAAAACGTCGACGGCCGCGACATGATCAAGCAGCAGCCGTTCGAGCGCATTCGTGCGACGCTCGCCACCAGCGCCACGGCGCTCAGCGACGATGTGGCGCCGTACGATCCCGCCTCGCTCATCGATTCGACGCAGCCGATCATGACGCCCGACGACGGCGCGGCGAACACCGCCATCTATGGCGGCGCGGTGGAAGGCGAGGTCTCGATCAAGACCGGGCCGCTGCCGACGACGCTGGTGCCGCCGCGCGCCATCAACGACCAGATGGCCGAAGCCTATGTGCGCCAGGACATCAACGCCTTCTTCGACGGCAGCGACGACGTCGAGGCCAACGGCAATGGCGACACCGGCCAGAATGCCGCGATCACCGGCAATGACGGCACCACGCAGTTGCGCGATCTGGGCATCGACGACGGAGGCGGCCTGGGCGTGGCCGAGAATGTCACCGTGCTGCCCAAGACCACGACCGCCGAACAGGCCGGGCTCGGCCGCTCCGAGCGCATCCTCACGGTCAAGGAGCCGACCTCGCTCGAGGACGAGCTCAAGAAGAACGGCTTTACGCAGCAGATGATCGATGCGATCGGAACGACGCTCAAGAACGTCTATCCGGACCCCACGCTGCCGGCGCACGCCCGCCTGCGCATCCTGTTCGGGCCGTCGCGTACCTCGGACACGCTGATCCCGTACCGGCTGTCGATCTATGTCCATGACGATGCCAGCAACACCGACAAGCACGCCGCGACGGTGGCCCTCACCGACCGCGGCACCTACGTGCTGGGCCTTGCACCCTCGGAGATCACCTTCCCCGAGGAGGACACCGAAGAGGTCAACGTCTCGAACCTGCCGACCATCTATCGCGCCATCTGGGAGACCGCGCGCAAGCACGACATTCCCGACGACATCACCAAGCGAATCGTCGCGATGTATGCCTACGACATCGACCTGACGCGCAGGATCACGCCCGGCGATTCCATGGAAATCCTCGAAACCGAGAAGGACCAGCAGGGCAAGCAGGACCTGCTCTATGTCGGCCTGAAACTCGGTTCCACCATCCGCCAGTTCTATCGCTACCGCACCGACGACGGCGCCGTGGACTTCTACGATCCCAACGGCGAAACCGGCAAACGCTTCCTCGTGCGGCGGCCGCTCGAAGGCGGCGGCAGGCTCTCGAGCCGCTTCGGTTGGCGTGTCCATCCGATCTTCCACACCCGCCTGCTGCACACCGGCGTCGACCTCGCGAGCCCCACCGGAACGCCGATCTATGCCGCCGGCGACGGCGTGGTGGAACACGCGAGCTGGGAGAGCGGCTACGGCAATTTCACGCTCATCAAGCACGTGAACGGCTACGAAACCGGCTACGGCCACCAGAGCAAGATCATCGTCAAGGTGGGCCAGACGGTCCGGCAGGGCCAGCTCATCGGCTATGTCGGCTCGACCGGCAACTCGACCGGCAGCCATCTCCACTTCGAGATCCGCATCAACGGCAACTACGTCGATCCGCTGAGCGTGAAGCTGCCGCGCGACCACGCCCTGCCGGCGCAGGACGACGAGGATTTCAAGCAGACCACCGCGCAGATCGACGATCTGATGAAGCGTGACGGCACGGCCGCCCCGACCCAGGTCGCGGCGGCATCGACGCCCTCCGCCGCGTCGACCACCAACGGCTGAGGCTTATTCGCGGGGCTCGTAGACCGCGAACTCGGCGCCGCCGGGCTCGCGGAAAAAGAAGCGCTTGCCGCCCGGATAGTCGTATGTCGCCCGCGTAATCGTGCCGCCCGCCGCACTCACCGCCTGCGCGGCTTTGGCGATATCGGCCGTGCGGATCACGCCGACCGGCGCTGCGCTCTTGTCGCTCGGATCGGCATTGATGCCCCACAGCAGGCCGGCGTCGCGCACCTCGGTATAGCTGCCGCCATAGTCGACCATCGACCAGCCGAAGACTGTGCTGAAAAAGGCCCGGCTCCTGGCCGTGTCGGCGGACGGGATCTCGAAATAGTCGAGCGTGTAGTCGGACATGACAGCCTCCCGGTTGTTCTTGCTTTGTTCTATATCAAACACCGGAGACGGGAGCAAGGACCGGAGCGGCGCGCGCCGCCCCCAAGACGTTCCCTAGACTGCCAGCCCGTCCTCGCTCGGCTCCAGCGCGTCGAGGCCGCGCTGCTTGAGCAGCCCGGCGATATCCGGGTCGCGGCCGCGGAACAGCCGGTAGGCCTCGGCGAAATCGCGGGTCCCTCCCGCCGAATAGACATAGCTATAGAGCCGCTGTGCCGTCGGCGGATCGAACGGGTCGCCGGCCTCGTCGAAGGCCGTGAAGCCGTCGGCATCGAGCACCTCGGACCACAGGTAGCTGTAGTAGCCGGCCGAATAGCCGTCGCCCGAAAAGATGTGCAGGAAGTGCGGGCTCGCATGCCGGAGCGCGATCTGCGGCGGCATGCCGATGCGCTCGAGGGTTTCGCGCTCGATGCTGTCGGCATCGATCGGCTCGCCGGCCGGACGCGTGTGATAGGCCATGTCGAGCAGCGCCGAGGACAGCATTTCGACCGTCTCGAAGCCGGTGTCGGCCGTGCGCGCCGCCTGCATGCGGGCCAGCAGCTCCTCCGGGATCGGCGCCCCCGTCCTGTAGTGCGTGAGTCGCGCCAGGACCGGGGCCGCCTCGAGCCAGTGCTCGTAGAGCTGGCTCGGCAACTCGACGAAATCGCGCACCGTGCTGGTGCCCGAAAGGCGCGGATAGGTCACATCGGACAACAGGCCATGCAGTCCGTGGCCGAACTCGTGGAACACCGTTCGTGCTTCGTCGCGCGACAGCAGCGCCGGCTCGCCCTCGGGGGGCTTGTTGAAATTGCAGGTGTTGACGATGATCGGCAACACCTCGCCGCCGAGCTTCTGCTGGTCGCGGAACGAGGTCATCCACGCGCCGCTGCGCTTGCCCGGCCGGGCGAAATAGTCGCCGTAAAAGAGGCCGATGGTCTTGCCGCCGCGCTCGACGGTCCAGACGCGCACGTCCGGATGGTAGCCGACGATGTCGGGCCGCGGCGTGAAGCTCACGCCAAACAGCCGGCCGGCGGTGTAGAAGGCGGCGTCGATCACCCTGTCGAGCTCGAGATAGGGCTTGATGGCGCTCTCGTCGAAATCGTAGCGCGCAAGCCGGAGCTTTTCGGCGTAGTAGCGCCAGTCCCACGGCTCGAGACTAGCCGATGCGCCTTCGGCATCCATGAGGCCCTGCAGCGCTTGCGCGTCGGCCTCGGCGCGTGCCCTGCCGCGCACCCAGACTTGTTCCAGGAGGGTCTGCGCCGCCTCGGGCGTCTTGGCCATGGTATCGGCGAGCTTGTAGTCGGCATAGGTCGCATAGCCGAGGAGGCCGGCGAGCTCGGTGCGCAGCGCCACGATCTCGGCAATGATCTTGCGGTTGTCGTGGGCATTGCCATTGCGCCCGCGGCTGACGAAGGCCCGCCAGATCTTCTCGCGCACGCTGCGGTCGTTCGCATGCCGCAGCACCGGCTCGACACTCGAGCGCGAGGTGGACGCGGCATAGGGCGCATTGAGCTTGCGGTCGCGCGCCAGCTCCGCCGCTGCCGCTTTCGCGTCGGATGGGAGGCCGTCGACCTCGGCCTCGGTCAGGGCGAAGACCACCTCGTTCTCGTCGCCGAGGACGTTTTGCGCGAACTCGGTGGCGAGCACCGCGAGGCGCTCGCTGATCTCGGCGTAACGCGCGCGCTGCGCATTGGTGAGCTGCGCCCCGGCGCGAACGAAATCCAGGTGGTAGCGTTCGAGCACGCGACGCTGCTCGGCATCTAGGCCCAGCCTGTCGCGTTCACGATGGAGCCGGTCGATGCGCGCGAAGAGCTTCGCGTTGAGAAAGATGTCGTTCCAGTGCCGCGTCACGACCGGCGCCATGTCGCGCTCGACCGCCTGCAGCTCGGCATTGGTGTTGGCCCCGGCGAGCTGCGAGAACACCATGTCGACGCGCCGCAGCGGCCTGCCCGCAAGCTCCAGCGCCGCGATGGTGTTGTCGAAGCTCGGCGCCTCGGAATTGCCGGCGATCTGGGCAATCTCCCTGGCGTGCTGCGCCAGCGCCTCCTTGTAGGCGGGCGCGAAATGCCCGGTCTCGATGGCATCGAACGGCGGCACGCCGAACGGCGTGTCCCAGGTCTCGAAGAAGGGATTGGTCATGCGCTGTCCTGCAAACGAAAGGGGCGGCCGCGCGGCCGCCCCTCGATGATGTAAGCTGTCAGGCCGCGGCCTTGGGCGAGATGATCTCGCCTTCGAGCTCGGGCACCAGCATGAGGCCCGCATCCCCGGCATCGACATTGACGGTCTGCCCGTCGGTGACGTCGCCGGCAAGGATCGCCTCGGCCAGCCGGTCCTGCACCTCACGCTGGATGACCCGCTTCAGCGGACGCGCACCGTAGGCGGGGTCGTAGCCCTCGCGAGCCAGCCACTCCTTGCCCTTCTCCGTGAGGTTCAGGGTGATGTCGCGATCCTTGAGCAGTGCGCCCAGCCGCTTGAGCTGGATGGCGACGATGTCGCTCATGTGGATGCGCTGCAGCCGATGGAACAGGATGATGTCGTCGATCCGGTTGAGGAACTCCGGCCGGAACGCCGCTTTCACCGCATCGAGCACCTTGCCGCGCACCAGTTCGACCGACTCGTCCTCGTTGAGCGCCACCAGGAATTCCGACCCCAGGTTCGAGGTCATGATGATGATGGTGTTGCGGAAGTCGACCGTGCGGCCCTGCCCGTCCGTCAGGCGCCCATCGTCGAGCACCTGCAGCAGGACGTTGAACACGTCCGGATGCGCCTTCTCGATTTCGTCGAACAGCACCACCTGGTACGGCCGGCGACGCACGGCTTCCGTGAGGACGCCGCCCTCGTCGTAGCCGACATAGCCCGGAGGGGCGCCGATCAGCCGGGCCACCGAGTGCTTCTCCATGAACTCGCTCATGTCGAGGCGTACCATCGCGTGCTCGTCATCGAACAGGAACTCCGCGAGCGCCTTGGTGAGCTCGGTCTTGCCGACGCCGGTGGGGCCGAGGAACATGAACGAGCCGATCGGCCGGTTCGGATCCTGCAGCCCAGCCCGTGAGCGGCGCACCGCGCGGGACACGGCAGCGACTGCCTCTTCCTGGCCGATGACGCGCTGCCCGAGCGCACCTTCCATCGACACCAGCTTTTCGCGCTCGCCCTCGAGCATCTTGTCGACTGGAATCCCGGTCCAGCGGCTCACCACCTGCGCAATATCGCTGGCGGTCACCGTCTCCGACACCATATCGGAGCGGGCGGCGCCGTTGGCTTCCGCGTCCTTGATGCGCTTTTCGAGACCCGGGATGACGGAATAGGCAAGCTCGCCTGCCTTGGCGAAATCGCCCTGGCGCTGCGCCACTTCGAGCGCGCTGCGCGCGGCATCGAGCTCTTCCTTCATCTTCTGGGCGCCCTGCACACGCTCCTTTTCGCTGAGCCACTTGGACGACAGCGCCTGCGCCTCGTCCTCGAGGCCGGCCAGATCGTGCTCGAGCTTTTCGAGCCGCTGCTTCGAGGCTTCGTCCGGCTCCTTCTTCAGCGCCTCGCGCTCGATCTTGAGCTGCATGATGCGCCGGTCGAGCTCGTCGAGTGCCTCGGGCTTGGAATCGACCGCCATGCGCAGCCGCGCCGCCGCCTCGTCCATCAAATCGATGGCCTTGTCGGGCAGGAAGCGGTCCGCGATGTAGCGGTTGCTGAGGGTCGCCGAGGCCACGATCGCGGAATCCGAGATGCGGATGCCGTGATGGAGCTCGTACTTCTCCTTGAGCCCGCGCAGGATCGAGATGGTGTCCTCGACCGTCGGCTCGGAGACGAACACCGGCTGGAAGCGACGGGCGAGCGCTGCGTCCTTTTCGACGTGCTTGCGGTACTCGTCCAGCGTCGTCGCGCCCACGCAGTGGAGCTCGCCGCGCGCCAGCGCCGGCTTCAGCAGGTTGCTGGCGTCCATGGCGCCATCCGTTTTGCCCGCGCCCACGAGCGTGTGCATCTCGTCGATGAACAGGATGATCTTGCCTTCGGACGCGGTGATCTCGTTGAGCACGGCCTTGAGCCGCTCCTCGAACTCGCCGCGATACTTGGCGCCGGCGATCAGTGCGCCGAGGTCGAGCGCCAGCAGCGACTTGCCCTTGAGCGATTCGGGCACGTCGCCGTTGACGATGCGGATGGCGAGGCCCTCCGCGATGGCGGTCTTGCCGACGCCGGGCTCGCCGATCAGCACCGGGTTGTTCTTGGTGCGGCGGGAAAGCACCTGGATGGTGCGGCGGATTTCCTCGTCGCGGCCGATGACCGGGTCGAGCTTGCCGTCGCGCACCGCCTGGGTGAGGTCGCGCGAATATTTCTTGAGCGCGTCGTACTGCGACTCGGCCGAAGCGGAGTCGGCGGTGCGCCCCTTGCGGATCGATTCGATTGCCTGGTTCAGCGCATTGGCAGTGACGCCGGCCGACGACAAGATCTTGCCGGCGTCCGTGTCCTTGTCGATCACCAGCGCCAGGAGCAGCCGCTCGACAGTCACGAAGCTGTCACCGGCCTTCTGCGCCGCCTGCTCGGCGGTCTCGAAGACGCGCGCCATTTCGCGGCTCAGATAGACCTGGCCGTTGTCGCCCGAAACGACGGGGATTTTTTTGAGGGCGGCTTCGACGCCGGCGCGAACCGCCTTGCTGTCGCCGCCGGACCGGTCGATCAACCCGGAGCCGAGCCCCTGGTCGTCGTCCATCAGGACCTTCAGAAGATGCACCGGGGCAAACTGCTGATGGCCGCGCCCCAGGGCCATTTGCTGCGCACTCTGGATGAACCCGCGCGCCCGCTCGGTGTATTTTTCGATATTCAAGGCAACTCTCCTTTTGCCACGGCCTCCCATCCGCGAGGGGCATGGGTTGGACCGCTGGAAGCGTTGATTTGGGAAACGCCCGCTGGGCGGCACGTTTCCCGACTTCTGCGCAAGATATAGGGAGAGTTCGAATACGGAAAAGGGGCACCGGCGGCGCCCCTTGCAGAACTGCGAAAAGAGTCGGCGGGTCCTACCGCACAGTAAAACCGAAGACATTCTGACCCGAATGGTCCTTGGCCAGATAGAGCGGCCCGTCCTTCCAGATCGTTAGACACCGGTCGAGCTTGCTCCCGGTGAAGTCGCACCAGCTATACTTCGTCGCCCGGACGGTGACCCCGGTGCGCTTCGATCCATCGTACATCACTCCGTTGGCATCGTATCGCACACGCGTACCCACACCATCCTTGAAGTACACCGTCAGGGTCCGCCCATACAGCAAATTGCCTAGCGCGGCTCCAGTGATGCGCTGCATTTGCATCTGCGCGAAAACAGGTGCGCTGACCGAAGCTGCAACAAAAAGGAAAAATGCGAAGGCCGCCGCCTTTGGTGACTTCATTAACTCCTCCAACTACTGGCTAGACTCAGCATGCGCATCTAGATCACGGGGGTCAAATTCTAGATTGTGATTGTGTTAACGCTCGCGGTTACTCCGTTCGCTTGAACAGCCTGACCGCTGAAAACAGCAGGATCGC
>DATMTK010000096.1:0-4834 GCA_035564755.1 Devosia sp. | reverse complement strand
CCGCCGTAGCCAGCGCCGGAGCAGACGCAGGCGAGACGCCACGGGCCGGGGCCACCGAACCGCGGCTTGCCCCCTGTCGATGCGGACCGGGGCCGTCAGGATCAGGGTCATGGCGAGCTCCTCCTCAGCTGGGAAGAGCTTACGCGCTGCGGCCGTCGGCGCTTGTCAGCCGCTCCGGGGACCTCACTGCGTCATCCGAATGGAGGACAGGGTCAGACCGGCGAGATGGCGGTCAGGAGTACCCGCACCAGGGCGGCCTGGTTGCGGACGCCAGTCTTGTCGAACACCCGGTTCAAGTGGGTCCGGGCGGTGTTGGCGGTGACATCCATGCGCGCGGCGATCTCGGCCAGGGTCAACCCCTCGGCCACCAGGCCGGCCAGCGTCCGCTGGGCCCGGGAAAGCCCATAGATTCGGGCTGCAACGTCGAGCCGGCGGTCACTGACCTCCCGGTCGCCGAACGAAAACAGGATGACCCCGGCATCGGCGATCACCCAATAGATGCTGGTTGCCAGTCCTTCACCCGCTTCGACCAAGAGCGGGAGCGCCCCATGCGCCGACATGTGTCCGCTGTCGAGCGTGGCCGCCCAGGTCACGGCCTCGCGCAGTTGGCGGTCAGCGCCGCGGTCGCGAAAGTGGAGCACGCCGCCGCGGACTACGATGTTGTCGTCCGCCTGCAGCGCCGCCGCGGCGGCGTCGTTGCGCCACAGGACGGTGCCGTGAGCATCGAGGTGAATGATCCGGGATCCGCCCAGTCCGTTGGCCATCGAGATGAGGAAGGCGATCTTCCACTCGCCATGGTGCTTTTCGAAGACGCGGGCCTCACGCACGAGGCCAGTGCCTCCGGTGTAGCGCTCGTCGGGATATTGCTGGTCGAATGTCGCCCACGCCATATCCTCGCCGAGCTGCAGCGAGAGGTTCTGGACTCTGGTCTCGTAGGCGTAGGACTCGCGAAAGGGCGTCGGATCGTTGCGGAGCCGCTGTGCGATCTGGTCCCAACCGCGGCGCGCATACATCCCGCCGGCCTGCCACCAGCCCCAGCGCGACATGTAGTCGGCGTGCACGAAGCAGCTATCCCAAAGCTCGAAATCATTGGTCCAGATCGCAATGCGGTTGCGGTGGATCAGCGCAATGATGGCTTCGCGGTCGGCCGTAGCGTCGGACATCGCCATGTTCCCCGCGCGGCAGAGTAGCGCAGAATGGCGGAAACGTCTGTCCTCCGGAACGATGACGTCAGCGCGGTTCGGTGTCCTTGCTGCCGGGGGGACGGAAGGTGCCGTCCTTGCCGCGCTCGAGGGTGATGACGCCGGGGGCGTCGCGCTCCTTGAGGTCGCGCGCGTGGATCTGCTTTTCCTCAACGCGGAACTGGCGGGTCCAGTCGCGCCAGATGCGACGCACGCCGGAATAGATCAGCCAGAAGACGAAGGCGACGACAAGCAGCTTGAGAATGACACCGGTCACAGGCCGAGCCTCGTCCACAGGGCGCGATCTTCGGCGGCGGCAAGCAGGCTCGCGGCGAGACCGAAGCTGGGGAGCCGGAGGAGGCCGCGCCTTGGCTGGATGACTCTGGTGCTGACGTCCTCGCCGAAGCGGGCGCGAAGCGTCTCGTGCAGATCGCCGAGGGCGTCGACGAGCCCGAGTTCGAGGCCGCGAACGCCGCTCCAGAACTCGCCGGTAAAGAGTTGCTCGTCGGGCGCCTTGAGCTTGCCGGCCCGGCGCGACTTCACCCAGTCGATGAAGACCTGGTGGACGTCGAGTTCCATCTGCTTGATGCGTTCGACGTCTTCGGGCTTTTCCGGCAGGAACGGATCGAGGGTCGACTTGTTCTTGCCGGCGGTGTGGACGCGGCGCTCGACGCCGAGCTTGCCCAGTGCCTCGGGGAAACCGAAACTTGCGAAAATCACGCCGATGGACCCGACGACCGAACTTGGATCGGCGATGATCTCGTCGCCGGCGGTGGCAATGAAATAGCCGCCCGAGGCCGCGGCGTCCTCGACGAAGACCAGCACGTGCTTGTCGTGCTCGCGGGCGAGATCGCGGATGCGCTTTGAAATCAGCCGTGACTGCACCGGCGAGCCGCCGGGCGAATTGACGATGATGGCGACGGTCGACCCTGCCATCGCAAAGGCACGATGGAGGAGCGGCGCGACGGACTGGATGCTGAGCCGGCCGGGGCGTTGCTCGGCGGAGATCACGCCGTGGAGCCGAACGACGGGAACGACAGGGCCGCCGCGCCCGAACAGCCGCGCGATCCAGCCGGTAAGTCCTCTGCGCCTCGCCATGCCTGCTCCGTGAATCGGCGGTGATGTAGAGCGGCGGCTGCAATTTTACCAGTGCAGCCGATCGCCGCCCCGGAAGATGGCCTCGAATTCGGCCCGGAATTGCCGCCCGCCGGCGGTATGCAGGGCACGCGAGGCCAGCAGCGTCAGCGGCGCGCGCGAGCCTTTGATGCCGCGGATCAGGATGCGGTGGGCCGGCTCGCCGTCGCGCGGGGTGAGCGGCAGAACGGTAAGCGCGCCGAAGCGCGCCGACATGGCGGCGAGCAGCGCCGGCAGGCTGTCGGCGGTGTGGATGAAGACGATTTCGCCACCGGGCGCGGCATGGCCCGCAGCGGTCTTGACCCAGAGATCGAGCGCAGCCGTGGGCATCTGCCGGGCGGCGGCGCCGCGGGCCGAGGCGCGGGTGCCGCCGGCAAAGAAGGGCGGGTTGGCGATGACCGAAATGCAGCTATCCGGCCTGAGTCCAGCGGCGGAGCGCGTCCGGCCGGACGCCGTGACATCGGCCTCGATCGCCTCGGCTCGGTCGCTGAAACCGTTGGCCGCAATGTTCTCGGCGGCCAAGGCCAGCGCGGTCGGATCGGTCTCGACCAGCGTCGCTGTGAGTTTCGGGTGATCGGCGAGCGCGACCAGCGCGGCGGTGCCGACGCCGGCGCCGAGGTCGAGCAGATGGCCCGCACCGTGGCCGACGGCGGCGCCGAGCAGCACGGAATCGAGGCCGGCGCGAAAGCCTCTCGCCGGCTGGGCGATGGTCAGCCGGCCGCCGAGAAAGGCGTCGTGTGTGACTTCCGTGCGTTTTACAATTGCCGTGGGGTCGGCTAGGGACATCGCGGATCGGGGCCGGTTCCGCGCCAGCATAGGGTGTTGCGGGCAGCGCTCCAAGGATGTGAGGCGGATCTCTTGGTCGTTTCGGCTGCGGCAGCGAAGACGGATGCGGGGCTCGGCGCGCTCGACCGGCTGCTTGCCGCGACGCAGGACGAGATGGCCAAGGTCAACGCGCTGATCCTCAAGCGCGCCGACTCGCATGTGGAGATGGTGCCCGAACTCGCCCGCTACCTGATCGAGGCGGGCGGCAAGCGGCTGCGGCCGATGCTGACGGTGGCCGCCGCCCTGCTGTTCGGGAACGCGACGGGGGCGCAGACGAACTACGCCGCCGCGGTCGAATTCATGCATAACGCCACCCTGCTGCACGACGACGTGGTGGACGAGAGCGATTTGCGGCGCGGCCGGCCGGCGGCGCGCATCATCTGGGGCAACCAGGCGAGCGTGCTGGTGGGCGACTACCTGCTCGGCCAGGCGTTCCTGATGATGGTGGAAACCGGCAAGCTCGATGCCCTGGGCGTACTCGCCAAGGCGGCGACGATCATCGCCGAGGGCGAGGTGTTCCAGCTCAGCAAGGCCGGCGACGTCAACGCGACGCCCGACGACTACAACCAGGTGATCCGCGCCAAGACTGCAACGCTGTTCCAGGCGGCGGCGGAAGTCGGTGCGATGGCCGGCGGGGCCGACGAGGCCGGCCGCGCGGCGCTGCGCGATTACGGCATGGAACTGGGTCTCGCCTTCCAGCTCGTCGACGACGTGCTGGACTACCGCGGCGAGAGCGGCGCCATGGGCAAGAACACGGGCGACGATCTGCGCGAAGGCAAGATGACACTGCCGGTGATCCTGACGCTCCGCGACTGCAACCCGCAGGAGCGCGAGATCATTACCGCTTCACTCGGCAAGCCCGACGCCAGCGACGCGGCGCTGGCGCAGGTGGTTTCGATCATGAATCGTTACAATGCGTTGGCGCGCACAGTGGACATGGCGCACGAGCATGTGCGCGCGGCGCGGACGGCCCTCGCGCCGCTGGCGCAGAGCGAGATGCGTGACATCCTCAGCGACATCGCCGAGTTCTACGTGAGCCGCGCGTATTAACCGACGATGGCCGGGCCGTTCGCCTTTCGCGCGACGGTCATCGAGTGGCGCGGACCTTCACCTTACTTCTATGCACCGGTGCCTGCCGAGCACGCTGACGCCATCCGGCGCGCCGCAAGCCTCGTGAGCTACGGCTGGGGCGTGATCCCGGTCGAGGCAACGATCGGCACGATCCGGTTCACAACCTCGCTGTTTCCGAAGGACGGGACGTATCTGCTGCCGATCAGGGCCGACGTGCGCCGGCGATCCGGCGTCACAGGCGGCGACGCGGTGGACGTGCGCATGGTGCTCCGGCCACCACGATAGTTGCCGTGCGTCAGACGCCCAGCAGCGGCGCGGCGGCGACCCAGTAGTCGGGCCACAGCGTCCGCAGGTCGTGCGCTGCCTGGTGCGCCTGCGCGCTTGAGCCGAAGAGGCCGAAGACAGTTCCGCCCGAACCGGACATGCGCGCGAGGATGCAGCCGTCAATCGCAGCGAGATGCCGCTTGATGTCGGCGATGGCCGGGACGAGCGCCATGGCGGGCGGCTCGAGATCGTTGCGGGTTTCGCCCAGCCAGAGACCGAGCTGAGCCGGACGGGCCAGAGGATCGACGCGCGGCGGCAGGCCCGGATTGTCGCGTCTTGCGAGGCGGCGGAACACGTCA
>DATMTK010000095.1:0-10709 GCA_035564755.1 Devosia sp. | reverse complement strand
CATCTCGGAGACGTGGTTGGGAATGTTGCGCTCGGAGCGCGGGGCGCGCTTCACTGGCTGGGACTGCATGTCGACCGGAATGGTGATGTGGGCGACACCGCGCCGGGCCAGCGCGCTCCGGCAGGCGAGCTCGGTGACGTTTTGCACGTGCTGCGGGCCCATGATGCGGGCGTTGTAGACGCACACGTCCATGTAGAGTTTGTCGAGCTCGACATCCTGCTGCGTGAAGGTGTCCAGCAGGTCGTGGAACTGCAGTCCGGTGATGGCCAGCACCGGCTGGCCGTCGAGCTTGGCGTCATAGAGGCCGTTGAGCAGATGGATGCCGCCGGGGCCGGAGGTCGCGAGGCACACCCCGAGTTTGCCGGTGAATTTCGCGTAGGCGCAGGCGTTGAACGCCGCCGCCTCCTCATGCCGGACCTGGATGAACCGGATCTTGTCGCGCTGCTCCCGCAGCGCCTCGATCACGCCGTTGATGCCGTCGCCCGGAATGCCGAAGATCGTGTCGACGCCCCAGTCCAGAAGCGTCTCGACAAGCACGTCCGATGCAGTGGTTGCCATGCGGTCCTCCCGGCATTTCGATACCGGCGTGAACGAGGCCCGCAGGCGCTGGTTCCGAAATATCGTGACACGACATATTGAGGCGCGCCGCCGGGCTTCAGGCAGCCTCGAAACCGCAGCCTGGCGCCGTCATGGGCATCGCTCAAGCCGGCGCTCTAAGTCATTTTAAGCGTTTACAATACGAGTTCAAACGTTTTAAACTTGCTTTTGGAGGGGAGATCGGCGGTGGCTGCACTGACGCTGCGTGAGCTCGCGGGCAAGCTGGATGTTTCGGTGGCGACCGTGTCTCGGGCGCTTGCCGGGGACACCGCGATCGCGCTCAAGACCCGCCAGCGCGTCGCCGAGGCCGCCCAGCAGTACGGCTACGTTGCCAATGTCGCGGCGCGCCAGCTCGTCTCCGGCCGCTCGGGGTTTGCCGGCTTCGTGATGCCCGTCCGCGGCCCCAACTTCATCGACTCCTATCTCGGCGAATTCGTCACCGGCCTGGGCGAAGGCTTCGTCGAAAACGGCCTCGATCTGTTCATCGCCACGGCGCAGCCGTCGCGCTCGGAATTGTCGGTGCTGCGCCACGTGGTCGAGTCCGGCCGGGCCGACGGCATCGTCGTGCCACGCATCGGCGAGACCGACGAGCGGGTGCATTACCTCATCGAACGCAAATTCCCGTTCGTCGCGCATGGCCGGCTGCTCGACTCGACCGTGCCCTACAGTTGGCTCGACTCCGACAGCGTGCATGCCTTCGGCGAAGCCTTCGACATGCTCTACGAGCTCGGTCATCGCCATTTCGGGCTCGTCTCCATTTCCGACGCCATGACCTTCCGCCATATGCGCGAACGCGGCCTGCGCGAGGCGATGGCGCGGCGCGGCGATCCCAACGTCACGCTCGACGTCGTCACCGCGCCCCGCTTCGACCGTGGCGCCACGGTCGCCGCCATCAACAGCCTCATCCACCGCAGCAAGCGGCCGACTGCCATCCTGGGTCTCTTCGACGAGCTGGCGCTGACGGTGATGGAGGAGGCGGCGCGCGCCGGTCTGTCCATTCCACGCGACCTGTCGGTCGTCGGTTTCGACAACATCACCGCAGCGGCCTACGCGCCGCCCGGCCTCACCACGTTCGAGGCGCGCACCCGCGACTCGGCGCGCGAGATCGCCCAGATGCTGGTGGAGGTGATCGAGCACCGGCCGGCAGAACCGCTTACGCGGCTGATCCGGCCCGAGCTGGTATCGCGCGCCAGCCACGGCCCGGCGCCGATTAGACCATGAATCCAGATCAACAAGGGAGGAACTACAAAGTGAAAAAGCTGATTGCGACGCTCGCTGGCGCCGCCCTTATGACGATAGCCACCGCGCAGATGGCGGAGGCCCAGGTGCTGTTCTGGTCCAACCAGGCGGCCCCGGTCGAGGAAGCCCAGAAGGTCCGCGACACCGTGGTCAAGAACTTCCCCGGCGGCGTCGATTTCGAGCCGCAGGATCCGGGTCCGTTCATCACCCGCATCCAGGCCGAAGAGCAGGCCGGCAAGGGGACCATCGGGGTCATCGGTGGCCTGCATGGCGATCTCGCCAACTTCGCCAACGACTTCGTCGACCTGAGCGACGTCGACCTCGGTGCCGTCAAGCCCAGTCCGGCCTTCATGCAGCTCGGCAAGCTCGGCACCAGCGAACAGAAATACCTGCCCTGGATGCAGGCCAACTACGTAATGGTCGCCAACAAGCAGGCGCTGCCGTACCTGCCGCAGGGCGCCGACATCAACAACCTCACCTACGACCAGCTGATCGAGTGGGGGAAAAACATGGCGGACAAGACCGGCTCGCCCAAGCTCGGCTTCCCGGCCGGCCCGAAGGGTCTGATGCACCGCTTCTTCCAGGGCTTCCTGCTGCCCGCCTATACCGGCTCGGAAGTCAGCAAGTTCCGCTCGGCCGACGCGGTGGCTGCCTGGACCACCTTCAAGCAGCTCTGGCAGTACACCAATCCGGCCTCGACCAATTACGACTTCATGCAGGAGCCGCTATTGACCGGTGACGTGTGGGTGGCGTTCGACCACATCGCGCGCCTCGGCACGGCGATCGACCAGAAGCCGGATGATTTCGTCGCCTTCCCGGCGCCGAAGGGCCCCAAGGGCCATGCCTTCATGCCGGTGCTCGCCGGTCTGGCGGTACCGAAATGGGCGCCCGACGTCGCCAAGTCCAAGGAGCTGGTCAAGTACATGCTGCAGCCCGAGCAGCAGGTCGCGACGCTGATGGCGACGACCTTCTTCCCGGTGACCGACGCCAAGCTGCCCGACAGCCTGCCGGCTTCGATCAAGGCGCTCGGCGCTGCGGTCGCGGCGGAAACCAGCGCACCGGACGCTCTTCCGGCGCTGCTGCCGGTTGGCCTCGGCGACAAGGGCGGCCAGTTCAACCAGGTCTACATCGACACCTTCCAGCGCATCGCCCTCAATGGTGAGGACATCAAGACGGTGCTCGATTCCGAGGCCGATACGCTGCGCCAGTTGATGCAGGCCACCAAGGCGCCGTGCTGGCTGCCCGACGCCGACTCCAAGGGCCAGCCCTGCCCGGTCGACTAAGTTCCTCCCGCCGCCCGGCGCCGACTATCGCGCCGGGCGGCTCCCACGGGGACCGCTCATGAACCAGAAGACATTGCCCTATCTGCTGCTGCTTCCGGCGACGCTGTTCCTTTTGGTATTCTTCGTCTACCCGTTCGTGCAGGTCGCGGTGCAGGCCTTCGCCGGTCCGAGCGGCCTTACCTTCGATCACTTCCAGACCATGGCGCGGAACTTCCGCTTCTGGCCCTCCGTCCGGAACACGATTCTTCTGGCGGTCGTGGTGGTGCCGCTGCAGCTCGTCATGGCACTTGCCATGGCCTCGACCGTCTCCAACCTCAAGACGGCGCGCAGCGCGATCCTCTACATCTTCACCATTCCGCTCGGCCTGTCCGATCTCGCCTCGGGCATCATCTGGCTCGCGATCTTCGAGCAGTCGGGCTTTCTCAATTCGATGCTGACCTCGCTGGGCGTGGTCAACAAGCCGATCCTCTTTCTCAGCTACCAGAACAGCTGGGTGATCTTCGTCGCCGTGGCGCTGGCCGAGCTCTGGCGCGCCACCGCCATCGTCATGGTCATCCTGGTCTCCGGCATGGGGCTCATCCCGAAGGAATACTACGAGGCGGCCGAAGTATTCGGCGCCGGCCCGTGGAAGCGCTTCGTCAAGGTGACGCTGCCGATGCTGCGGCCGAGCCTGCAGACGGCGCTGATCCTGCGGACCATCGCGGCTTTCGAGGTGTTCGCGGTGGCGCAGGCCCTCGGCGGCACGACGCTGCCCGTACTGGTCGGCCAGATCTACGACTGGCAATTCAACCAACGCGAAACCGGCGTCGCCGCCGCCATGGCGATCATCGTCCTCGTCATCTCGATCGGCTGCACGCTGTTCTTCCTGCGCGTCCTCAGGACACCGAAGGGAGCCACGATATGAGCGACGCCGCCGTCATCGCTGATACCCCGCACGCCGTCTCCGAAGTGCGCAGCGCCGGCAAGTTCCTGTTCTGGGCCGGCGTCGTGCTGATGGTGGTCTGGGTGCTGGGGCCGATCTACCTGCTGTTCACCAACGCACTTTCCTCGCCGACCGAGGTCGCCGAATTCCCCAAGCACTGGGCGCCCTCCTTCGATCTCGGCTCGCTCAAATTCTTCATCACCTTCGGCGGCGTGCTCAAGGCGCTCACCAATTCGATCATCGTTGCGGCGCTGACCATGGTCTTTTCGATCGGCATCGGCGCGCCGGCGGGCTATGCGCTGTCGCGCTTCGATTTCTGGGGCAAGAACGCGTTCCGGCTGCTGGTGCTGATGACGCGCGCCTTCCCGCTGCCGCTGCTGGCGCTGCCGCTCGCCGTGATGTTCATCCATATCGGCCTCGACGACAGCCAGTTCGGGCTGGCGCTGGTCCACACCACGCTGGCGCTACCCTTTGCCGTGCTCATCACCTTCTCGATCTTTTCGGGCGTGCCCGTCGAGCTCGAGGAGGCCGCGTGGACCCTCGGCTGCAACCGCTGGCAGGGCTTCCAGAAGGCCGTGCTGCCGCTGGTGCTGCCCGGCATCACGGCATCGGCGATCTTTGCCTTCACCATCTCGTGGAACGAGGTGTTCGCTGCGGCGGTGCTGACGGTGCGCAACCGCACGCTCACCGCCTTCCTGCTGCAAAGCCTCGACTTCTCGCCGCTCTATCTGCGTTTTGCCGGTGGCGCGGCGCTGGTCGTGCCGGCGCTGGTCTTCATCTTCGCCGTCCGCAAATACATGTTCGCGATGTGGGGCATCGCCAACCGCTAGGAGCCGCCATGGCCGAAATCGCTATCAAGGGCGTCGCCAAGAGCTTCGGCGGCTTCAAGGCCCTGCATTCGATCGACCTCACCATCGCCGACCAGGAATTCATGGTGCTGCTGGGCGCCTCCGGCTGCGGCAAGACCACGCTCTTGCGCATCATCGCCGGCCTCGAGACGCCGACCACCGGTGAAGTCTGGATCGGCGGCCGCCGCGTCGACAGGCTGCCGCCCCGCGAGCGCGGCATTGCAATGGTGTTCCAGAACTACGCGGTGTTCCCGCACTTGACGGTGTTCGAGAACATCGCCTTCGGTCTGCGCATGAAGAAGCTGCCGCAGGCCGACATCGAGAAGCGGGTGAAGCGCACCGCCGAGCTCATGCATATCGACCAGCTCCTCAAACGCTATTCCGGCCAGCTTTCGGGCGGGCAGCGCCAGCGCGTCGCGGTGGCGCGGGCCCTCGCCATGGAGCCCGACGTGATCTTGATGGACGAGCCGCTCTCCAACCTCGACGCGCTGCTTCGCCTCGAGATGCGCGCCGAGCTCAAGGGCGTGCTCGCCGGCAGCAAGACCACCACCATCTACGTGACGCACGACCAGGTCGAGGCGATGAGCCTTGCCGACCGCATCTCGGTGATGAATGGCGGGCGCATCGTGCAGGCCGCTTCGCCGGTCGAGGTCTATCGCAATCCGGCCGCCCGCTTCGTCGGCAGCTTCATCGGCAACCCGCCGATGAATTTCCTGCCCGCCACCCGCGGCACCGACGGACGCTGGCTGGTCGCGGGTCTCAGTGTTACCGGCCCCAGATCCACCGCCAGCCAGCTCGAATTCGCCATCCGGCCGGAGGACCTGACGCTGGCGCCCGGCGGCCTCAAGGCCATCGCGCGGGTGATCGAGCCGCTCGGCGCGCACACGCTGGTCACCGCCGAGGTTGGCGGCGCGCTGTTCCGCGCCGTGCTCGACTCCGACGCGCGGGTCAACCCGGGCGACGAACTGAGCCTGGTGCCCAAGCCCGACCGCATCCGCTGGTTCGACGTCGAAACGAGCGCCGCCGCATGAGCGTCGTCGACCTGCCGTCGCCGCTTGCCCGTGCCGCGCAGGCGGTGCTGCGCGAGAACGACCGCGGCAGCTACACCGTCCCCACCAAGGGGCTCTACCCATTCCAGTGGAACTGGGATTCGTGCTTCACCGCGCTTGGCCTCAGCCATTTCGACATGGACCGCGCCTGGACCGAAATCGAGACGCTGTTCGCGCATCAGTGGGACGACGGCATGGTGCCGCACATGGTGTTCCACGAGGCGGCGCCCGGCTACTTTCCCGGCCCGGAGGTGTGGGGCACCGGCCACATGCCGCCGACCTCGGGCATCACGCAGCCGCCGATCGCCGGCTTCGTCGTGCACGAGCTCTACCGCCGCAGCGGCGATGACGCGCGAGCCCGCGCGCTGCTCAGCAGGCTCGACCGCTCCCATGCCTGGTTCTACCGCACGCGCGACCCCGCCGGCGAGGGCCTCGTCGCGGTACTGCATCCATGGGAATCGCGCGACAACGCCGTCGACTGGGACGACGCCTTCGAGCGCGTCCCGACCGAAGGCGTCATGGCGTACGAGCGCAACGACCTCAAGCACGCCGATCCGGCGACGCGCCCGACCAGGGCCCAATACGACCGCTACCTCTGGCTCGTGCAGCACTTCCGCTCGCTCGGCTGGGACGGAGCGAAACTGCACGACGCCTCGCCCTTTCGCATCGTCGATCCCGGCTTCAACGCTATCCTCATCCGTTCCTGTCTCGCAACGGCGGCGCTCGCCGAGACGCTGGGCGAACCCGCCATCGCGCGGCACAATCGCGACTGGGCCGCCCGCGGCCTCATGGCCCTCGACACCCTCTGGAGCGACAGCGCCGGCCAGTACCTCTCGCGTGACCGCATCACCGGTGCGCCGGTACCCTACCCCTCGATCGGCGGGCTGATCCCGGTGCTCGCGCCGATCCCGCCGGCCCGCGCCGCCGCCATCGCGGCCACCATCGCCGCCATCGGCGAGCATGTGCGCTACCTGGTGCCGAGCCACGATCCGCGCGACGCGCGCTTCGACCTCCGCCGCTACTGGCGTGGTCCGGTCTGGCACGTTTGCAACGACCTCATCGTCGACGGCCTGCGCGCCGCCGGCCAGGCCGCCCTGGCCGACCGCATCGTCGCCGACAGCCTCGCGCTCATCGAACAGAGCGGCTTTGCCGAGTATTACGATCCGCGCGACGGCAGCCCGCTCGGCGGCGGCCGCTTCAGCTGGACCGCGGCGATGGTGCTCGAATTCGTGGATCCCATCCGGTGACGAGCTTTGTCGAGCGCTGGCGCGGCCGCGCGGCCTCGCTTGCCGTCTTCGGCGACTCGATCACCGCCGGCTCCGCCGCGAGCACTCCCGAGCGCCGCTGGGCCAATCGCCTCGGTGCTGCGCTCGGGGTCCGCCTCGCCAACAAGGGGATCGGGGCGACCATCCTGCAGAATTCGGCCGATGCCTCCGGCCGCCCGCGCCCCGACAATGGTTTTTCCCGCTACCGGCGCGACCTCCTCGGCAGCGACCGCGCCGACCTCGTCGCGATCCTCTATGGCTTCAACGACGCCCGCTATACGCTGGCGCCGGCCACCCTCAACGCCGATGGCTTCCGCCGCGACTACACCGCGCTGGTCAACGGCCTGCTCGCGGCCGGTTACGCCCCCGAGGCGCTGATCCTCGGCAGCCCGCCGCACATCCCCGATGCCGGCTTCGCGGTCGATGGCGTCAACGGCTTTGCCGGGCAGTCGCGCGCCGAATTCCAGCGCCACGTCGGGATCGTCGCACAGATCGCGCGCGATGCGGGCACCTACTATGCTCCGGTCAACGAATCGATGGCCGCGCACGGTGCCGATGCGCTCGCCTCGCCGGACCACCTCCATCCCAACGATGCCGGCCACGCTGCCATTGCGGGGGCGTTCGCCGGCGCCACTTTAGCCTCAGACAGGTCTTTCAAATGACGATGACTCCCGCCGAACTCCGCGACCGCGCCTTCGAGGTGCTGCGCGAGAACGACCGCGGCACCTACACCGTGCCCACCAAGGGCCTGTATCCCTTCCAGTGGAACTGGGATTCCTGCCTCACCGCGCTCGGCCAGCGGCATTTCGACGAAGCCCGCGCCTGGACCGAGATCGAAACGCTGTTCCAGCATCAGTGGCCGGACGGCATGGTGCCGCACATCGTGTTCCACGCGCATTCCGACGGCTACTTCCCGGGTCCCGATGTGTGGAACACCGGGCGGCCCATCCCGACCTCCGGCATCACGCAACCGCCGGTCGCCGGCTTTGCCGTCCGCCGCCTGTTCGACCAGGCGAAGGACAAGGCACTCGCCGCCGAGCGCGCCAGACGGCTCGTCGCCAGGATCGATGCCTGGCATCGCTGGTTCTACGAGGCACGCGACCCGCACGGCGAAGGCCTCGTCGCCCTGCTGCATCCGTGGGAATCGGGGCGCGACAATTCCATCGACTGGGACGAGGCGTTCGAGCGCGTGCCCACCGAGGGCGTGCAGCCCTACACCCGCCGCGACACCCAGCACGCCGATCCGGCGCATCGGCCGACCAAGGCGCAGTATGACCGCTATATCTGGCTGGTCGAGCGCTTCCGCGGCCTCGGCTGGGACAACGGCAAGCTGCATGACGCCTCGCCGTTCCAGGTGGTCGATCCCGGCTTCAACGCCATCCTGCTGCGCTCCGCCGCCGACCTCGCGGCCCTCGCCGACGCGCTCGGCGAGACCGCAATCGCCGCCGCCAACCGCGCCCGCGCGGAAAAGGGCATCGCCGCGATGGAGCGGCTCTGGAGCGACACACACGGTCAGTATCTCTGCCTCGACCGCACCACCGGAACGCTGGTCCAGAGCCCCTCGATCGGCGGCATCCTGCCGGTCTTTGCCGCCGTGCCGAAGGCCCGCGCGCACGAGATCGCCCGCAGCATCGAGCGGCAGGGGGAGCGCACCAAGTACATCGTCGCCTCGCACGATCCCACCGATCCGCGCTTCGAGCCCAAGCGCTACTGGCGCGGCCCGGTCTGGCTGGTGATGAACTACATGATCTCGGACGGCCTGCGCGCCATCGGCGAGACCGGGGTCGCCAACCACATCGTGCGCTCGAGCCTCGAGCTCATCACGCAGTCGGGCTTTGCCGAATACTACGATCCGCTGACCGGCGAGCCCTGCGGCGGCGGCCGCTTCACCTGGACGGCCGCGATGGTGGTCGAGTTCCTGAGCGCGCAGCACTGAGGAGAAACTGCCGCGATTGATGCGGCCGCAGGGTTACCCCGACCACCGGTCCCGCGAAGGCCGCGTCGCCCTCGCGCGCGGTCGCGAACGCCAGGCCGGCGAGCCGTGCATCGATGGACTTTTCCGCCGCGGTATCGCCGGTGTTGAACAGGTTGAGCAGCACGCTGCCGTCCGGTCGCCGCACGCGCTGCACCAGCACCGGGTCGCGGGCCTCGCTCACCGCCATCGGCCGGCCGTTCGGCCCCGTCCCCAGCCGATAGGTCAGGCCGCTTTGCCCGAGCTCGGGAAATTCACACGCGAAGGGCGCGCCGTCGCCGGACAGCGCATGCAGCATCTGCCGCCGCGTCTCCGGCACCTCGTCGAGCTGATCGCTGGTCATCAGCACGCCGCCCGCCAGGCCCGCGAACGCGGCCAGCGCGTTCACCTGGTCGTCGCTCAGCTCGTGGAAGCGGTCGCGCAGCAGAATGCAGTCGGGGTCGGCCTGCCAGAAAACGCCATGCATGAAGTTGCGCGAGGTCTGGTCGCGCAGCAGCGACTCCGCCGAATAATTGCCCGTCCAGGTGACGCCGATATCACGTCCGATACGCATCGCGTCGCAGAGCCCGACCGGCGGCAGCAGCGGCGCGCCGCAGCACAGCCACAGCGCCTCGCCGATCTCCTCGCGGATCAGGTTGGCCATGCGCATCCAGATGGCGATGCGCGACAACCCGTCCTCGTGCCAGCGCGCCTCCTCCGGTCCGTAGGTCGCGCCGAGATGCATGAAATCGGTCTTGAAATAACCGACGCCCCAGTCGCGCGCCCAGGTACGGAACACCGTTCTGATGTAGGCCGCGGCGTCCGGATGCGTGATGTCGAGGACGTAATATTCCTCGCTGCGCTTGTGCCAGCGGAATTCGCCGTAGAATTTCATCGGTGCCAGCGGTGCGCCCGTAGCCCGGTCCTTCACCACCCAGTCCGGATGCTCGGCATAGAGCGTCGAGCGGTTGCCGACCATGAAGGGGGCGATCCACAGGCCGGGAATGAACCCGGCGTCGCGCGCCGCGTCGAGCACCGGCCGCATGCCATTGGGAAACTGCGGCTTGGTCTCCAGCCAGTCGCCCATCTCGGGCGTGAAGCCATCATCGACCAGGAAGATGTCGAAGGGCGTCTGGGCCGCATCGCGAAACCGCTGCAGGGCGGCGAGATGCTCGAGCAGCACCGGCTCACTCAGCGAGGCATAGAGATTGTACCACGAGCACCAGCCGGTGAGCCGCCGCTTCGGCAATCGCGCCCGGCGCGGCGAGGCCGCGGCCACCAGCTCGGCCCATTGCCGCAAGGCCGGCTCGACGGCGTCGCCGGCAAAGATCGTCAGCGTTTCGCTGCGCACTTCGCCCTCGTGCGGCACGCCGTCGATCAGCGTCTCGAGATCGATCCCGAGCGGCTCGCCCGACGCAAAGCTCACCCGCGACTGGAAGCGATCGTGGCGCAGGAACCCGAGGACCACCGCGCCTTCGCCCTCTGCCGGCAGCAGCGCCGTCATGGCATAGCCGGCGGTGAGCCGAGCATCGGCCTTCGCCACCTCGCGCGCCGT
>DATMTK010000094.1:0-32408 GCA_035564755.1 Devosia sp. | reverse complement strand
GATCGGCCACCGGCACCGCCGTCAGCAGCGCCTTCGTGTAGGGATGCTTGGGATCGTCGTAGAGCGCATCGCCCGGCGCCAGCTCGACCATCCGGCCGAGATAGAGCACGAGAATGCGATCGGACACGTGCCGCACCACCGACAGATTGTGCGAGATGAAGATCAGGGTGAGCCCGAATTGTTCCTTGAGCTCGGTCAGCAGGTTGAGAATCTGTGCCTGGATCGAAACGTCGAGCGCCGACACCGGCTCGTCGCAGACGATCAGCTTGGGCTCGGTGATGAGCGCGCGCGCGATCCCGATGCGCTGCGCCTGCCCGCCCGAGAACTCGTGCGGGTAGCGGTTGATCATCTCCGGCTGCAGCCCGACCGACTCCATCATCTTCATGACGCGCTCGCGCCGCTGCGCCGCATTGAGTTCAGGCAGCAATGTCTTCAGCGGATCGGCGATGATGTCGCCGACCGTCATCCGCGGGTTCAGCGAGGCCTGTGGGTCCTGGAAGATGATCTGCAGCTCGCGGCGCTTCTTGCGCATCGACTCCGCGTCGAGATCGAGCAGGTTCTTGCCCATCCACAGCACGCGGCCGCCGTCTGGCCTCAGCAGTTGCAGGATGCAGCGGCCCAGCGTGGACTTGCCGCAGCCGCTCTCACCGACGATTCCGAGGGTCTCCCCCTCCTCGATCGAGAACGAGATGTCCTGCAGCGCCTTGAGTTGCAGCGGCTTCTTGAACATGCCGCCGCCGATCGCGAACGTCTTGGAAAGATGCTCGATCCTGAGCAGCTCGGTGCTCGCGTCCATACTCACGCCGCGCTCTCCTCGGCCACCAGCGATCTTGCATAGTGGCACGCCTTCTTTCTGTCGCCCTCGCCGAAGTCCAGCAGCGCCGGCACTTCGGCGAAGCAGCGCTCGAACCGGAAGGCGCAGCGCGGGTGGAACGCACAGCCGCGCGGCAGCCGCTCGAGATTGGGTGGCGCGCCACTGATCGAGTTCAGCCGCTCGTTCTTTTCCTCGACGTTCGGCGTCGAATTGAGCAGCCCCAGCGTGTAGGGATGGCGCGGGTCGTAGAACAGCTCGTCGACGGTCCCGGTTTCGACCAGGCGGCCGGCATACATCACCATCATTCGGTCGGCGAGGCCGGCGACCACGCCCAGATCGTGCGTAATGATGATGAGAGCGGTTCCGAATTCGGCGGTCAGCGACTTGAACAGTTCGAGCATCTGCGCCTGCACCGTCACGTCGAGCGCCGTCGTCGGCTCATCGGCGATCAGCAGCTTGGGGCGGCAGAGCAGCGCCATGGCGATCATGATGCGCTGCCGCATGCCGCCCGAGCACTCGTGCGGAAACCGGCTGAAGATGTTGCGCGCGTCCGGAAGCTTCACCGCATCGAGCATGCGCACCGCCTCGGCCTGCGCCTCGCGCTTGCTCATGGCCTTGTGCAGCACGAGCACTTCGACGAGCTGATCGCCGACGCGCAGGTATGGATTGAGCGAGGTCATCGGGTCCTGGAAGATCATCGCGATCTTTTCGGCCCGCACCTTGTTGAGCTCCGCCTCCGGAATGCCGAGCAGCTCCTGGCCCTCGAACGTCACGCTGCCCGAGGCAAAGCCGTTCTTGGCCAACAATCCGATCAGCGAAAACGCCGTCTGCGTCTTGCCCGAGCCGCTCTCGCCGACAATCGCCAGGGTCTTTCCCTCATCGAGCGAGAAATTGACCTTGTTGACGACATGGATGTCGCGGCCGGGCATGTGGAACCCGATCGAAAGATCGGTGACGTCGAGAAGAGCCATCAGCGGTCCTTGGGGTCGAGCGCGTCGCGCAGCCCGTCGCCCGCGAAGAAGAAACTGAACAGCACCACAACGAAGAACGCGAGCGGGAAGCCGATCTGCCAGAGCTCCCCGTATTGCATGGTCCGCGCGCCGTCCGAGATCAGCGCCCCGAGGGACGTGTAGGGATCCTGGATACCCAGCCCAAGGAAGGAGATGAAGCTTTCGAGCAGAATGATCTCGGGGATGAGCAGCGTCGCATAGACCACGACGATCCCTAGGAGGTTCGGCACGATGTGCCGGAACACCACCGCCAGCGGCTTGACGCCTGTGGCGATCGCGGCCTCCACGAACTCTCGGTTCTTCAGCGTCAGGGTCTGCCCGCGCACCACGCGCGCCATGCCGAGCCACGAGATCAGCCCGATCCCCATGAACAGCACGACGAACGAGCGGCCGAACATGATCAGCAGCAGGATCAGGATGAAGAGGAACGGGATAGAGTAGAATATGTCGACGAAGCGCATCATTGCGCTGTCGAGTTTTCCGCCGAAATACCCGGCAATCGCGCCGTAGAGCGTGCCCATGACCACGGCGACAGCGGCCCCGAGGATGCCGACGGCAAGCGAGATCTGAGTGCCTTGGATGACGCGCGAAAACAGGTCGCGCCCGACCTCGTCGGTGCCGAAATAATGGCCGCTGGCGAGCGAGGGCTGGCCGAGCAGCTTGACCTTGCCGGTAATGCTCCAGTCGATCTTTTCGATCGACCACGGCGCGAACAGGGGGCCGACGAACGTAAAGATGACGATGATCGCCAGGATGATGACGCTGACCAGCGCGGCGCGATTGCGCACGAAGCGCGACATCGCGTCCTGCCAGAGCGAGCGGCCGCGGATCGGCGTAACCGGCCCGACTTCGGGGGCCGCCTCGGTCTCGGAGGGTGCAGTGCCAATGCGGCTGTCTGCCAGCATAAGTCGAGAACTCCTAGTATCGAATCTTCGGGTCGATCCATGCGTAGAGCACGTCGACCACGAGATTGCCGGCGATGGTCAGCGCGCCGAGCAGAATGGTAACGCCGAGAATGGTCGAATAGTCGCGGTTGAGCGCGCTGTTCACGAAGGCTTGGCCGATGCCGCCGGTCGAAAAGTACACATCGACCACGACCGAACCGGTGATCATGCCGACGAATACGGGCCCCAGATAGGAAACCACCGGCAGGAGCGCCGGCTTCAGCGCGTGCGTCAGCACCACCTTGTATCCCGGCAGCCCCTTGGCGCGGGCGGTCCGGATGAAATTGGTGCTCAGCACCTCGAGCATCGACGAGCGCATGATGCGCGCGATGTTGGCCATGTAGGTCATGGCGAGGGCGATGACCGGCATCACCACATATTGCGGCTTGCCGCCGTTCCAGCCTCCGCCCGGCAGCCAGTGCAGGCCCAGCGTGAAGATCAGCACCAGGATCGGCGCCAGCACGAAGTTCGGAACCACCTGCGCCCCGATGGTGACGCCCACCGCCAGATAGTCCGCCCAGCTGTTCTGCTTCACGGCCGCGACGGCGCCCAGGACGATGCCCACCGTGGAGGCCAGGAGGAACGCCCAGAATCCGTAGGTCAGCGTGACCGGGAAGCCCTGCGCGATGATGTCGTTGACCGAGCGGTCCTTGTACTTGAACGACGGACCGAAATCGAAATGCACAACGATGTTCCAGATGTATTCGAACAGTTGCTGCCATTGCGGCTTGTCGAGATTGTAGCGCGCAAAGATGTTCTTGAGCGTCTCGGGGGGCAGGTTCTTCTCACCGGTAAACGGTGAACCCGGAGCGATTTTCATCAGGATGAAGCTGAACACGATCAGCACGAGCAGCGTGGGGATGGCGATCGCCAGGCGCTTCAGGATGAAAGCTATCATTAAGTCGTCGGTCCAACGATCCGTGTGGAAATGGCCGAGGCCCCGCGCTGCGCGCGGGGCCTGACACCAGTTGCGTGTGGCTTACTGAGCGACCTTGTAGAGGTCCTTGGCGTACCAGGTCTGCTCGACGTTATCGTACGGCCAGCCCTTGACGTCCGTCTTCAGCAGGAACGGATGGCTGTAGTGGTAGATCGGGATGATCGGGATGTCCTTGGCCACCTGCTCTTCGATCTGCTTGTACTGGACGTTCGGGTCCTTGCTGGTCGAGGCGTCCTTCAGCCACTGGTCCACGTCCTTGTTGGAGTAGCCCGAGTTGTTCTGCGAGGAGGTGCTGTCCATCAGGCCTTCGAAGGTCGACGCCTCGTTGTAGTCGCCGCACCAGGCGTCGCGGGCCACCGAGAAGTCGCGCGAGTGGCGCTTGTCGAGCAGGGTCGCAAATTCCATGTCCTGGAGCGTCATGTTGATGCCGAGCTTCTCCTTGAGCATCTGCGACACGACGGTGGCGATCTGCTGGTGCGCCACTGAGGTGTTGTAGATGTAGGTGAAGCTGACCGGCTTGTCCGGACCGTAGCCGGCGTCGGTCATCAACTGCTTGGCCTTGGCGTCGCGATCGGCCTGCGTCATCTTCGCGATGTCGAGATCGGGCGACTGGAAGCCCGCGGTGGCCGGCGGCGTGAACACGTAGGCCGCCTTCTGGCCACCCTGCAGAATGTTGTTGACGATCACATCACGATCGATCGCCAGCGAGATGGCTTCGCGGACGCGCACGTCCTTGAGCGCTTCGACCGGCTGGCTGGCCGTCATGTTGATGTCGAAGTAGTAGGTGCACAGGAACGCCGGCGAATGCGCCTCGTCCGGGTGCTGCTGCAGCAGGGTCGGGTACTGGCCGGCCGGCGCATCGGTCCAGTCGACCTCGCCCGCGAGATAGCGCGTAAGGCCCTGGTTCTCGTCGTTGATGGTCAGGAAATTCACCGTATCGAGCACGGTGTGCGCGTCGTCCCAGTAGTTCTTGTTGCGCTTGAGCGTCACGCGTTCGCCGGGCGAATTCTCGGCGAGGGTATAAGCGCCGTTGCCGACGATATTCTCCGGCTTGGTCCAGTCCTGGCCGAACTTCTCGACGACCGCCTGCGGCACCGGGAACAGCGTCGCGTGCGCCGTCATGCGCACGAAATACGGAACGGGCTTGCTGAGGTCGACCTCGAGGGTCTTGTCGTCGATCGCTTTGACGCCGAGGTTGGTGATCGGCTGCTTGCCGGCGACGATGTCATCGGCGTTCTTCACTCCGGCAAGGCCGAGGAAATAGGAGTAGTTGGAGGCGGTCTTCGGATCGACGGCGCGCTCCCAGCTATAGACGAAGTCGCTGGCCTTCACCGGATCGCCGTTCGACCATTTCGCGTCGCGCAGGTGGAACGTGTACTGCGTATAGTCCGCGTTGACGTCGTAGCTCTCGGCCACGCCCGGAACCGGGTTGCCCTTTCCGTCTTCGTTGTAGAGGCCTTCGAACAGGTCCTCGACCACCGAGGCCGTATCCACGTCTTCGACGATATCGGGATCCACCGCATTGATGTTATCGAGCACGCGATAATTGAAGGTCTGATCAGCGGCGAGCTTGGTGCCGTCCGGTACGTTTGCGGCCAACGCCGGCAACGTGAACGCGGTCGTGCACAACAGGGCCAGCGCTCCAGCGCTCAGCCCCAGAACGGCTTGGAGTTTCATGAATCCCATCTCCTTTTGACGTTTCCCGACATCCCGGATTTCTTGTTCGCCCCGGGTATGTCTTGATCCGGCGAATTGCCAGGCCGGCCAAGACTTGCCGAACCCTATATGGCAAAAGCGTCCACTGACAAGGAAAAGCATGACGTAAGCGTCAAGTCACTGACCTCACCACCTAACGCGATGATTCAAATAATATTTCACCGAGACGGCTGGTACGGCTCTCGGCCATCGATCGGGTAAGACTGACAATCGCCCAGAACGTTCAGGCGGCAGCCCGCTCGAGGATGGCGGTGACGCCCTGCCCTCCCGCCGTGCAGACCGAAATCAGCGCCCGCTGCTTCATCTCTGTCGCCAGTTCCTTGGCGGCGAGGCCCAGGATGCGCGCGCCCGTCGCCGCGAATGGATGACCATAGGCAAGACTGGACCCCTTCGGGTTGAGCTTGCTGCGGTCAATCGATCCCATCGGCGCGTCGCGGCCGAGGACGGTCCGGCAGTAGTCGGCATCCTCCCACGCCTTGAGCGTGCAAAGCACCTGGGCGGCGAAAGCCTCGTGGATTTCATACAGGTCGAAATCCTGAAGCGTCAGCCCGGCACGGTCCAGCATGCGCGCGACCGCGATGGTGGGAGCCATCAGCAGACCGTCGCCATGCGCGAAATCGTTGGCCGCGAGCTGCCCATAGGTCAGGTAGGCGAGGATCGGCAGGTCATGCGAGCGAGCCCACTCCTCGCTGGCCAGAAGCACCGCCGCTGCGCCGTCGGTCAGCGGTGTCGAATTCGCTGCGGTCAGCGTACCGTTGCCCGAACTCTTGTCGAACGCGGGCTTCATCGTCGCCATCTTCTCGAGACTGGTGTCGGGCCGGACATTGTTATCCTTGAGCACCCCGGCAAACGGCACGATCAAATCGTCATGGAAGCCTTCGTCATAGGCCCGGGCCGCATTGAGATGGCTGCTCAGGGCCAGCTCATCCTGCGCCTGCCGGGCGATGCCCCAGGTCTTCGCCATGAGCTCGCAATGCTCGCCCATGCTGAGGCCGGTCCGCGGCTCTTGCGTCGAGGGTGCCACGGGCGTCAGTTCGCCCATGGTGAAGCCCTTGAAGGCAGCGAGCTTCTCCTGCGGTGTGCGTGCCCGGTTGAGCTCGACCAGCCGGTGCTGGAACTTCGTTCCGAACACGATCGGCGAATCCGAGACGGTGTCGGTGCCGCAGGCGATGCCGCTGTCGATCTCGCCGCTGGCGATCTTGCCGCCCAGCATCAGCGCCGCTTGCAGACTGGTGCCGCACGCGATCTGCAGGTTCGTCCCCGTCGTGCGCGGAGGCAACCCGGCATCGAGCGCTGCTTCGCGCGCCAGGTTGAAATCGCGGCTATGCGAAATCACCGCGCCGCCGACGACCTCGTCGACCGACTGAGTGCGGAGGTTGAACCTGTCCGCCAGCCCGCCCAGCGCAGCCGAAAGCATCGAGAGGTTCGATTCCTCCGCATAGCCCGTATAGGCGCGACAGAACGGAATGCGGGCCGAGCCGACAATGGCGATCTTCTTGAGCTCCGCCATCTCAGGCTTTCCCTTCTTTGCGCGCCTGCATGGGGCCGCCCAGGAACGGCGCAAACCCGGTCCCCAGGATCACCCCGATATCGGCGAGATCGGCATTGGCGACGACGCCTTCGCCGACCACCGTCTCCGTGGTGTCGACCATCGGCTTCACCAGCTCGCGACCGAGCGCAGTGAGGTCGCCATGCTGCGGGACCTGACCCTTCTGCACCTTGCCGTCGATCCATTTGTAAAAGCCCTCGCCGCTCTTGCGGCCAAGCTTCTTCTGCGACACCAGCGAGGCAAACCGCGAGCTCGCCGGCACCTCGTAGCCAAGCTCTTTGGCAACGCTCGCGCCGACATCGAGCCCCACGGTATCCATAAGCTCGATCGGCCCCATCGGCATGCCGAAGGCCACCGCCGCGGCGTCGATGAGCTCCATGCTCTCGCCTTTCTCGACACGCTCGACGGCACCGAGCATGTAAGGCATCAGCACCCGGTTGACGAGGAAGCCTGGTGCAGACTTCACCAGCACCGGACTCTTGCCGATGGCGAGGGCAAAGCTCGCTCCCATCGCGACGTCGCGGTCGACGTTGTAGCTGGATCGGATCACCTCGACGAGCGGGAGCTGTGCCACGGGATTGAAGAAATGCAGCCCGATCAGCCGCGACGGATCGCGCAACCCTTCGGCAATGCGTTCGAGCTCGATGGAGGACGTGTTCGTCGCAAGGATCGCATCGGCCTTCGCCTTGTTCTCGACATCGGCGAAAATCTTCTTCTTGACGTCGAGGTTCTCGACCACGGCCTCGATGATCACATCGGCCCGCGCGATCCCCTTGCCGGCCGGGTCGGCCTCGAGCCGCGCCACCGCCGAGTTGACGGCGACCCGATCCTTGAGCCGTTTCCTGAACAGCGATTTGGCGCGGGTGAGCGCCGGCGTGATGCGCTCCATATCGAGATCTTGCAGCGTCACGCCGAGGCCACGCAAAGCGCACCACGCCGCGATGTCGCCGCCCATGACACCGGCGCCGACCACGTGCACCCTGGCAAAGCTCGGCTTTTCCTTGCCGCGCAGCCCCTGCTTCTTGAGCGACTCCGACAGGAAGAAGACCCGGCGCAGATTGCGTGCCGTATCGGTCGCCATCAGCGGCACGAAGCCTGCCGCCTCTGCATCGACCATCGCCCGCCAGTTGTCGCCGTGTTTTTCGAACAGATCGATCAGGGCGTACGGCGCGGGATAGTGCTCCTTGCGCACCTTCTTGCCGGTTTCCGCACGCATCTTGGTGACGACCTGCTGGCGCAGCGGCCCCCACGCCATGACCCGTTCGACGAACGACGCCGGCCCGGATTTGCGTCTCTGCAACACCGCTTTGCGGGCTTCCCAATGCAGGAGGTCGCGGTGCCGCACGAGCTTATCGACGAGCCCCATGCGGCGCGCTGCGCTCGCCTTGATCATGCGGCCGGTGAGCATGGCCTGCATGGCCTGCACCGGACCGGCCTGGCGGATCGAGCGGCCCGTCCCGCCGAACCCCGGGAAGATCCCGAGGTTCACCTCGGGAAAGCCGATGCGGGTCTTGTCGTCATTGACGGCAATCCGGTAGTGGCAGGCAAGTGCGAGTTCGAGTCCGCCGCCCAGTGCGAAGCCGTGGATCGCCGCGATCACCGGCGCCTTCATGTTCTCGACGCGGTCCATCACGGCGTGCGCCCGCTTCAGTGCTTCGGGCAGGATCGCCGGATCGGACATCTGGTCGAATTCGCTGACATCGGCACCGGCGATGAAGCCGCTGTCCTTGCCCGACTGGATCACGAGGCCAATCGCCTCGCCCGAAGCGATCAGGTCCTCGACGCGCAACAGCGCCGTCTCGAGTTCGGAGATCGCCAGCCGGCTTAGTGTATTCACCGGCGCGTTGGGAGTGTCGATCGTCAGCCAGGCGATGCGCTCGACATCGATCTCGAACCGCCAGTTGGTCATCTGCGGCATTTGCGGCTGGGGCATGGGCTGTCCTCTTATTCGGCGGCCTGGCCGCTCTCCCGCCGAGCCAACTGCTTGGCCGCGAGTTCATCCGGGTCGAAATCATCGACGCGGATAACGCGGTCGGTCGCCTGGTCGGCAAGCCGCAGGATCGCAGCCTCTTGCTCGGTCAAGACCTGGGCATCAACCGCGTCGGTGATGGCGTCGCGATCGAGCCGCCGCTCGACGATGCCCTTTTTGATGGCGCGCACGAACTTGCTTTCGATCTCTTCGGCGCGCGTCACCTTGACCAGCGCGTCTTCGAGAACGCCGGTCACGTCCTTGGGGTCCATGGTGACATACGTTCCAATCGTCAGCCGATCGCGGAAAGCTCCCGGCCGCATCACCGCGCGCGCGAAGCGATACGTCTCGCGATCGGACGCCGGCCTCTGGCGCCGCCCGAGCGGGAACACGAGAAACGTCATTAGGCCGCGCAGAAAGGCGTTGGGAAAGTTGGCGAAGACGGCGGCAAAACTCTGCTCGATCGCATAGAGGTGGTCCCTGGCGATGGCGTCGACCAGCGCCACGTCGTCCTTCTGCCGCCCCTCGTCCTGGTAGCGCTTGAGCACCGCCGACAGCAGGTAGAGATCGGAAAGGATGTCGGCCATGCGGCCGGCGAGCCGCTGCTTGCGCTTGAGGTCGCCGCCGAGGAAAGCGACCGTCCAGTCGCCGACGAGCGCAAAGCTCTGCGAATAGCGCGCGAGCTTGCGATACCAACGCGCCATCTCATTTTGGACCGGCGTCGAGGCGAAACGCCCGCCGGTGACACCATGCAAGAAGCTGCCCGTCATGTTGCGCAGCATGAAGCTCACATGCCCGCCGAAGGCGCGGTCGAAGGCCGCGAGGCCGCGACGTCTGTCCGGATCCTGCGCGGCTTCGATCTCGGAATAGAGGTACGGATGGGCCCGCAGCGCGCCCTGCGCGAACGTGATGAGCGAACGGGTGAGGATGTTGGCGCCTTCCACCGTGATCGCCACCGGCGTCGTCATGTAGCCCGAAAAAAGATAGTTCGACGGACCGTCCTGTACGGCGCGGCCACCGTGAATATCGAGTGCGTCGTTCACCCGGTCGCGCATGGCATCGGTTGTGCGGTACTTGAGCAGCGCCGAGATTACGGCCGGCTTTTGGCCTTCGTCGACCATCGAGGCGGTCAGTCCGCGCGCCGCCTCGAACGTATAGGCCGAGCGGACCAGCCGGCTCAGCGGCTCGGCGACGCCTTCCATGACGCCGACGGCGATCCCGAACTGCCGCCGGATGCGGGCGTAGGCGGAGGTCACGCGCAGAGCATACTTTATTGATACCGTGCCAATCGCCGGCAGCGAGATCGCACGGCCGGTGGAAAGGCATTCCATCAGCATGCGCCAGCCCTGCCCGGCATAGTCCGTGCCGCCGATCAGGAATTCCATCGGGATAAACACATTGCGGCCCTTGATCGGACCGTTCATGAACGCCGCACGCGCCGGATAGTGCCGGCGACCGATCTCGACGCCCGGGAAATCGGCTGGGATCAGCGCCAGCGTGATGCCGATATTCTCGGTTTCTCCGATCAGATGATCAGGATCGTGCAGATGAAAGGCCAGCCCAATCAACGTCGCCACCGGCGCCAGCGTGATGTAACGCTTGTCCCAGCTCACCTTGACGCCGAGGGTCTTCTTGCCCTGGTACATGTCGTAGGTGACGACGCCGACATCGCGCATGCTTGCCGCATCGGACCCGGCATAGGGTCCGGTGAGCGCGAAGCACGGAACCTCCTGCCCCTTCGCAAGGCGGCGGAGGTATTGGTCCTTCTGCGCCTGCGTGCCGTATTTCTCGAGCAGCTCGCCCGGCCCGAGCGAGTTCGGCACCATCACCGTGATGCCGGCCGCCACCGAGCGCGACGCGACCTTGCTCACGACCTGGCTCTGCGCCTGGGCCGAGAAGCCGAGGCCACCATACTCCTTGCCGATGAGCATCCCGAGGAAGCCCTGCTCCTTGAGGTAGGCCCACACCTCGGGTGACAGATCGGCGCGATTGTGCCGCACGTCCCAGTCGTCGATCATCGAGCAGACCGTATTGACCGGACCATCGAGGAACGCTTGCTCCTCGGACGACAGCGTCACCGGACGGATGTCGAGCAGCTTGTCCCAATTGGGTCGGCCGGAGAACAGCTCGGCATCCCAGCCCACTGTACCCGCGTCGAGCGCTTCCTGCTCCGTGCGCGACACACGCGGCAGGATGCGCTTCACCACCCCATAAGCGGGACCGGTGACCACCACGCGGCGGATGCCGCCAACCGAAAGCAACCCGAGGATGATCGCCGGCAGCACTGCCAGTATCCAGCCGAACACGCCTGTTCCGATGCCGAAACCCGACGCATCCCAGTGGAAACGGCTGAGAATGCCGATGATCAGCGCGCCAATTGCCCAGTGCAACAAAGGCGCACGCCGCATGGCCAGAAAGAAGAAACCGACGATTCCGATGAGTGTGACGACCGCCGCCAGCAATCCCGTCTCCCGCCCTCGGTTGAGTCGGTATTTAGTCCCGACACCCGGAATGTTTCAAACAAGATAGCGCTACTTGACGTATACGTCAACCGGAGGCACCTATCGTAAGTTGCCGTTACGTCGTCGGATTGACGCTAAGGTAAAACCTCTGCTCTAGTCTTGAAGGGGTGGAAGGCCGGAGGAAGGCAATGATACCGGATAGCGTCGCGGACCATCCGCGTCCTTGGGTCGACCACTACCCCGAGGGCATCACCTGGGACGTGAAGCTCAACCTCACGCCGGTCCACGAGCAGGTCCTCGCCGCCTGCGCGAAATCGCCCGACGCAATCGCCCTCGACTTCCTCGGCGGCAGGACGACCTTCGGCCATCTCGCAAGTGCGATCCGCGCCTTTGCCGGAGCGTTGCAGACCAAATACGGCGTCACCAAGGGCAAGCGCGTTGCACTGCTGCTGCCCAATACGCCATTCTACGTCGTCGCCTACTACGGCGTGCTGCTCGCGGGCGGCACGGTCGTCAACTGCAATCCGCTCTATACTGTTCACGAGCTTACGCACATCACCGGCAACGCCGATGCCGACGTGCTGGTGACGCTCGACCTGAAACAGATCTACGAGAAGGCCGACGCCCTGCTGAAGGCCGGACGGATCAAACAGATCATCGTCTGCCACTTCCCGCAGGCGCTCCCGGCACTCAAGGGCATCCTCTATTCCATCGCCAAACGCGGCGATCTCGCCAACATTCCCGACTCGCCCAATGTCGACTGGTACCACCAGCTCCTCGCGCGCCGTGACGCGCCCAAGCCAGTCGCCATCGATGCGACGAAGGATGTGGCGGTGCAGCAGTACACAGGCGGCACCACGGGTCTGCCGAAAGGCGCGATGCTGAGCCATGCCAACATTGCAGCGAACATGAGCCAGATCGACGCCTGGGGTTGTGGCCTGTTCTACCCGCCGAGCAAGGTCGTTGCGATCCTGCCGTTCTTCCACATCTTTGCGATGACCGTGTGCATGAACACGCCGCTCTGCAATGGCACGCAGGTCGTGATGATGCCGCGTTTCGAAATGAAGGGCTTCCTGGACCTCCTGAAGCGCAATCGCCCGAACGTTCTTCCTGCCGTGCCGACCCTGATCGGTGCGATGAGCAAGCTCTCGCCCGAAGACGCCAAGCTCCTCGATTGCCTTGACGTCGTGATCTCCGGCGGCGCTGCGTTGCCGAGCGAAGCGCGCGGGCAATTTGCGAAGGTCTCGAAGGCCCTGCTTGCCGAGGGCTACGGGCTGACCGAAGCATCGCCGGTCGTATGCTGTGCGGCACTGCGCGTGCCGTCCAAGCCGATGTCGATCGGTCTCCCGGTCCCCGCTACCGATATCCGCTTCGTCGACATCGAAACCACGCAGCCTGCCAGGCTCGGCGAACGCGGTGAGCTGCAGGTCAAGGGGCCGCAGGTGATGCTCGGCTATTACCAGAACGACAACGCCACCAAGGATGCGTTCATGGATGGTTGGCTGCGTACCGGCGATATCGGCTACATCGACGGCGACGGCTACGTGTTCCTTGTGGACAGGATCAAGGACCTCATCATTTCGTCCGGCTTCAACATCTATCCCCGCACGATCGAGGAGGCTTTGACCGCCAATCCGGCCGTGGACGAGGCGAACGTCATCGGTGTTCCCGATGACTATCGCGGCGAGGTGGCCGTCGCCTTCGTCAAGCTCAAGTCGGGCGCCAGCATCTCCGACGCCGAGCTGCGCAAATTCATCGGCGAGCGACTCAACAAGCTTGAAATGCCGCGCGAGATCATCTTCAAGGACCAACTGCCTAAAACGCTCATCGGCAAGCTCAGCAAGAAGGAGCTGCGCGAGGAGTATCAGGCGATGAAGGGGAAGACGAGTGAACCGGCGTGAAGGCGAGAACCGCGACCTCTTTGCCATTGCCGACCTCGCTCGCGAGTTCGGCATCTCCACCCGGGCCATCCGTTTCTACGAGAGCAAGGGGCTGCTGAATCCTGAGCGCGTCGGGTCCACCCGAGTGTTCCGGCGGCGCGATCGGGCGCGCCTGATCCTCATCCTGCGCGGCAAGCGGCTGGGCTTTTCGCTGCGCGATATCTCGGACTATCTGAGCTTGTACGACGCCGACCGCACGCAGCAGGCGCAGGTGAACCTTCTGGTCGAGATGGTCGACGAGCGCATGACCATGCTCGAGCAGCAGTTGAGCGACCTGCAGACCACGCTCGGAGAATTGCGCGAAATCCGCAAGCTCGCCACCGAACGGCTGGCGCAGGCGAGTTAGGCAACGCCCTGCAAGGGCTGCGTTTCGCGGGCGGCGAGCCACTGCGCGAAATTGGCCGGCGGCATCGCTTCGCCGAAGAGATAGCCTTGCAACACGTCGCAGCCGAGCGCTTCGAGGAAGCGCCGCTGCGCCACCGTCTCGACCCCTTCGGCCACGACACGCAGGCCGAGGCTTTCGCCGATGCGGATGACCGCGGTAACGAGCGCCTGCGCCGCTTCGTTGTCCTCGAGATTGGCCATGAAGGAGCGGTCGATCTTGAGCTCGCTCACGGGCAGGCGCGACAGGTGGCTGAGACTGGAATAGCCGGTGCCGAAATCGTCCATCGAGATCACGACGCCGCGCTCGCGCAGGATCGCGGCGTTGGCGACAGCGGTGGGCGAGGCCTCCATCATCACGCTCTCGGTGATCTCAATGGTCAAGCGGCCCGCATCGAGGCCATTCGATGCAATGGCCCGGTCGATCATCTCGGGGAACCCGGGGTTGCGGAACTGGATCGGCGACACGTTGACCGAGAGCTGCGGCACCGCATAGCCCAGATCGTCCCAGCGCCGGAGCTGGCCGCAGGCCTCGTTGACGCAGAATTCGCCGATGGCCTCGATCAGCCCGCAATCCTCGGCGAGAGGAATGAAGCGGCTCGGCGGAATAGCGCCGAGCGCCGGATGCGACCATCGGCTGAGTGCCTCGACGCCGGCGACCGCGCCGCTGCGCGCATCGATCTGCGGCTGATAGGCCACGCGAAGCTGGTTGGTCTCGACCGCATCGCGCAACAGCGCGCCAAGCAGCAGCCGGTCTTGCGCCTTGCGGTTCATCTCGCTGTCGAAGAAGCGGAAGGTGCCGCGCCCTTCGCGCTTGGCGCAGTACATCGCGGTATCGGCATTGCGCATGAGTGTCGCGGCGTCGCGTCCGTCGGCGGGACACAGGCTGATGCCGATGCTTGCCGAGGCGGGCAGCGTGAGCCCGTCGACGACGACCGGCTCGCTGATGGCATCGAGCAAGGCTTTGGCGACGCTGGCCGCCCGTGGCGCATTTGCGCCTTGCAGCACAATGACGAATTCATCGCCGCCATGGCGGCTGATGATATCCTGGGCCCACACCACCTTGCGGAGCCGCTCGGCGATCTGCTTCAGCAGGCCATCGCCGACGGAGTGACCCAGCGTATCGTTCACGTCCTTGAAGTGGTCGATGTCGAGAAAGATCAGCGCCGCCTGCGGGTCCGTGGCCTGGTCCAAACGACGTTCCATTTCCTCGCGCAGCTTGACGCGGTTCGGCAATCCGGTGAGCGGATCGTAGTAGGCGAGCTTGGCGATGCTCTGCTTGGCCTCATGCCGCTCGAGCGCCAGGATGCAAAGCTGCAGGCAGGCACGGACGACCTGCTCGTGCCACAAGCCCGGCCCGCGCTTCTCGCGGAAATAGAAGGCAAAGGTGCCGGCGACCCTGCCGTTCTTGAGCTTGATCGGGCTCGACCAGCAGGCGACGAGGCCCAGCGGCAGGACCAGCGCCTTGTAGTCGGCCCACAGCGGATCGGTTTCGATATCCTCGACCAGGACCGGATCGCCGCGCCAGGCGGCAGTACCGCAGGAGCCCGTGCACGGGCCGCAAGGGAGACCATCGATCGCCTGGTTGTAGTGGTCAGGTAGCGAAGGTGCGGCAAATGGGTGGAGCTTCATCTCCTCATCCACCGCCAGGATCGAGCAGATCACCTCCGGAAAGATCGCCTCGACCCTGAGGCAGATCATGCTCATCACCGCCGTGATCGGCAGGTCCTGCGCCACCGCCTCGAGGACGTCGCGCTGCAGGCTCTGGATCTGCCGGGACTCGGTGGTGTCCTCGAGCGCTCCGATCAGATGCTTGAACGAGCCATCCGCACCGAACATCGGACGCAGCATCATGGTCAGCCAGATCTCGCGCCCCGCTTTGTCGCGGGCGCGCACTTCCTCGGTCACCGAAATCCCGCGGCTGAGATCGGCCCAGAGCCGGGTGTAGTCCCTTTCGGAATAGTGCGGGGTGCCCAGGATCTCGCGGGCGCGCCGACCGTAGACGTCGCTCGGCGCGTAGCCCAGCATCGCCGTGAAGGTCTTGTTGATGAAGATGATGTTGGCGTTTTCGTCGGTGACGTACAGGGCCGACAGCGATTCGTCGGTGACGAGCTCCATCAGCTCCTGGCGAGCCGGAGGAATACCATCCGCAATAGTCCCATAAACAGTCATCTCAGTGACTTGCGCATTCTGCGCCGGTCTCCCCGTAATGCGGCAAGTATGGCGACCCCGGGAGTAAACAATTGCATTACCGGCCACGGCCAATGGGGCTAAAACTGCGGCTAATACGCAGGATGGTTGCGGAAATCTTGCGCTCGGCTGCTAGCGCGACCTCCCGCGCGGCTTGACGTTCGTTGTCATTGGGTCGGGCTTCTTCGGCCGACGCCAACCGCTTGGCGGCGCTGCCACCGGAAGGTTGGTGCCGAGCCCCATTTGCCCCGGTGGCGGCTTGCGGATCGAGGGGCCCTTGAGCTCTTCGATCTGGTCGCGCAAACGCGCCGCTGTCTCGAAGTTCTCAGCTTCGACGGCTTTGAGCATTTGGGTCGTGAGCTCCTCGATTTTGCGCTGGATGGATTGGGAGCTCATCAGGTGGCCTCGAGAAAAATCTGCATGTCGTCGAGCGTCGCCGCTTCCGCCGCCGGCTTGTCCCAGCGGATGCGGTTGATGCGCGGGAAGCGCAGGGCGACGCCCGATTTGTGCCGGGTCGATTCCTGCGCCGAGTCGAAGGCGACCTCGAACACCAGCTCCTTGCGCACCTCGCGCACCGGACCGAAGGCCTGCACCGTGTTGTTGCGCACCCATTTGTCGAGCTGCTTCAGCTCCTCGTCGGTGAAGCCGAAATAGGCCTTGCCGATGGGCACGATCTCGTTGCCTTTCCAGACCCCGAACGTGTAGTCGGAGTAGAACGACGATCGCTTGCCATGGCCGCGCTGCGCATACATCAGGATGGCATCGACCACGTTGGGGTCGCGCTTCCACTTGAACCACAATCCCTTCGGCCGGCCCGGCACATAGGGCGATGTCCTGAGCTTGAGCATGACGCCTTCGTGCCCCTGCTCGGCGGCGCCGCGCCGGCGCATTTCCGCAAGCTCGTCCCAACGCGAAAAGCTCAGTACCTCAGACAGATCCAGGCGCGTCTGCGGATTGCGGGCGAACCACGCCTCGAGCCGCTGCCGGCGCTCCGTCCAGGGGAGCGTGCGGATGTCGTCCTCAGCGTCGAACAGCATGTCGTAGACGCGGATGAAGGCGGGGAACTGCTGCATCAGCCTGGGCGTCGCAACCTTGCGGTTGAGCCGCTGCTGCAGATCGTTGAACGGCGCCGGCTGGAGTTCGTGTCCGACCAGCAGCTCGCCGTCGAGTACCGCCTCGCCGAAGACGTTGCCGACGAGATCGGGAAAGCCCTGGGCGATGTCGTCGCCGGTCCGTGAAAACAGCGAGACCTGTCCCCTGGCCATGATGAGCTGCACGCGGATGCCGTCCCATTTCCACTCGGCCGAGAAGTCGGCAGGGTCCAGCACGGCGAGGTCTTTCGCCTCGTCGATGGGGGTGCTGAGCATCAGCGGATGGAAGCGCGAGGCATGGTCGATGTCCGGCCGCCCGCCTTTGTCGTCGAGCCAGGCGAACAGCTCGGTGTACGGCATTTCGAGCCCGTGCCAGATTTCTTCGAGCGCCTGCAAATCCTTGCCGCCCATCTCCGCCAGCGCGGTCTTGGCCAGCCGCGCATTGACGCCGATGCGCAACGCCCCGGTTGCAAGCTTCACCAGTGCCCAGCGCTCGTTGATCGCCGCGCGGGTCAGCAGCGAGGCGATGAGCCTGGGCAGCTCGGACTTGCTGGTGGTGTTGAAGAGCTCGATCAGCCCGGTGAGCGACGGCAGGTCCTGCTGCTGGCCGTGATGCGGCCAGATGAGCGCGATGGTCTCGCCGAGATCGCCGACATAGTCGTAGCTCATGCCGAACAGGATCGGGTCGACCTCGGCGGTCACCACGTCGCGCAGTACCGCCGGCTTGACGTTCTTGAAGGTCAATGCCCCGGTGAGGATGGCGAGCGCGTAGCCGCGATCTGGATCGGGCGTCGAGGCGAAATACTGCGTCATCGCCTCGATCTTGCGGTTGCGCGACGGCGTGAGCGCGAGGAGCTCGAGGAGCTGCGCGAATTTCTTCATTCGCCCGCCTCCGCCTCGTCCTCATAGGCCTCGATGCGCAGCGGCTCGGCGGCGAGACCCTGCTGCTGGCTCCAGTAGACCAGCGCATCCTCGCGCCCGTGCGTGACCCAGATCATCTGCGCGCCGGTATCGCCGATGGTCTGGCGAAGCTCGTTCCAGTCGGCATGGTCGGAGATGACGAGCGGCAGTTCCACTCCAGCCTGCCGCGCCCGCTGCTTGACGCTCATCCAGCCCGAGGCGGTAGCGAGGACCGGATCGGGCAGCCGCCGGCTCCAGCGATCCTTGATCGCCGAGGGTGGGGCGATGACGATCTGCCCGGCGAGCTCGGCCTTCGGCACGTCGAGCGACGGCCGGAGGTCGCCGAGGGCGACACCGCGCTGCTCGTAGAGCGCGCAGAGCCGAAGCATCGCGCCGTGCAGGTAGATCGGAAGGTCATACCCCGACTGGCGCAGCAGCGAGATGACGCGCTGCGCCTTGCCCAGCGCGTAGCAGCCGATCACATGCGCCCGTTCGGGAAACGCCGCGACGGAGCGCAACAGCCGCGCGATCTCGTCCGCCGGTTTCGGATGCTGGAACACCGGCAGGCCAAACGTTGCCTCCGTCACCAGCAGGTCGCATTTGACCAGCTCGAAGGGCTGCGCCGTGCGGTCCTCGAGCCGCTTGTAATCGCCGGTGACGACGATGCGCCGTCCCTTGTGCTCGAGCAGCACCTGCGCCGAGCCGAGGATGTGGCCGGCCGGATGCAGCGACACCGTGACGCCGCCGCCAAGCTGCCGTGTTTCGCCATAGGGGAGCGCGTCCCAGCGCCCGGCGGCGTCCTCGCCGAAGCGGGTCTTCATGATGGCGATGGTGTCGGGCGTCGCGAGCACCGCGCCATGGCCGGAGCGGGCGTGATCGGCGTGGCCGTGCGTGATGATGGCGCGATCCTGCGGCTGCGGCGGATCGATGTAGATGCCGTTGGGGGCGATCCTCAGATCGCGGGTCAGGAACGGTTCGGCCATGGCTGATCTTAACGCGTGCCTCGTTGTGGCGGTTCATCTTTCTCAAGCGCAGCACGGAGCCCCCGGCCGCCGATGGGCGCCGGGTGATGACCTTGCCGTGGGACAAACCGGTCCCACGGACGGAGCGCGCCGGGCGCCTCCGAACTGTTAGTGCTAGGCGAGACGCCCAGCGCTGCTCCGCGGCGGGATTTTGGGGTCAGTCGGGCGGGAGGACGGACCGAAGGCTCCCCGGGCGAGCTCGGAAGCCAAAGGAGTGCTTCCTGCTTTGTGCGCCCGGACCCGCCGTCCCGCGACCCGAAGGCTGACCCTGGAGCGATGCGACCACCGCTCCACCCGTCCTGTCCACCCGACCGCTCGTCACGGCCCCGCGTTATGCAGCGGACAGTGGGGGCATCATACGGCCGGTTTGGACCACCCCGCATTGCCGTGCCGGTGGAAAGTGTGGAAGCGGCTGCCGGGCTTGCGGGAATTCGCGCGCGGAACGGCAATAGATGGGTGGGTTGGGGGCAAATCGGTCTACCGACACCGCGGGAATGACCTGGTGGGGGTTCAGGCTCGGTGCCGATCCGCGGGCCGCGCACCACAAATCTCGCGGTCCGTCATGGGCGGGCGAAGACCCGGCTACCAGATGGATCGTCCGAGTACGCGGCGAGCTCGGCTGGGTCCGCGGGTCGAGCCCGCGGATGACGGAGCGGAGGGCTTGGGATAGCGGAGCCGAGGGAGCGGAGAGGTCGGCTGGGTCCGCGGGTCGAGCCCGCGGGTGACGGAGCGGAGAACGTAGGTGGCGTGGCGGCAAGGACCTCGCAGTTCGGCTACAGCACCTTCGTCACGCTCAGGAAATTGCCGCGTTCGTCGTTGGCGGCCTTGATCGCGGCGTCGGAGCCGAGGACGGCGACGGTGCCGGACTTGGCGACCTCGGCCAGCACCTCGCCGAAGCGCTTGAAGTCGGCGGCGGTGGCGCCGAGCACCTCGTCGCGGCGCTGCTGGCGGTTCTCCTCGGTATTGCCGGTGAGCTCCCACATCAGCGACACGAAGCCCTTGGCGTCGGGCAACCGGTAGGTGTCGATGGCCCCGATGGCGCCGATGATCGAGCGCACGAGATCCTGATCGCCGACACCCTCCTCGAGGAAGGCCGCGGCGCCGTCATAGGCGTCGAGGGTCGAGAGCAGGTTCGGATCGCGATACGAGGTGAAGGTGAAGCCGCCCGAGAACGGATCGAAGCCGGAGCCGCCGCCATAGGCGCCACCCTGCACGCGCACCTTGTCCCACAGATAGGTGGTGTTGAGGTGCCGCTGCACCACCGACGTGGCGCCGGTATGGGTGTAGCCCAGAGTGTAGAGATTGGCGCCCTTGGCCACGAAATTGACCTGGCCGGGGAAGGTCAGCCCTTCCGATTTCGGCTTGGCCACCGGCCAGTCGAGCGGGGCGCCGGGGACGGCCGGCAGGCTGGCGATGAAGGCTTCGAGCTGCGGCGCAAACGCCGTCCAGATCGCCGGATCGGCCGTGACATTGGCCACCATCGAGTTGTGGTCGATGAGGATGTCGCGGATGCGGGTGAGCGTCGCTTCAACCGACGGCCAGTCGCTGTCGACCCGCTTGATGAGATCACGCAGGAAGAACAGATACTCGATGCCGCCCGAGACCTCGTTGGCCCATGACGCGGCATTGAGCGCCGAACCGATGCGCGACGCGGCGAGGCCGTTGCCGCGACCCGACAGGCTCGACTCGAAGCCGGCCTTTTCCTCGAGCAGCATCTGCTTGATGCGCGTGCGGTTGTTGAGCTGCGCGCTGGTGAGGACGTCGGTGATGATGTTCAGCAGCTCCGGCGCCTTGTCGGGCACCGCCTTGCCGCGGATGAGCAGCCAGGCCGACACGGTCTTGTTGTCGCGCATCATGCCGACGGAGCGGGTGCTGCCGACGCCGCCGGTCGAGCGCCCGATGCGCTGGGTGAGCGAGACGAAATCTTCCTTGGCCGTGCCGGTCTGGAACAGCGCGCGCGAGAAGATATTGAGGTAGGGCACGAGCTCAGCCGGCAGGCGGCGGAGGTCGAAGCCGAGATCGAGATAGAGCACGCCGTTGGTCGGCAGCGCGTGCGTGAAGAGCCGTGCACCCGCAAGAATGCCGCGCTCGATCGGGATCGGCTTGTTGGTGCGGTCGAGGTCCTTGAGCCCCAGCGTCGGGATCTTGGCGAGCGCCGCCGGCGGATCGGGCTCCTCCTGCAGCGCCTTGAGGCGCTCGGTCATGTGCACCAGATCCTCGCGCTCCTCCTCGTCCATGCCGGCCGCGGCGGTATCGAGACGGTCGCGCTCCTCGGCGACTTCCGCCTGCGCCAGGTTCGGATCGGCCCTGAGCAGCACCGTGGTGCGGTGCGGATTGTCCAGCAGATTGTGCGCGATCAGCGGCTCGAACACCCGCTGGCCGGCAGCGAGCTTGCCCTTGAGCGAGGCGAGCGGCGTCTCGTAGGTCAGCGCCTCGAACGGGTCCTGGCCATGCAGCCAGCCGCGCAGCGTGCGGAACATCAGCGCCATGCCGCGCGGGAACGAGCCGGTGTTGTTTTCGCGCAGCGCGAACTCGAACGAATTCATCGCGGCTTCGACGGTGAGCGGATCGATGCCGTCTTTCACCAGCTTCTGCAGCGTCTCGAGGATCAGCGCTTCGACCTTGCCGCCATCGGCCTCGTCGATCCCCTTCATGCCGACGGTGAAATAGGGCTGGCGGAAATCCTCGGCGATGCCGGAGCCGGTGAGCCCTTCGCCGAGGCCGGACTCGGTCAGCGCCTTGCGCAGCGGCGCCGCGGGCGTGCCCACGAGGATATGCTCGAGCACATTGAGCGCCAGCACCGTCTCGGGCTCGACCAGCTCGTCGAGCATCCAGTTGACCGCGACCATGCCGGTCTTCTTGCCGGGCTCGGCATCAGTCGCGGCGTAGGTGGATTCGATGTGGCGCGGTTTTGTCCAGCGCGCCTGCAGCCGCACCTCGGAGTCGATCGGCGCGGCGGTGAACTGGCTCAGATAGCCGTCGAGCATGTCGAGCCGGTGATCGGCCGGATCGTCGCCGTAGAACACGATCCTGGCATTGGACGGATGGTAGAACCGGGCGTGGAAATTCTTGAAATAGCTATAGGTGAGGTCGGGGATGGCCTTTGGATCGCCGCCGGAGTTCACGCCATAGGCGTTGTCCGGATACAGCGACTGCTGGCTGACCTTGGCCAGCACCGAGCCGGGCGAGGAATAGACGCCCTTCATCTCGTTGAACACGACGCCCTTGAAGCTCAGCGGCATCTGCGTGCCGTCGGACTCGTAATGCCAGCCCTCCTGCCGGAAGGTGTCCTCGGAGATCAGCGGGAAGAACACCGCATCCAGGTAGACGTCGACGAGATTGTAGAAGTCCTGCAGGTTCTGCGACGCCACCGGATAGGCGGTCTTGTCGGGAAAGGTCATGGCGTTGAGGAACGTATTCATCGAGCTCTTCACCAGCTCGACGAACGGCTTCTTGACCGGATATTTGCGGCTGCCGCACAGCACCGAGTGCTCGAGGATGTGCGCGACGCCGGTCGAATCCTCCGGCGGCGTCCGGAAGGTGATGCCGAACACCTTGTTTTCGTCGTCGTTGACGAAGCTCAGCACCTCCGCGCCGGTCTTCTTGTGCCGGTAGAGGCGGACGTTGGAAGCGATTTCGGGGATCGTCTCGTCGCGGACGAGATCGAAAGCGGCATGCACTGACATTTTGGGCTCACTCGGGAAGGAGGATCAACCCAATCTAGGTTGCCGAATCCGGCTTTGGAAGGGCGGCCGAGCGGGGCGTGGCCATCAAATCCCCCCGCGCACCTCGGGGCGAACCTTCTCGACGTAGAAGTCCTTGAGCTTTGCGACCAGCGGCTCGGGCAGCGGGTCCATGCGGCTCGCCTCGACATTGTCCCGGAGCTGGGCGGGCCTGGTAACGCCGGCAATGATGGTCGAGACCGCCGGCTGGTCGAGGATCCAGCGCAGCGCCAGATGCGCCAGGCTCATGCCGGCGGGCAGCCAGTGCTTGATCTCGTCGGCGAAGGCGACCCCCTTGTCGAACGGCAGGCCGGAGAAGGTTTCGCCGACATAGAACGCCTGGCCGTCGCGGTTGTAGGTGCGATGATCCTGCGCCGTGAACTGCGTGGTCTTGCTCATCTTGCCCGAGAGCAGGCCCGAGGCGAGCGGCAGGCGGACGATGATGCCCACCTGGTTCTTCTGCGCCGCGGGGAGGAGGCTGTCGACTGCATCCTGCCGGAACAGGTTGAAGATGGTCTGCAGCGACGCGCAGGTGTCGGCGCGCATCGCGAGCATGCCCTCCTCCACCGTCTGCACGCTCGCGCCCCAGTGCCGGATCAGGCCCGCCTGCCGCAAATCGTCGAGCCAGGTGAAGATCTCGCCGTCGCGCAGCACGTCGATGGGGATGCAGTGGAGCTGCGCCAGGTCGAGCGTTTCGACGCCAAGCCGCTTCGCCGAGCCCTCGAGGCTCTCTCGCACCTTGGCGCGGCTGTAGCGCGTCATGCCCTCGAATTCGGGGCCGCGGCCGAGCTTGGTCGCGATCAGAACGCCATTCTTGTCGGTGAAGCCGCCGATGCGACGCTCCGACTGGCCGGCGCCATAGACGTCGGCGGTATCCCAGAAATTGACGTCGAGCGAGCGGGCGGTGCGCAGGATCTCATTGGCCGTGTCGTCGCCGACCGGCCCGAAATCGCCGCCGAGCTGCCAGCAGCCGAGGCCGATTTCCGAGACCTCGTAACCGGTCTTGCCGAGGGTGCGGGTGTTCATTGCGGGCTCCTTGGGGGCGGCATGTGACGAGCCATGAAGGCCAGTTCAATTGAAATCCAGCGGCTCAGGTTCTCGCGCAACTGCGGGGTCACCGATGGAGTCGCGTCGGCATCGAGACCGAAATAGCCGACCCGCACGCCCTCGGCAATGACATCGGACACCTGCGTTCGCGACAAGCCGAAGCGGCGCGCCAGCGTGGCGCGGCTATCAGGCGGCGCACCAAGCAGTTCCGCCTCGACGAGGCGCGCGGTAATCGGCCCGACCCCGTCGCGCCCGCCGAAAAACGCGATGAAGCCGGGCATGCGGCTCGCCGGAGGGCTGGCATGGTGCTCGCGGCCGGCGGTGACCAGCAGGCGGGAGAAGAATTCGCGATCGTGCAGCAGCCGCTCGGCACGGCGTGCCTCCGGCTCGAGGCAATCGAGCGCGCGCGAGGGGGTAACGTAGAACCCCCTGGCGAAATCGAGGAGGCGCGGCGTCGGCCGGTAATATTTGACGCGCCGGTCGGTGCCGCGCCACGAGTCCACCAGCCGCAGCATTTCGAGCAGCGCCAGCATGGTCTTGAGGACGCGCGGGCCGACCTGGCCGTCGCGCGCAACGCAGATGTCGTACAGCTCGCCATAGCTGACCCCGCCATCGCCGCCGCCGACCCGGCTGACCGCGCTCAGATGCAGGAAATAGCCGACCACGCGCATCCGCGCCTCGTGCGCATTGAGCTTGCTGAGCAGGCGGGAGGACTCGCGGAAGCGGACGAGACCCGAAACATATGCCTTGACCGCCGCCGGAAAGGCGGGATGGGCCCGCAGCGCTGCCGCCTCGGCCAGCAGAGGGTCGGGAGCGGTCTGATCTGCGATCTCGTCGATCATGTGTGGATAGCGCGTCCTCCCACGCAATCAGGTGCGATTCCGGCGGTGTCGGGCTGCCCATAGCACGCTAGCAAATACGACAGAAGGAGTAGCTGCGGTGCGCGTGGTGCGTCGGTCGGGAGTGGTACGGGGAACGCTGGCCGTTACCCTGCTGAGCAGTGTCGTGGTATGTCCAGCACAGGCGGCCAGCCACACCATATCGGCGGGTACGGTGGTCTACGATTCGGGCACCTATGGCAGCGACGACATCATCGTCGATGGCGCCACGGCGCTGCTCCAGATCAACAGCGGCGGGGTGCCGCTGACCAACTTCCTCGACGTGGAGAACGGCGGCACGCTGGACAATTCCGGCACCATCGAGCGTTCGGGCCCCAGCCATCGCGGCGTCCAGGGCGGCAATGGTACCGTGATCAACCGCGCCACCGGAGCAATCTACTCCCAGAACGGCACCGGCATCCTGCTCTACGACGGGGGCAGCGTCACCAATTCCGGACTGGTTGACGCCGCGATCTACGGTATCGACATCCAGGGCGCGACGGGAAGCGTCACCAACAGCAATGGCGGCATTGTCAGGAGCGGCAGCGACGGGATCATCCTGTTCAGCGGTGGAACGGTAACCAACACCGGCGCCGGCACGATCGTCGAGAACGGTGTCTCCATCCTCGACGGCGGCGGCACGCTGACCAATGCCCACGGCGCCGGGATCTACGGCGGCGTGCACATGCGTGACGCCGCCATCGTCAAGAATCTCGACGACAGCTCGATCACGGGCGTCTCGGCTGTCTTTCTCGAGGACGGCGGCTCCGTCACCAACGACACCGACGCCTCCATCGTGGGCACCGACAACGGCGTCAAATGGGACGTCGACAACGACCCCGATGCGGCCAGCCATCTGCTCACGGTGGACAATTCCGGCATCATCAAAGGCACCCACGCAAACGGCATCGAGGCAGGAACCGGGGACACGCTGACCGATGGGACGGTTTCGATCACCAACCGTGCCGGCGGCAGTATCGAAGGCGGCGGCTACGGTGTCGTCACCTCGGGCCTCACGACCCTGACCAACAACGGCACGATCACCGGCGACACCAAGAGCGGCGTCTCGGTTGGCGCGGGCAGCGTGACCAATTCAGGCGCCGGTACCTCGATCAGCGGCCTATCCTCGGACGGCGTCTTTATCGCCAACGATGCCGGCACGGTCACCAATGAAGACGGCGCCAGCGTAGCAGGCGACTATGCCGGAGTGGAACTCTATTATGGCGGCGACGTCACCAACCAGTCCGGCGGGCAGATCCTCGGCAACGCCAACGGCATCATGACCTGGGGTGGCGGCACCATCACGAACACCGGCGACGGTTCCCTGATTTCGGCAACAGCGGATCCGAACGCCATCGGCGTCGACTTCACGCCCTACGACGACAATCCCTTCCTGCTCAAGAACGAGGACGGCGCGCAGATCGTCGGCGGCTATGCCGGCGCGGCTTTCTTCGGCGATGGCCAACTGCTGAATACCGGTGCCGGCAGCAGCATCACCGCCAACTCCTACGCGGTCTACTACGACAGCACGGCAGGCGGCGTGAGCAACGCCGACCACGCAGCGATCGACAGCCTCGACGGCAGCGGCATCGCGCTCTATGCCGGCGGCAGTGTCGACAACAGCGGCGGCGCGACGATTACCGGCGCGGTCTGCGGCATCTTTGCGCTTGGCAGCGTCAGCATCACCAACAGCGGCACCGGCTCGACGATCTCCGGCGACACCTGCCAGGGCATCTACGCCGAAGGCGACGGCAGCACGGTGACCAACACGGACGGCGCGAGCATTTCCGGGTCCGGCGGCATCTGGCTCAACGGCAGCAGCGGCACCGTCACCAACTCCGGCACCGGCAGCACCATCACCGGCACGACCGGCCACGGCGTCGCAATGACCAGCGGAACGGTGACCAACAGCGACGGTGCGGGCATCCTTGGCGGCCTCTACTTCAGCGGCGCCGGCACCGTGAACAACAAGGATGGCGCCAGCATCAGCGGCGGCGTGGCCTTCGACGGCGCCGGCACGGTGAGCAACACCGGGGGCGCCAGCATCTCGGACGGCATCAGCTTCAACACGACGGGCACCCTCACCAATACCGCATCCAGCGTCACTGGCAGCGGCTACACGGTTTTGCTCGCACAGGGCGGCACCGTCACCAACACCGGCGGCGGCACGATTTCGGGCGGCGAGATCGGTGTCTACATCCACGATGGCGGCGGCACCGTCACCAACGGCGCCGGCTCCACCATCTCGGGCACCACCGGCATCCACGCCTTCGGCGACACGACCGTGGTCAATGCCGGCACCATCGAGGGCAACGTCTGGCTCGAGGATGGCGCCGAGAACCACGTGACGCTCTACAGCGGCAGCAAGATCACCGGCGGTCTTTATGTCGGCTCGAATTCGGCATCGACCCTGACCCTGACCGGCGACGGCGACCAGCTCTATTCGGATGCGGCGACCGACGACACGGTCTTCTCCTCGACCGTGATCAAGAGCGGCAGCGGCACCTGGACGATCGACAAAAAGATCGATGCCCAGGTCTTCGACGTCGAGGCCGGCCACCTGATCATCGGCACGCACGGCAGCGGCGCGGTGACGGCAACCGTCTACGCCGATCCGGGAACCATCGTCTCCGGCTCGGGCATGCTCTATGGCAACCTCATCACCGAGGGCGCCACGGTCGCGCCGGGCAACAGTCCGGGCACGCTGACCATCGTCGGCGGCTACCTGCAGGACGCCGCCACGACCTATGCCTTCGAGCTCGACCGCGATACCGGGATCGCCGACAAGCTGGTCGTGACAAAGAGCGCCCCGGGTGCCAGCGACGGCAATGCCATTCTCCAGTCCGGCGCCAGCCTCGACGTTACACAGCTCGGCACCGGGATCGTGCCGCTGGGCACGCGCTACACGGTGCTCAGCGCCGAGAACAGCCTCAGCGGCACCTTCGTGCTCGGCGGCGATCTGTCGGTCAGCGCCTTCACGTCGCTCGCCGCCAGCTACGACACGAACAACGCCTATCTGACGGCGGTGCAGACGCGCAGCCTCGATGCGGCCGCGATCACGCCGAACCAGCATGCCACTGCCGGCGCCCTGCAGTCGGGGCCGGCCGGCAACGCAGCCTTCCGTGCCGTTGCGGCCCTGCCCGACGACGCCACGGCGCGCAACGCGCTCGACCAGCTCTCGGGCGCCGGCTACGCCGACATGCAGACGGGCCTGCTCGACGCCGCCGATCCGCTGCGCGATGCGGCGCTCGCACGGCTGCGCTCGGCCCTCTGCGCCCGGGCCGGGACCTGCGGACCGGCGACGACCCTGTGGTCGCGCAGCTATGGCGCCGTCCTCCATCCCGCCGACGGCGACGTCTACACCAGCGGCTTCATCGTCGGCGGCGACGCGCGTGGACTGTTCGACGGCCGAGGGTATGCGGGGCTGTTCGCCAGTGTCGGCAGTACCGGCATTGCCGGCGCCGGCAGCACCGATCTCGCCGCCGGCGGCTACGGCGGAGTCGACCTTGGCGGCGTGCGCCTGAGCGGCGGCGCGGCCGTCAGCGGCCACGCCATCGCGGTGGCACGCACGGTGGCCTTCCCCGGCTACATCGCGCACCTCGACAGCGACTATGCGACCTACGGAACGCAGCTGTTCGGCGAGGCCAGCACCACACTTGCGCTGGGTGAAGTGGACGTGTCGCCCTTTGCCGGGCTGGCCTATGCCGGCATCAGCGGCAGCCGCTTCGACGAAGGCAGCGACGGCCTGAGCGGCGAGGTCCCAGCCGCGAGCCGGACGACCGGCACGCTCGGCCTGCGAGCCTCGTGGCAAAGCAACGCCGTGACGGTGACCGGCACGCTCGGCTGGCAGCACGTCCTCGCCGCGACGGGCGGCACGGCTGCGGTGAACTTCGACAGCGGCCCGTCCTTTACCGTGGCCGCCGCACCAACTCCGGCCGACAGCGGCATCGCCGGACTCGATCTCGAGGTCAGGCTTGGCGACAACGCCCATCTGACCCTGGGCTACAATGGCAGCTTTGCCCCCGGAGGCAGCCAGCAGTCCGCGACGGCGGCGCTCAGGATGCAGTTCTAGCTTCGCTCAGCTCTTGAGCTTGTTCGGCGTGAGATCGATGCCGTTGGCGCGGCCGACGAACTGCGGCAAATGCGGGATGTAGTCCTCAGGCCCGCTGCCGCCGGCGGCGACCGCGGCGGCAAAGGCGTTCTTGGCCGCATTGCCGATGGGGTTGATCACCCGTGCGGCGTCGGCCATCGACTCGAGATAGGTCAAATCCTTGAGGCCGTTGCTAAGCGTGAATTTGTGCGCCTCGCGGTTGCCCTCGATCGTGTAGCCCATGAAGGTCTGGTAGAAGCCGCAATCCATGCGGCCGCCGCGGATGACGCTGTCGAAGCGCTCGGGCGAGATGCCGACCTTGCTGGCGAGCGCCAGCGCCTCGGCGTAGATCGCGGCGTAGCCGAGCGACACGAAATTGTTGAGCAGCTTCATCCGGTGGCCGTCGCCGATGCCGCCGATATGGACGATCTTGCCGGCCCAGGTTTCGAGCACCGGCCGGATGCGCGCGAACACCTCGTCGGTCGCGCCGACCATGGTGTCGAGCTTGCCCTCCCACGCGTCCTTGGGCGTGCGCGACAGCGGCGCATCGGCGAAACCGATGCCGGCGGCGGCCAGCTCTTCGGCCAGCGCGACCGTCGAGGTCGGATCGGCCGTCGAGCAGTCGATGATCACCGAGCCCGGTTTCAGGCCGGCCTTGAGCCCATCCTTGCCGCGGATCACCGCCTCGACCTCGCGCGAGCCGGTGACGCAGAGCAGCACGATGCTCGAGCGCGCCGCGACCTCGCGCGCCGACGCCACCTCGACCGCGCCGCGCTTGATCAGGTCGTCGATCGGCGTGCGGTTGCTATGCGCGGTAACGGTGAGGGGAAAGCCCTTCTCGACGATGTTCTTGGCCATGCCGTGGCCCATCAGGCCCAGGCCGATGAAGCCGACCGTCTCGCTGCTGCTCATGCTTCCCTCCACGTCGTTCCGTTGCTTCAGTCCAGCGCCGCGACGGCGATGATTTCGACCTTGAGCGCCGGCGCCGCAAGGCGGGCCTCGATGCAGGCGCGGGCCGGCGGATTGGCCGGATCGATCCATTGATCGTAGACCGAGTTCATCGCGGCGAAATCGCCGATATTGTTGAGCACCACCTGGCAGCTCAGCACCTTGGACTTGCTGGTGCCGGCCTCGGCGAGGAGCTTGTCGATCGCCGCGAGCACCTCACGCGTCTGCTGCTCGACGGTCCCGTTGGGATCGTTGGCCACCTGGCCCGCGAGGTAAACGGTGTTGCCGTGCTTGACGGCCTGGCTCATGCGCTTGCCCGGCTGCAGGCGGGTGATGGTCATGTGATGCTCCTGAAGTTGAAGGTCAGTGTCGTTCTTTGGTGGCGAGGAATTCGATCTTCGGCCAGTCGCGCTGCGCCCGGGCGAGCCACCAGGCCGATTGCGCGAGATAGACTGGATCGCCGTCCTTGTCCTCGGCGAATTCGAGCTTCTGCGCGCTGATGAAGCGGTCGAGCTCCTTCTTGTCGTCGGCGCGGACCCAGCGCGCCATCTCGAAATTGATGCTCTCAAAGCTGATCGGCACGTTGTATTCCTTGAGGATGCGCGCCTGCAGCACTTCGAGCTGGAGCTGGCCGACGACGCCGACGATGTAGTCGGCGCCGACCATGCGCCGGAACACCTGCGCCACGCCCTCCTCGGCAAGGTCGCTCAGCGCCTTGCTGAGCTGCTTGGCCTTGATCGGATCGGAAAGCCGTACGCGGCGGATGATCTCGGGCGCAAAGTTCGGAATCCCCGTGACCTTGATGGTGGCGCCTTCGGTGAGCGTATCGCCGACCGAGAGCGTGCCGTGATTGGGGATGCCGACGATGTCGCCGGCCACGGCCTCCTCGGCGAGCTCGCGGTCGTGCCCGAAAAAGAACATCGGGTTGGCGATGGTCAGGTCCTTGCCGGTGCGCACGTTCCGAAGCTTCATGCCGCGCTGGAAGGTGCCGGAGCTCAACCGCAGGAAGGCCACGCGGTCGCGGTGATTGGCGTCCATGTTCGCCTGCACCTTGAACACGAAGCCCGTGACTTTCGGCTCGTTGGGATTGATGGGCTGCGGCTCGGCCGGCTGCGGCCGCGGCTCGGGCGCCCAGCTTCCGAGCGCGCGCAGCAGCTCGGGCACCGCCACGGTCTTCAGCGCGGAGCCGAAGATCACCGGCGTCAGATGCCCGGCGCGATAGGTCGCAAGGTCGAACTCGGGATAGCCGATGCGCGCGAGCTCGAGGGATTCGAGCGCGGCCTTGATCACCGGGTCGGCGGTGAGCCCGGGATCGTTCAGCAGCTCGTCGGGGTCCTGGAACTCCTTCAGCACCTCGCCGGTGGGCGACAGCACGCGCTGGCCGACGAGATCGACGATCCCCTTGAAGTCGACGCCCTGCCCCAGCGGCCACACTACCGGCGTCACGTCGAGCGCCAGCGTATCGGCGATCTCGTCGAGGATGGCGATGGGATCCTTGCCCTCGCGGTCGACCTTGTTGGCGAAGGTGATGATCGGAATATCGCGCAGGCGGCACACTTCGAACAGCTTGAGCGTCTGGCTCTCGATGCCCTTGGCGACGTCGATCACCATCACGGCGGCGTCGACGGCGGTCAGCGTCCGGTAGGTATCTTCCGAGAAGTCGGAGTGGCCGGGTGTGTCCAGCAGGTTGAAGGTGAGGCCATCGTGCTCGAAGGTCATCACCGAGGAGGAGATCGAGATGCCGCGCTGCTGCTCGATCTCCATCCAGTCCGAGCGGGTGGCGCGCTGATTGGCGCGGCCGCGCACCGCGCCGGCCTGGTTGATGGCGCCCGAGCTCGCCAGCAGCTTTTCGGTCAGTGTCGTCTTGCCGGCGTCGGGATGCGAAATGATCGCGAAGGTGCGCCGCGACTGGTACGGCATGAGCCGCGTCGCCGGGGCGGTTTGCGTGAGGGCGTTCATGGCGGCGTGGTACAGCGCCGCGCGGGGTCAACGCAAGCCACCCGCTCCGCGGCCTCGATTTAGCCCGCAGCGTCCATCCGCTCGCCCTGCCGGTACATCTGCGGCGGCTTGGTGCCGGCGCTCTGCCCGCCATCGATGGGAATGACGGCGCCCGTGATGAAACTTGCCTCGGGCGAACAGAGCCACAGCACGGTCCGGAATTCCGCACCGCGCCCGCAGATTTCGCAGCGCTTCCGGACGCCGACCTCAAGGCCCTGGTGCGTATCCTGGCCAAACTGCAGCCTGCGCCGGAATAAAAGGGGCCGCCAGATTGGCGGCCCCTTCGAGCTCTGGCCTAGTGGCGATGGTCCCAACGGTCCCAGCTGTGGCCGACGCGCTGGACGCTGATGATGCGCGCCCGACAAGTATCGACGCTGATCCGATACTCGCGGTGGTGGCGCTCCGCCCGCACCGTGACGATGCGGCCGCGGCGGTCGGTGTAGCGGATCTGGTCGTAGCCCTGCCACTGCAGGAAGCGGCGAACCTGGTGGTCGCTCAGGCAGTATTTGCCGCCGCCGATCGAGATGCCGCCGCCACCGAGGCCGAAATGGAAATCGATGCTCGGCGGAGCCGCCTGCGCCGGAACGGCGGCAAGCGTGGCGCCGCCGAGAGCGAGGGCGACGGCCGCGGATTTGGCGAGGGTGCTGAGCTTGATGAAGCGTGACATGGAGTCTCCTTCAGGTCTTTTTGGTTGTCATGTTGACGCTGCGAATGGACAGCTTGTCGCCAAACGCCTGAACTTCACCGGATCGTTCCGTTCATCTGCGATTCATCGGGCAGACACGGTACGGTCACATTGT
>DATMTK010000093.1:0-10034 GCA_035564755.1 Devosia sp. | reverse complement strand
GCGCCCGTTTTCGGCCAAAGTGGCCATTCGCCGCCAGTTCAAATAAGAGTGCGGAATCAGTGCCGCGACGGACTTCGTTCTTCGCGTGGGCTGAGCTGTCCTCTTGGCTTGCGTGGAACGGACTTTGGCCCGGCGAACCAGACAACAAAAGCTCGTCGGATGGGGCGTTCTCGCCGCCGCCGTCGTGATCGTGACCGCGCTCTTCCTGATCACCCGCGCCCTGCAGGGCGGTCCGGCGACGCAAAGTGCGTCGGCTGCGTCGTCGACGGAAACAGCCGAGATTTCGTCGGTGTCCGCCAGCCCGGCGGCGTCGGAGAGTGCTTCCCCGTCGTCGAGGACCGAGCCGTCATCTTCGCCGGCTGACGTGTCGTCATCGAGCCCCGAGGCGTCCTCGTCGAGCGCTGCGGCGCCGTCAACGATCACGCCGGAAGCGCCGTCAGCGATCTCCGTCGTCGATCCCGATTCCATGGATCAAGGGGCCCGCAAGGCATTCCTCGTGACGCTGATCAACCAGGGAATCTTCACCGGCGTGCAGGCGCTCGATTCGCCCCCCAAGATCGGCGTGACGCCACTGTTCGAGGGGCTCGACCTGACCTTGAAGCAGCAGTTCATTGCCGTCGCCTATGCCTATGTGAACAATGGCGGGCAGGGCTCGCAGCCGCTGCAGCTCATCGATGCCACCAACGGCAAGCTGTTCGGCACGTACACCGCCGGCGACGGCCTCAAGCTCCTCTGAAGTAGCAGCCGCGTCGCGGGTCTGCGCGAGCTAACCGTGGATTCTTGCTTCGATTTCGTCGTTTGGGCAGGGTTGGTCGAACACCATCGCAAAGCCGACGTCCATCGTCCGGATCACCCGGCCCGGAAGGGTACCGAGCCGCAAGTGCTCGCCGGCCTGAGGAGAGATGTGGGACGAAATGGCAGCCCCTGAGGTCGAAACGTCGATCACGAGGCAGCGGGCGCTGGTACCGTCCTGCAGGGTAATGGTGGCGTCCGGCCGCCGAGGCAGGAACCGGCCGGATTTGCGCTTTTCGTCGGCCTTGTGCAGTCGATAGCGCTTCAGCCAATTGATTTTTGCCGCGAGGGTTTCGCGCTCGAAGCTCGTGCAGTCGATGGCAAGCTCGAAACCGTTATTGGTGCTCCGGGTCACGTGGCCTTGGAGCAGGCCGACATGATCGAGCAGCAGGTTCGTATGATCGTTGACCGGAACCGAGACAGGCGCAACGAGGGAAACGACATGCGGCGACAGGCCGGCGGTGCGACAGGCATAGACCGCGGTCTTGCTGTCTCCGGTTTCGTCTTTGGCGGCAAAGCCGTAGCGGCCAAGCAGGGGACCGACGTAGCGCACGTCGAGAGGCGCTGAAAATGCAGTTTTGCCCCGAGGGCCTGAGTGAATTGAAGTCGAAAAGTCGTCCATGGTGACGCAACCCGGAGCGATTAAGTATCATCGATAAAAAGAGCAAGTAATACTCTGACGAATATCTGCTGGATTTCGCAACAAAGCGTAAATAAGCGCTCAGATGTTAGAATCCGAGTGGCCGGCAGGCTTGGTGCGGATTGGCGACCCCGGCAGGAATTGAACCTGCGACCAACGGCTTAGAAGGCCGCTGCTCTATCCGCTGAGCTACGGGGCCGTGCGCCCGATGTATCCGGTTCCGCCGCCGCCGTCACGCTCTGGCGGGGCTGGTTGTGCTTTCGCGCACAATCAGTTCGGACTGCAGGACCACGCGCACCGGCTCGCGGCTTTCGTGGTTGCCTTCGAGGATGTTGACCAGGGTTTCGGTGGCGATGCGTCCGATTTCCTCGCGCGGCTGACGCATCGTCGTGAGGGCCGGGAAGTAGTTGTGCGCAATGGTGATGTCGTCGAAGCCCATGACCGATATATCGCGCGGGCACTCGATTCCGTGGCGGCGAAAGCTCGAGATAAGTCCGATCGCCATCTCGTCATTGGCGGCAAAGATTGCTGTCGGACGCTCCGGGAGGGCCGCGAAATGGGCGGCGGCGGCCTCGCCGCTCTGCATGGCGTAGTTGCCAGGGAAGATCCAATCCTCGCGAACCGGCAGCCGTCGTTCGAACATCGCCTTGCGGAACCCCACGAGCCTTTCGTTGGGGAACGTGTTGCGCGAGGGGCCGCTGATGTGGCCGATTTTGCGGTGACCGAGGTCAAACAGATGCTGCACCGCCCGCTCGGCGGCCTGAAGATTGTCGGTGATCACCGAGTTGATCTGCGGATCCGGCAGTTCGTCGTAGGCTGCGACCAGCGGCATGGCGCTGCCGTCGGCGGAAATTGCATGCAGCTTGCGCGTATCCAGAAAACCGTCGAACAGCAGCAGGCCGTCGGCGCGGTTCGACAAGAAATAGTCCGACAGCCAGCGCGCCGGATCGTCGCCCAGGCGACCCGTGACGAGCACGCCATAGCCGCGCGTCGCGGCCGTTGTGACCACCGCCTCGAGCACGGTGGAGTAGTAGGGATTGCCGATCCCCGGCATCGCCGTCAGGATGGTGCGGGCTCGCTGCAGGCGTAAACTGCGGGCCGCCTGGTTGATCGTGTAACCGGTCTCGGTAACCGCGCTCGTCACCCGGGCGCGCGTCGCCTCAGACACCCGGTCCGGCGTGCTGAGCACACGGCTGACAGTTGCAGCGGAGACGTTGGCGTGCCGCGCAACGTCTTGAATTGTCGGTTGTTTTCTGGAGCTGTCCATGGATGACAGCGGCCCTCATCGCCGCCTCACGCTCGCCTCTCTAGTTCGATCTTGACAGGGACGCAAGAAGTGATTGAAGATTTTGAAATCGATTGCATTGATCTCATTCGAGGTTTCGTGTAATCGATTTCACGCTGTCCGTCGAGAGAGCTTTGAGGAAGGCTTTCACGGGTGAGGGCAGGGGGTCGGAAGCATCCGCTTCCGGTCAACGTTGGGAGGATTGCATTATGAAGAAACTTTCGGTGGTCGCCCTCGCGGCGGCTGCTACGGTGTTGGCCACCTCGGCGGCGTCGCGTGCGACGGACCTCGAGGTCATCCACTGGTGGACGTCCCCGGGCGAGACCGCGGCCGTGCATCAGTTCCGGGATGCGTTCAACAATGATGGCGCCGGCGACAAGTGGGTCGATGATGCCATTGCGGACGGCAATACGGCGCGCACGACCGATATGCAGCGCATTCAGGGCGGCGACCCGCCGGGCGCCTCGCAGTTCAACCCGGGCCGCGAGTATGAAGAGCTGATCAAGAACAACCAGCTCCTCGATCTCACCGATCTCGCCACTGCCGGCAATTGGGAGAAGGTCATCCGTCCGCACGAAGTGTCGGAAGGCTGCCTCGTCGACGGCCATTGGTGGTGCGTGCCGGTCAACATTCACTCGTGGAACTGGGCCTGGTACAACAAGAAGGTGTTTGCGGACGCCGGCCTGCCCGAACCCCATAACTTCCAGGACTTCCTGGCCGATGCGCCCAAGCTCAAGGCCAACGGCGTCATTCCGTTCGCCATCGGTGGTGACGGCGGCGGCTGGCAGATCGCCGGTGCGTTCGGCGTGCTGCAGACCGAGGAGCTCGGCAAGGACATGCGCGACAAGATCCTGCGTGACAAGGATCTCGCGCTCGCCGGCGGGCCGGAGATGAAGAAGCTGCTCACCGACTTCAAGTCGCTGCGCGCCTACTCCGACGACGGCTACGCGAACCGCAACTGGAACGACACCTGGAAGCTCGTCGACTCCGGCAAGGCCGCCGTGCAGATCATGGGCGACTGGGAGCGTGGTGAATTCGCCGCCAAGGGCGAAGTGGGCACCAAGGACTATGGCTGCATCGCTGGCTTCGACGACGCCCATCCGACGGCCACGACCAGCGGCGACGTGTTCGTGTTCCCCAAGCAGACGGACCCGAACAAAGAAGCCGCTCAGAAGCGTCTGGCGAACCTGATCATTTCGCCGGCCGTGCAGTTGGCCTTCAACAACGCCAAGGGCTCCTCGCCCGTGCGTTCGGATGTCGACATGGGATCGGCTGATCCCTGCCTGCAGAAGGCGCTTGACATCTTCAACAACCATCCGGATGAGATCGTGACCGACGCCCAGCGCTGGCTGTCGAACGACACGACCAACCAGATGAACGACCTGTTCACGAAGTTCTTCAACGACCCGACCTATACGGTCGACCAGGCTCAGGCCGACTACGTGAACATCCTCAAGAACGCGAACTAAGCGTCAGCAGTCTGGAGGCGCTGTCATATCGACAGCGCCTCTTCTTATTCAGGCGGCGCGCGGGCGTTCGTTTGGGGGGAGCCATCCAGGGTGATCGTCGAAACGGTTTCGACGGTCTATGATCCGGCCTGACGGCCGGCACCCACCCCTTGGGCGATGCGCCTTGGCCGCGCCAGAGAGGCGTAGCAAATGGCAGAGCGGACCAGAAGGAAGCTCCCGATCTCGTCGGTCATCGCGACTATCCCGCTGATGATCGTTTCGGTCGGCGTTTACATCTTCGGCATTGGACTTTCGGTCTACTTTTCCTTCACCAACACCGTCGTTTTTCCGGACTACAAGTTCATCGGCTTCCACCAGTATGAGCGGCTGTGGTCGACGGACATTTGGCTGACCGCGGTCAAGAACATCTGGCTGTTCGGCATTCTGTCGATCATCGCCAATCTGGTGTTCGGGTACCTGCTCGCTGTGTTCATGGATCAGCGCATCAAGCAGGAAGACCTGCTGCGCACGATCTTCCTTTATCCGTTCGCGATGTCGCTGATCGTCACCGGCCTCGTCTGGCAGTGGGTGCTCGATCCGAACTACGGCCTCAACGCCACAATGCACGAATTCGGCTGGACGAGTTTTTACTTTTCGCCGCTCAACGACGCCAAGACGGCTCTCTATGGCCTGGTCGTCGCGGGCGTCTGGCAAGGCGCCGGTGTGACCATGGCGATCCTGCTGGCCGGGCTGCGCGGCATCGACGCCGAGATCTGGAAAGCGGCACGCGTCGACGGCATCCCGGCCTGGCGCACCTATCTGTTCATCGCACTGCCGATGATGCGCGGCGCCGTGGCGACGACGCTGATCCTGCAGTGCATCGGCACGCTGCGCATCTATGACATCATCGTCTCGATGACTGGGGCCGGGCCCGGCAACGCAACCATGATGCCGGCGGTCTATGTGCTGCAGATGCTGAGCGACCGGCAAAATGCGGCGCAGGGCATGGCCGCCGCGACGATGATGCTGCTGCCGGTCGTCATCGTGCTCGGAGGCGTAGGGCTGTATCGGGCGTTTTCCGGACGAAAGGTGGTGACGGCATGACTGCGACGACCATGGATACTGCCGTTCGGACCGCCGAGGAGCCCTGGGGCGCCCGCCCCAAGCGCGTGACAGCCGGTCGCGTCGGGCTTTATGCGTTCCTGATCATTTCGGCGATCTTCTTTCTGATCCCCGTCTACGTGATGGTGATCACCTCGCTGAAGGCCATGCCGGAGGTCCTCTCCAGCAATATCCTGTCGCTGCCGCAGCATCCGACGGTCCAGCCCTGGATCGATGCCTGGCTGCACGCCTGCACCGGCGGCGACTGCTCCGGCCTGCATCCGGGTTTCTTCAACTCGGTGAAGATAACGGTGCCGGCCGTCATCGTGTCGATCGGCATCTCCTCGCTCACGGGGTACGCACTCTCCTTCTGGAATTACCGGGGCGCCGGGTTTTTCTTCGGCTTGTTGGTGTTCGGCGCGTTCGTTCCCTACCAGGTCGTGATCTACCCGATCATCCTCGGCCTGAGGACGGTGCACCTGTTCTCGACGCTGGGCGGCATCATCGTGGTGCACACCATCTTCGGCATGCCGGTGCTGGTGCTGCTGTTCCGGAACTTCTACGCCGGCCTTCCGATCGAGCTCTTCAAAGCGTCGCGTGTGGACGGGTCGAATTTCTGGCAGACGTTCTTTTACATCATGCTGCCGATGTCGGTGCCGATCACGGTGGTGGCGCTGATCCTGCAGGTCACCGGCATCTGGAACGACTTCCTGTTCGGCGTGATCTTTGCCGGCCGTCCCAACTGGCCAATGACGGTGCAGCTTCAGAACATCGTGCACACGACGCAGGGTGTGCCCTCGTACGACATCAACATGGCGGCGACGATCGAAGCGGCGGCCGTTCCACTCATCATCTATTTCGTATCAGGCCGGTGGTTCGTGCGTGGGATCGCGGCCGGCGCAGTGAAGGGCTGAATTTATGGCACAAGTATCCGTCCGCGACCTCGACATCAGCTTCGGCGCCCTCAAGGTCTTGCAGAAGCTCAATGTTACAGCCGACGACGGCGAGTTTCTCGTCCTGCTGGGCCCCTCGGGCTGCGGCAAGTCCACGCTGCTCAATGCCATTGCCGGCCTGCTCGACATCAATGGCGGGCAGATCTTCATCGGCGGCAAGAACGTGACCTGGGAGGAGCCCAAGGATCGGGGCATCGGCATGGTGTTTCAGTCCTATGCTCTTTATCCGCAGATGAGCGTGGAGAAGAACCTGTCCTTCGGCCTGCAGGTCGCCGGCGTCAAACGGGACGAGATCGCCGCGCGCGTCGCTCGCGCGTCGGAAATCCTGCAAATCCAGCCGCTTCTGAAGCGCAAGCCGGCCAATCTTTCGGGCGGCCAGCGGCAACGCGTCGCCATCGGCCGTGCGCTGGTGCGCGACGTGGACGTGTTCCTGTTCGATGAACCGCTCTCGAACCTCGACGCGAAGCTGCGTTCGGACCTGCGCGTCGAGATCAAGCGGCTACATCAGCGGCTCAAGAACACGATGATCTACGTGACGCACGACCAGATCGAAGCGATGACACTGGCGGATCGCATCGCGATCATGCGCGACGGCGTCATCCAGCAACTTGCCGATCCGCACACCATCTACAACAAGCCGGTCAACCTCTTCGTCGCCGGCTTCATCGGATCGCCGACGATGAACTTCCTCGACGGCAAGCTGAGCGGCTCCGGCTTCGCGCTGGGCGATACTTCGGTGACGCTCAACGGGTACGAGTTCTCCAGCTCGCCGGCGGTCGAGACGGAGGCCGTCCTGGGTGTACGGCCCGAGCACATCTTCGTTGGGGGCGATGCCGAGAAGATGCCGTTCCGCGTGCTGAGCGAAATCGACCTGGTCGAGCCGATGGGCTCGGAGACGGTCGGATGGAGCAAGGTTGGTGGACAGTCCATCAAATTTCGCACGTCTTCGGATATTCATCTTGCGACCGGCCAGAAAATCACGCTCGGGTTCGACCCGGCGCGCGGCAGCGTGTTCGACACCGCATCGGGCAAGCGTCTCTAGCGCCATATATGCCAGAATCATTGCGGCTCCGGCGTGGGCCGCAAAAGTCATTCCCGCCGATCGCCGTTCGGCAGCGTGATCGGTCAGCCTAGAAAGAGGCCATCATGGATTTCTCCATCCAGCTCTACAGCACCCGCAACGAGGGGGCGCAGGACGACGTGCTCAAGGAGGTCAAGCGCCTGGGGTATACGCAGGTCGAGGGCTGGGGCGGCCAGTTTGCCGACCCTGCGGCCCTTGCGGCGAGCCTTAAGGCTGCTGGACTGGTGATGCCGACCGCTCATATCGGTTTTGCCCAGCTCGAGGACACCGCCGCGGCCGTCAAGATCGCCCAGACCGTGGGCATCAAGACCATCTACTGCCCGGCGCCTCCCTCGGCCGATTTCCGTGAGGGAAAGGGCGACTGGCGCGATTTCGGCAACAAGCTCAACACCATCGGCAAGGCGCTCAACGCTGCTGGCGTCGGCTTCGGCTATCACAACCATCACTGGGAATTCAAAAAGGGCGCCGACGGCGTGTTCCCGATGGATGTGCTGCTTGCCGCTGCCCCGGCGCTCGAATGGGAAATGGATCTCGCCTGGGTGGTGAAGGGCGGGCAGGATCCGGTCGCCTGGATGGACAAATACGGCAGTCGGATCACTGCGATCCATGTCAAGGATATCGCCAAGGCAGGCGAAGCGGTCGACGAGGACGGCTGGGCCGACGTGGGCTACGGTACGCTCGACTGGAAGTCGCTGCTCGCCACCGCCAAGGCCAAGACCAAGGCGAAGTATTTCGTCGCCGAGCACGACAAGCCGAACGACGCGCTACGCTTCGCTCGCCGCTCGATCGAGTCCGTGAAGAAGTGGGCCGCCTGACATGAGCAAGGTCTATGGCGTCGGCATCATGGGTGCCGGCAACATCTCGCAGGCCTATCTGCGGCTGGCGCCGCTGTTCAGGAACCTCGAAGTCCGCGCCATCGCCGACATCTTGCCCGAGGCCGCCAGGAAGCGGGCCGACGAATACAAGGTGAAGGCACAGACGCCGGATGAGCTGCTCAAGAACTCCGAGCTCGACGTCATCGTGAACCTGACGGTGCCCGCCGTGCACTACAAGGTCACGAGCGACATCCTTTCGGCCGGCAAGCATGCCTATTCGGAAAAGCCGTTCGTGCTCTCGGTGGACGAGGGCAAGGCCATCAGGAAGATGGCCAACGAGCGCAAGCTCAAGGTCGGCTCGGCGCCCGATACTTTCCTCGGCGGCGCGCACCAGCAGGCCCGCTCGATCATCGACAGCGGAAAAATCGGCCGCATCGCCTCCGGCACCATGCATGTGCTGAGCCGGGGCATGGAGCACTGGCATCCAAATCCGGACTTCTTCTTCCAGCCAGGCGGCGGACCGATCCTCGACCTCGGTCCCTATTACATCACCGACCTGATCAGCCTGATCGGGCCGATCAAGCGGGTCACCGCGTTCACCGGGATGGCGCGTACCGAGCGCGAGGTCACGGCCGAAGGCCCGTTCAAGGGCACCTTCATCAAGGTCGGCACCCCAACCACGATCCATGCCGTGCTGGAGTTCCATAACGGCGCCATCATCACGCTCGGCGCGAGCTGGGACGTGCAGAGCCACGGGCACCACAATATCGAGCTTTACGGCACCGAGGGCTCGGTGTTCGTGCCCGATCCCAATTTCTTCAATGGCGACGTCACCGTTGCCGGCACGACCGGCGCTCGCGAGAAAGTCGTGCCATGGGATCACCCATTCGGCGTCGCCAATCAGAATCTGGACACGCCCACGCCGCGGGCAAACTACCGCAACGCCGGCCTTGCCGACATGATGGACGCGTTCGAGACCGGCCGGCACGCCCGTTGCGACATCGATACGGCGCTGCATGCGGTCGACGTCATGACGTCAATCCTCAAGGCGGGCGAAACGGGCCAGGTGATGACCCTCTCGACCACCTGCGAACGTCCTGCGGCACTGCCTCCCGACGAGGCGAGGGCACTTCTCAAAGCGCACTGAGATAGAACGGAATTCGGGCGGCGTGAGCCGCCCGAAGCGTGTTGGCAATCGCACGTTTCCGGCGCTTGACAGTCGTCGCGGGAGCGTCGACGTTCGCGCCAAGTTACGTACGTCAAGGCGGCGACCGAGCCCGCCCGACAGGGAGCCCAACTATGAAGACCATCAAAGGCCCGGCGATTTTCCTTGCCCAGTTCGCGGGCGACAAGGCGCCATTCGACACTCTCGACCATATCTGCGCGTGGGCGGCGGGCCTGGGCTACAAAGGCGTCCAGATTCCGACCTGGGTGTCGGCTTTCATCGACGTCGAAAAGGCTGCGACCAGCAGGGCCTACGCCGACGATCTCAACGCGGTGGCGGCCAAGCACGGGATCGTCATCACGGACCTTGCGAGCCACATCATCGGCCAGCTCGTTGCGGTGCATCCGGTCTACGACACGCTGTCGGACGGCTTCGCCATTCCGGCCGTACAGGGGAACCCCAAGAAGCGCCAGGAATGGGCCGTGCAGCATCTCAAATGGTGCGCCGGCGCGTCCAAGAACCTCGGCATCAAGGCGCACGCGACCTTCTCAGGCGCCTTCGCGTGGCCGTTCCTCTATCCGTTTCCGCAGCGGCCTGCCGGCCTGGTCGAGGAGGCCTTCGACGAGCTCGCGCGCCGCTGGATGCCGATCCTCGACGAGTTCGACCGGCAGGGCGTGGATTTGGCATACGAGATCCACCCTTCGGAAGACCTGCATGACGGCGTGACGTACGAGATGTTCCTCGAGCGGGTGAA
>DATMTK010000092.1:0-13144 GCA_035564755.1 Devosia sp. | reverse complement strand
TGCGCGTCAGGTGGCTGTGCGGATCGAGCCCCGCCGCGATGATGCATCTGGGCCCGGCGATCTGGCGGATGCGGGCGATGAGGTCGCCCTCGGGATCGTCATAGCCCTGGGCCACCATGGCGCCGTGAAGGCAGAGCGCGACGCCGTCGACTGGTAGCGCGGCGCGAAGCTGGCCGAGGATCTCGTCGCGGATGGTCTCGTAGGCCTGGCCGTTGATCAGCCCGCCCGGATCGGTCCAGGTGACGGTGCCTTCAATGAGCTCGAACTCGCCGGCGGCAGCATGCTTGCGCGCATGGATCAGCGGCGAGGTGACCAGCGTCGGCCGGTCGTCGTGCTGCCCGGGCAGCGCGTAAAGCGTGCGCTTGAAGTTGTCGAGACCGATGAAGACCGGCGAGAACGTATTGACCTCGGTGCCGATCCCGGCGACGAACACGCGCATGACTCTTCCCCTGACCGCAGGCTGTAACGGGAATGGCATACGGGCGCGCCGGATGACAAGCGCCAGCCTCTTGAGCCGAAGTCATATTATGATATGACCACTTAATGCTTGAACTCTCCCGGCTGGCTGCGGTCACGGCCAAATCCATCCGTGCCGTCCTCACCGATATCGACGATACACTGACCGACCACGGCAGGTTGCCGGCAGCAGCCTATGCCGCGCTCGAGGCCCTGCACGAGGCCGGGCTGATCGTCGTGCCGGTGACCGGCCGGCCCGCAGGGTGGTGCGACCTCATCGCCCGGCAGTGGCCGGTGGACGGAGTGGTCGGGGAGAACGGCGCCTTGTGGTTCCGCTACGATGACCGCACGCATCATATGCAGCGCGTCTATCGGCGCCCGGCCGAAGAGCGGGCAGCCGATCGAAAGCGGCTCGACGCCGTCGCAGCCGCAGCGCTGGCGGCGGTGCCGGGCACGGCGATTGCCGCAGACCAGGCATTTCGCAGCACCGACCTCGCCATCGACTATTGCGAAGACGTGCCGCCGCTCGGCCAGGCGGCCGCCGAGCGCGTGGTGCAGGTCTTCGAGGAACATGGGGCGGTGGCGAAGATTTCGTCCATCCACGTCAACGGCTGGTACGGCGCACACGACAAGCTGACGACGAGCCTGAGCATGCTGCACGAGGCCTTCGGCCTCGATGGCGAGCGTGAGCGGGATCGCATCGTCTTTGTCGGCGACAGCCCCAACGACGCGCCGATGTTCGCGCATTTCCCCAATGCCGTGGGCGTTGCCAATGTGCGCGATTTTGCCGGACGCATGCCGCATTTGCCGGGCTATGTGACGAGGGCGCGCGGTAGCGCCGGCTTTGTCGAATTTGCGCGGCAACTCCTTGCGCTGCGCGCCGATTAGACCGCAAACCGGCATTGCGGTCGGCACGGAACTTCGCTAACAAGTCATATTACGTCTTACCACTCACCGACCAGCTTTGCCGATCGTTACAACGCCATTGCCGATGACATGGGAAGCCCCGGCCGCGAGATTGCGCGGGCGGTGCCCATGAGCGCAATCCGGCCCGTGCCCAGCAGAGGCGCCGACGCGCCAGACCGCCTGCAGCAGTTGCTCGACGGCCGCTATGTCGACCCCGAAAGCGGGGCTGCGGTGAAAATCGCGACCCGCTCGCTGGTCATCGCCGACTCGATCGCCGGTGACGAGGCGGCGCTGGTCGACGGGCTCGGGTTCGGCCGGAAGCTCGCGGTGATCAGCGACCCCTCGACCGCCGAAGTCCTCGGCGGGCGGGTCGAGGCGGCACTGCGCGGCACATACGAGGTACAGAGCCTCATGCTGCCCGCCGATCCGCACCCCGACGATGCGACGGTGGCCAAGGTGCGCTCGGCGGCGGGCCAAGCCGACGCCTTCATTGCGGTCGGCTCCGGCACCATCAACGATCTCGCCAAATATGCGAGCGCGCTCGAGGGCAAGCCCTATGCCGTGTTCGCCACGGCGCCGTCGATGAACGGCTTCGTGTCGCTCACCGCCTCGATCACTGTCGGTGGCCACAAGAGCACGCTGCCGGCACAGCCGCCGGTGGGTGCCTTCTTCGATCTCGGCGTGCTGGCAGCGGCGCCCAGGCGCATGATCCGCGCCGGCCTCGGCGACAGCATCTGCCGCACCACGGCGCAGGCCGATTGGCTGCTGTCGCATCTGCTGCTCGGCACGGCCTATCGCGAGCTGCCGTTCGACCTGTTGAGCGCGGACGAACCCCTGCTCCTCATGCAGGCGGAAGCGCTGCTGCGCGGCGACCTCGGGGCGATGCGCACGCTCACCCGCACCTTGCTGCTCTCTGGCTTCGGCACCGCCATCGTCGGCTCGAGTGCGCCGGCGAGCCAGGCCGAGCATCTCGTCAGCCACTACATCGACATGCTGGCGCAGCCGGCATCGACCGCGCTGCACGGCGAACAGATCGCGGTCACCACGCTGTCCATTGCACGGCTGCAGCACGCGATGCTGGCCAAAGCCCGGATGCAGCTCGCGCCCGACCGCAGCAGCGACGATGAGATCGCCGCGCGCTTCGGCAAGGAGCTCGCGGGTTCGGTGCTCGAGGAGTTCGCGCATAAGCGCCTGACCCAGCAGAGGGCGGACGCACTCAACGACAAGCTGGCGCGCGACTGGGATGGTATTCGCGAGCGCGTGGCCGCCGTGCTGCTGCCGCTTGCAACCATCGACGCGGCGCTGCGCGCGGCAGGAGCGCCGCGGGCCCCCGCCGATATCGGGACCGACCGCAGCTTCTACGAGCAGGCGCTGCTGCACGCGCGCGAGATCCGCAACCGCTTCACCGTGCTCGACCTTGCCGCAGCCAACGGCCGGCTGGCACCGATGCTGGCTTCACTCTGACCGCGGAGGCGCCGTTGGACTTCATCTTCATGCTGACCCGCGGCGACAAGACGGTGGAGGACTGCCTGCTGGTGCTCGACCAGATCCTGCCGCTGGGCCTCAAGCACATCGGCTTCAAGGACGTAGGCGTCGACTTTTCAGTGCTGGTCAAGCTCACCGAGCGTATCCGCCGGAGCGGCGCCACCTCCTACATGGAGGTGGTGTCGGAGACGCCGGAGGCCTGCCTGCGCTCGGCCGAAGCGGCCAAGAAGCTCGGGATCGACCGGCTGCTCGGCGGCACCGATGTGGCCGCGGTGAAAGAAATCATCGCCGGCACGCACACGACCTACTACCCGTTCCCGGGCTTTCCCGTGGGCCACCCCACCAAGCTTGGCGGCCAGCCGGCGGACGTCACGGCGCATTGCGAAAAGTTCGTGGCGCAGGGCTGCGGCGGCTGCGACCTTCTCGCCTACCGCGCCACCGAGGCCGACCCGCTCGACCTGGTACGCGCTGCGCGCAAGGGGCTTGGCAAGGACGGTTACCTGATCGTTGCGGGGTCGATCACCTCGCGGCAACGGATCGCCGACGTGGCAGCGGCGGGCGGCGATGCCTTCACCATCGGCACGGCCGTGTTCGACGGCTCTTACAGCCCGCGCAAAGGCTCGATAGTTTCGCAGCTCGGCGACGTGATCGCCGATTGCGCGACGGTGTGAGTTTCCGGCATGGCCCTGCTTGGGCTCGACCTCGGTACCCAGAGCCTCAAAGCGGTGGTGCTGGCTGACGATTTGCGCGTCCTCGGCACCGGCGCCGCCGGGTATCGCCCGGCTTTTCCGCGGCCCGGCTGGGCCGAGCAGGACGCCAATGACTGGCTCGCCGCGCTGCGGCCGGCGATTGCTGCAGCATTGGATGCCGCTCGCTGCAGGCCTGAGCAGATCGAGGCGCTGGCCATCTGCGGCCAGCTCGATGGCTGCGTGCCGACCGACGCGGCAGGCGACCCGCTCGGACCGGCGTTGCTCTGGATGGACCGGCGGGCCGAGCCGCTACTCGCCGGGCTCGACGCGGGATTGGTGCGCGAGCGCGGCGGGCTGGTGCTCGACGCCACGCACATGGCCGCCAAGATCGCCTGGCTGCAGCGTGAACGGGGAGCGGCCGCCACCTGGCACCAGCCGGTGAGCTTTCTGCTGGCGGCGCTCACCGGGCAAAGCGCGATGTCGCGCTCGCTGGCCTCGACCACGATGCTGTTCGATCTCGCCGCCAGCGACTGGAGCGACGAGCTGCTGGAGCTGTTCGGTATCGGGCGCGGACATCTACCGGTCCTTGCGAACGAAGCAGACATTGCTGGCCGCGTCAGCGCGCGCGGGGCCGAGCTCAGCGGGCTCGTCGCCGGAACACCGGTGGCCGTAGGGACAGGAGACGACTTCGCCAACCTGCTGGGCTCGGGCATCGCGGCACCGGGCACGGTGAGCGTGTCGCTCGGCACCGCCGAGGCAGTGGGCGCGCTGCACGACCGGGCCGTGATCGATCCTGAAATGCTGGTCGAAACGCACGCTTTTCCGGGCGGCGGCTATCACCTCGGCAACCCCGGCTGGCTGTCGGGCGGCGCAGTGCGCTGGGCCGCCGAGCTGCTGAAGGTCGACGGGGACACAACGTTCAGTGCGCTGGCGGCAGCGGCCCCGGCGGGATGCGACGGGGTGGTGTTCATCCCCGCGCTCAGTGGCGCGATGGCGCCGCGCTGGATCGCCGAAGCACGCGGCAGCTTCGCCGGACTGACCGCCGCGCATGGGCGAGCCCACATGGCGCGCGCGGTGCTGGAAGGAACCGCCTTTGCCATGCGCGACGTGATCGACCGGCTCGCAGCGCTGGGCGTGGCGACGGACGATATCCGCGTGCTGGGGGGCGGTGCGAAAAGCGCCGTGTGGTGCCAGATGCGCGCGGATATCGCCGGACGTCCAGTTCGGGCGCTGGGCGACATCGACGCCTCGGCACTGGGCGCGGGCACGCTTGCCGCAGTCGCCCTCGGCAGGTTCGGGGATCTCCGCAGTGCCAGCCTCAGCTTGAACCTGCCACTGCGAGGCTACGAGCCGGATCGCGACGTGACGACGACCTACGCCAAGGCTTATGCACGCTACCGCGAGACCTTCGCCGCGCTGGTGCCGCTCTGGACCAGCCGGCCGGTTGCCGCCGAGCGGTAGAGCCCATCGACCACGAACAGCGCGGCGGCAGCATCGGCCGCGCCGGCAGGGACCGGGCCATCCGTAACGACGGCCTCGACGAAGGATTGGAGCATCAGCCGGTGGCTGTCCGGACGCTCGACTGGAATATCGGTCCAGCGGCTGTCAGCGAAGAGCCGCAGCGGCTGGTCGCCGAACGGATCGGGCAGGTCGAGCCGGCCGAGCGTGCCGTCGATCTCGATGGTTTCCGCGCGCTGGGCGCCGGGCGAATGCGCGCCGGCGACGAGGTTCGCCATGCCGCCGTTCGACAGGCCTATGGTGGCGCTCGCCGCATCCTCGACGTCGACGCCGGCCGGCGCAGCAAAGGTAGCGATGTTGCCGCTGACCGAAACATAGTCGAGCCCGGTGATGTAGCGGACGGTATCGAGCTGGTGGATCGAGTTCATCATCACCACACCACCGCCGGCCATGGCTTTGCTGGCCCGCCAGTTGAGATGGCCCGGCGCGCCCCAATAGTCGCGGCGCTTGTCGATGATGGTGCGGAAGCGCACGACGCGCACCTCGCCGATGCGGCCTTCCCGAACGATCCCGCGCGCCGTTTCGACCGTGCCGGCGCGGCGCAGCTCGAAGAAAACCGCCAGCTTCAGGTGCCGTGCCTCGGCCAGCGCACCAAGCCGCGTCGCCTCCTGCGGGGTCAGCGCCAGCGGCTTCTCGCTCAGCACGTGCTTTCCCGCTTCGAGCGCCCGCTGCACCATGTCAGGCAACAGCGCGTGCGGCAGGCCAGCATAGATCGCGTTGATCTTGGGGTCGCGCAGCAGGGCGTCGACATCGGCGGCAACGGTCGCACCGGCCTTCGTGGCCAGCGCCTCGGCACGGCCGCGATCGGTATCGAGCACCGACACGATCTCCAGCCCGGGCAGCCCGGCGCCGGCCCGCACGATCTCGCCCGCGGCCCAGCCGCACCCGACCATGCCAAGCCCGATCATTTCACCTTTCCCGCTGCGGCGCCGATAAGGTGCGAGAGGGTATCGTAATAGCTGTCGTCGGCGTAGCGTTCGAGCTCCAGCGCCACCACGCCGAGGTCGGGTGACGGCGGTGTGACCGGCCAGGGCCGCGTCAACCGCACCTGGCCCGGCGCGACGAGATCGCGGCCGGACCAGTGGCCGTCCGCCTGCCGCCGCCATTCCTCCAGATGCCACAGGCCCTGCGACTCGCGCGTGACATAGACGACGCCGTCGGGCACGTGCTCGGGGAAGGCCATGCCGCCGACATAGAGCCCCGCGTCGATATAGCCAAATTTGCGACCGGCCGGTGCGACGGTCTCGACCTGCCAGCTTCCGTCGCGCAAAGAGGCGACGTGATACTGCGCGTCACGGGTCGACAAATCGTCCTTGAGCTTGGAGACGAAGGCAATCTCGAACACCGGGCCGGAACTCACGTCGAGCAAGTTCACGGTCCGGTCGGCTGCCGTCTTTTGCACCAGCTCGAGGGCTGTGTAGTTGAGCGGCAAGCCGGCGCCGGTCCGCAGATTGCCGAACGTCTTGCCACCCGGCGTCCGCACCTCGCCGCTGCGCAGATCGACCAGGCAGGCCCACACATCGTGCAGCGGCTTCTTCTCGTACTCCTTGGGATGGCCGGACACGCCGATGCGCAGCGTATGTCCGTCGCTCAAAAGCGCGCTGCCCATGTAGACCTGCTGGTCGGTATCGAAGGCGAGCAGGTCGCGCGGCGCGGTCCAGGTGTTTCCCCAGTCGGCCGACATCCGCCAGCCCCAGCGGATTTCGTCGACGCGGGTGAACAGATGGATTTCACCGCCGACCACATGCACCTCGGCATAGGTGGTCGATCCCCCGAAGGTGAGGATCTGCTCCGGGTGCCAACCGGCGACCGAGAGCGGCGCGGTGGAGATGCGGTAGCGCAGGCCCTCCTCCGCATCGTGCCGAGAATAAAAGCAGATCAGCGGCTTGCCCTCGACCGCGAGCAGCGCCGGGTTGTTGTGGTCGTCGTCCTCGAACCGCGCCAGCATGCGCCGCTCGATCTGCCCGGTCGCGAGGTCGAGCCGTGCCGCGACGATGCCGCCACCGGATTCGATGCCGCCGACGAAGAGGGCATTGCCGATGCGGCTGGCGCGCGGCCGCGTCCACCAGCACCAGGCGAGGTTGTCGATCAGCCGATGCGGCGGCGCGAGTGTGGGGGCGGGCATGCGTCGATCCAGAGTCATATGATGACTTACGGATAGAACCTCGGCGCCGCGATGTCCATTGCCGATGCAGCTAGCGCGGCAGCGGTCCGGGGCCGCGGCGATAGACGCGCAGCTCGATGACCGATGGGACGTGCCATTCGAGCGAGCGCATCACCGGCCGGCCGCCGGTGTCGTAGTCGACCTGCTTCAGGTGTTGCAGCGGCGTGCCCTTGGGGACCTCGAGAATCTTCGCCTGGTCGGCGGTCGCCAGCGTCGGCGTCACCACGGCCCGGGCGTGGTCGATGTCGTGGCCGCGCGAGGACAGCAGCTTGTAGAGCGAGCCGCTGAACGCCTTGAGGTCGGTCCTGGCATCGACGATGTCGGCCGGCAGGCTGTCGATCGAAAAGATCGCCGGCTTCCTGCCCGCGATGCGGACGCGCCGCACCACGACCACCTCGGTGTGTGGCGACAGCTCGAGCTCGGAGGTCACCTCGGAATCGGCGGTCATGCGCGTTGCGTCGAGCACCTTCTTGCTGACCTTGATGCCGGTCGATTCGAGATACTCGGTGTAACTGAAATTGGTATCGAGCGAATTGCGTAGCGCCGGGCCGGAGGTGACGAACGTTCCCGCGCCCTGCCGGCGGATCACGTAACCGTCCTCGATCAGACCGCGCACCGCCTCGCGCAGCGTGATGCGGCTGACCGAAAAGCGCTCGCACAGCGCCTCCTCATTGGGCAGTTTCGAGCCCGGCGGGAACTCGCCTTCGATGATGGCACGCCGCAGTTCCGAACGGACGACGTCGGGGAGCAACGGGCGGGTCCGGACCAGAACCATGAAAAACTCTCGCTATCGGTACTGCGGCCGAAAATAGACGCTCATGAGGGGCTGTCCATGCCAGATGCAGCCCTCAGACGCTCTATCCACCGGCATGTGCCTATCCTTTCACGCCGCTCGAAACGACGCTGCGGATCACATAACGCTGCAGGAACAGGTAAGCGACGATCACCGGGCCGATGGCCAGCACCGCCGTCGCCAGCGCCACGCCGGTGTAGGTGCCCTGCGAGTGACCCTCGAGGGCCAGCCCCTGCGTGACGGTGTAGAGGCTCGAATCCGAGGTCACCAGCAGCGGCCAGAGGACATCGTTCCAGCGCCAGATGACGTTGATGATCGCCAGGGTCGCGAGCGTCGGCCGGCAGAGCGGCAGGATGATCGTCCAGAAGATGCGAAATTCCGAGGCGCCATCGATCCGCGCCGCGTCCACCAGTTCGTCCGGAATGCCGGAGATCGTCTGGCGCATCAGGAAGGTGCCGAAGCCACCGGCAAGGAACGGCAGGATCAGCGCGAAATAGGTGTTGGTGAGATGGATCTGCCCCATGAACAGATAGAGCGGAATCATCCGCGTCTCAAACGGGATGAACAGCGTCGCCAGGAACAGCACAAAGAGCGTCGACTTGAACGGGAAACGCCCCTTGGCGAACGCGTAACCGGCGAGCGAACAGAAGAACAGGTAGCCGGCGGTGGTCGCGCCGACCACGATCAGGCTGTTGAGGTAGAGCCGGATGATCGGAAGGTTGTCGGTGGCGATCTTGTAGTTGAACAGGCTCGGGTCCGGCGGCCACAGGCTCGGTGTACGGGGCATCGACACGTCGGCCTTGCGGCTGAGCGAGGTGGTGAGCATCCACACGAACGGTACGATCATGAAGAACGCCCCGATCCAGAGCGCGATGCTCATGCCGCCCTGCGAGCGCCAGTCGTGCGGCAGGCGCCAGCGGCGCCCGGTTGCGGCTTTCGGCGGGGGAGAGAGCCGCTGCTCCATCAGCGCACCGCCGTGAATTCGCGCCTGAGGAAGCCCCAGAAGGCGATGGTCGTGACGACGAGGACGATCATGAAGAACACCACGGCGGCGGCGGCCGCGAGCGAGAAGTCGCTGCCCACGAAGCCCTGCTGGAAGATGTACATGACGATCGACTGCAGCGACCGCGCCGGCGAGCCGCCGGGCCCCCCCAGCGTCCACAGATCGGAGAAGCGCGCCAGCTGGTCGATGCTGCCGGTGATGATGAGGAAGATGAAGGTCGGCTTGAGGCTGGGCAGCGTCACGTACCACCACGATTGCAGCGGCGAGGCGCCATCGATGGCGGCCGCGTCGAAGAGGTCGTTGGGAATCGACTGCAGCCCGGCGAGCACGATGATGATGAAGTAGCCAAGGCCTGCCCAGACCGCGAGGATCGTCGCGGCGGCACGCGACCCGGTGAGATCGTAGCGCGGGTCGGCGAGCCAGAGCGGCAGGTGGGTGACGCCGAGGGCGCGCAGGGCGCCGTTGAGCAGCCCCCAGTCCGGCTGGAACACGTAGTTGAACATGATCGCGATGGCGACCGACGAGGTGAGTTGCGGCAGGAAGTAGATCACCTTGAGCGGCGTCGCGCCGCGCCGCACCCGATTGAGCATCGAGGCGAGAATGGTTGCGAGCGGGATGATGATGACGAGGAAGGCGACGCCGAGGAGGATCGTATTGGCGAGCGCGCCCCAGAACACCCGGTCGGTGACCAGCCGCTCGAAGTGGAACGTGCCGGCGAATTTCTGCCCGCCGCCCGGGACCTGGGTGAATACGCTCTGCTCGAACGCGATGGCGGTCGGATAGCCGATGAAGACGAGGATCAGGAACAGCGGCGGCAGGACGAAGCCGTACCAGACCAGCGTGCCCCGAAAGGCACGGCGGAGCCGGGCGATGGCGCCGGAGTCACGGGAAGACGAAGATGACTCCGGCGTCATGCGTTGGTTCAGCCCGGTTGCTTGGCCAGCCAGTCTTCAGTCTCCTTCTGCGCCTGGGCGAGAGCATCGGCCGGCGTGGCCGTGCCGGCAATAGCTGCTTCGATGGCATTCTGCAGGGAGAACCGTGGCTGGTCGGCGGCCCACGGGTAGGGAGCTTCGGCAAATTGCGGCTGCGTCAGCACCACGTCCGCATCCGGGAACTTGGCGATGGCCGGCACGGCCTCGGCCCCGGTCGATGCGGCCGGCAGACGGCCCTCGGCCTGGAAGTAGTAGGCCTCGGCTTCCGGGGCGCCGGCGAGCCATTTGAGCGCCGTCCAGGCAGCGTCCTTGTTCTGGCAGCTCGCCGCCATGGCGAGCGGCGTGATGGTCGAGACGCCACCGACGCCGTCGGGCCCGCGCAGGTTGAACGACGAGCGGAAGCGCTTCTGCAGGTCTGGATTGGCGATCAGCGGCTGGATGAAGTAGCCCTGCTCGCCTTCAGGGATGATGGCGACCACGTTGTCGTCGCTGAGGAAGCCGTCAGGCATCGAGTCGCTGGCGAGAGCGCCCTGCGGCGCGAACTTCGACATGTCGACCAGCCACTGCAGCGCCTTCAGATATTCCGGCGTGTTCCAGTTGATGGTCATCTTGCCCTTGGAGTCGATCGAGCCCCAGTTGGCACCCATCGCATGCGCGATCGAGAGGAACTGCCAGACGGTGTATTTACCCTGGTACCAGTAGCCGTAGGTCTGCTTGCCGGTCTTGGGATCGGTGCCGGTCATCGCCTTGGCTTTGGTGGCGATCTCGTCGAGCGTCGGGTTCTTGCTCAGCGGCTCGACGCCATAGTCGGCAAAGATCGTGGCATCCCAGTTGAACACGCGCTCACCGGTGTTGTCGGGGATGTAATAGAGGTGCTGCCCATCCGGGCCCCACACCTTGTCGACGTCGAGCTGCTTGCCCCAGACATTCTTGAAGTCCTTGTCCTTGGCGATCAGGTCGTCGAGGTTCTGCAGCAGGCCGCGCTTGGCGAAAGTCGCGGCGCCCGGCATCTCGTACAGGCACGACTGGTTGGCCTGCACCATCGCCTCGGTCTTTGGCGTGTAGCCGGTCGAGCCCTCGCCCCACGGAATGTTGGTGATCACCAGATCGATGTCCGGGTTCGCCTTCTCGAAGGCGGCCTCGAGCTTGTCGATGCCGGGGGCGATGGCGCCGGTATTGGCGTCGGTGGTGTCCTTGTCCGGATAGCCGATGGTGAGCAGCGTCACCTGCGTCTTGTCGGCGGCGGTGGCCGGAGCGGCCACCCCGGTGGCGACCGCTGCCAAGGCAGCGGAGGAAAGGAGCAGTAAGCGAAGCGAGAGTCTCATGGACGTTCTTCCCCTGTTGATTGGACGCGATGTGCCAACGAGGCACGCTAGCGATTGTCTAAGAACATATGATGACTTATGACTATCCTGTCAGGGACCCCCATGAGCGTCAAGTAAATACCGGCACCGCATGAGCCTCAGGATCGGCCTCGTCGGCCTCGACAGCAGCCACGCCGACGACTTTCTCCGCCACATCAACGCCGAGCGGCGCGCGCCGGACCTGCGCATCACCGCGCTGCACGGCGGCGACGCACGCGTGACCGAGCTGACGGCACGGGACCCGAGCCTTGCCGCGTTTCACACGATCGATGACTTGCTCGGCAGCGTGGATGCAGTGGTCGTCGGCCACCGCGACGGCGCGCTGCACCGCGATGCAGCCATCGCCTGCCTCGCAGCGCGGCGGCCGGTGTTCGTCGACAAGCCGCTGGCCAATTCCCGCACCGATGCCGAGGCGATGGTGAATGCCGCCGAACGCAGCGGCACACCGCTGCTGTCGGGTAGTGCCCTGCGCTGGCAGGAAGAGACGCGGCGCGTCAAGGCACGCCTCGCCGGCATCGACGGCGATATCGAGCTGGGCGTGTGGGGCACCTGGTACCCGGACAGCGAGTATGGCGGCGCCATCTTCTATGCCATCCACACGGTGGAGCTGGCGCAGGAATTGCTCGGGCCGCAATTCCGCAAGGTGAAACGACGTGGGTCCGACGAGCCGGTGATCGCCTATCGCTGCGGCGAGAACAGCGTGACGCTGAGCTTCCATCCGCTCGGTGTTTCGGGCCATTCCGATTTCGGCGTGGAGGTTGTGGGCAAGGAGGCGAGCTTCCGCCAGCCGATCGTGCCTGGGGACGACTATATGCTGCCCGTCATCGACCAGTTCGCAGCAATGCTGCGCAGCGGCGCATCGCCGATGTCGCGGGAGGACTTGCTCGCGCCACTGGCGCTGATGGAAGAAATCGACGCCTTGCTGGCCGTCCGCGCCTAGACCGCTGGAACGGCCGCGGTCACGAGGTCGGCGACATCGAGGGCGCAGACCTGGGCGAAACCATCCGGCGACCAGTCGGTGAAGTAGAGCGTGCGCCGGTCGGGCGAGAGCGCCGGATGCGCGTGATGCCGCTGGTCGTTGTGATCGGGGCTGCTTAGCGTGCGCAGCAGGCTGAGCTGCAGCGGACCGTCCGGTGCAGCGGCCGCGTGGACCGTGAGGATTTCGTGCCGCGCCCCGGCATTCTCGATGAAGCCGAACACTCCGGCCGGATCGAAGCCGACATGCGCGTAGCCCTTGGTCGGCAGCGGCGCCTCCTCCCAGCGGCCCGTCTCCGGATGGAACATGCCGAACCAGGTCTGTCGCGTGGCGTTTGGACCCGGCCCGACCGCTTCGTAGGCGATGCCGCGCGCCGTGACCACCTGGTGGTTGACCGCGGCGCCGTGCGCGCCGGGCGCGCCGGCCGGCCGCAGATGGCGAATCTCGCTGCCGTCGAGCTTGATGCTCCACATGCCGGCGACGCCGCGCGGATGGTTGATGAGGATGGTCTCGTCGTCGACGAACAGCACGTGATGGAAATGATAGTCGGCAGCGTGCACGGTGCGGGTTTCGCCGGTCGCAGTGTCGACCACCGCCAGCGTCGCGCCGATGGCGTTGCGGAAACGGTGGTGGTGATCGCGATCCCAGTCGAAACGGCCGGCCGAGGTCTCTCGCTCGCGCTCGGCGAGCAGTGCGCGATATTCCTGTTCGTCCGCATGGACGTAGCCGAACCAATGGCCGTTGGGGCTGAAGGCCGCCTGCCCGATCGGCATGCGGCCGGCGGGTAGCCTTGTCACCAGCCGATTGGCGAAGCTCGCGACCTCGGTGGCGCGGATCTCGCCGCCCTGGAAATACCAG
>DATMTK010000091.1:0-16383 GCA_035564755.1 Devosia sp. | reverse complement strand
TGTTCATTTCGGGGTGACCGATGATCTCGAACACCCGCCGCGCCACCGTCTGCGTCGAACCGGAGAGCGCCACGTACTTGCCGTCGCGGCATTTGTAGACGTTGCGCGGCGAGGCCGTGTTCGAGGCGCTGCCGCTCCGTTCCTTCACCCGCCCGGTGGTGCGGAAGATCGCGGCCTCCGGTCCCAGCACCGACACCATCGGCTCGAGCCGCGACAGGTCGATCACCTGCCCCGCGGCGCGGCCCTGCTCGAGCGCGTAGAGCGCCGTTACAACGGCGTTGGCGCCGTAGAGCCCGGCGACCATGTCGGCGAGCGCCAGCGGCGGCAGCACCGGCTCGCGGTCGGGAAAGCCGGTGCGATAGGCAAAGCCGCTCATCGCCTCGACGATGGTGCCGAAGCCCGGCAGTTGCGCATAGGGTCCGGTCTGCCCGAAGCCGGAGACGCGCACGATGATGAGGTTGGGGTTGTCGACGAGCAGCCGCTCCGGCGCGAGCCCCATCTCCTCGAGCGTACCGGGCCGGAAATTCTCGATGAAGACATCCGAGGCCCTGAGCATCGCCCGCAGCGACGCCATGTCGCCCGCCTCGCGCAGGTTGAGCGCGATCGAGCGCTTGTTGCGGCCATAGACCTTCCAGAACAGCGGGTGCCCGTCCTCCTTCCACTCGCGCAGGGGGTCGCCCTGCGGCGGCTCGACCTTGATCACGTCGGCGCCGAAGTCGCCGAGCTGCAGGCTGATCATGTTGCCCGCGACCAGCCGGCTGAGGTCGATCACGCGCACCCCGGCGAGCGGCCCGATCGCAGCGGGATTGAACTGGATGGGCTTGCTCACGCGAAGTCCTCGATCTCGAGCCGGTGCACCTGCATCCGTCCGCCTGAAGCCATGCGCAGGCCGGCCATGCCATAGCGGAAGCTGGCGTCATTGGCGGTCAGCACCTCGCGGCCGTCGATCCGCAGCACCAGCCGCTCGCCGCGCACCCCGAGCTCGACCGCGTAGCGCGTCCCAGCCTCCGGCGGGAACGGCGCGCGGGCCAGCACGGTGGTGCCATGGTCCTCGCGCAGCAGTACGACCTCGTTGCCCGCGAAGCCGCCGGCGTAGAACCGGCTCGTTCCCTGCACCCGGGCGCTGACCAGATGCGAACGGCCCGCCAGCGGCGTGAGCTCGGCCTTCACCAGCACGTCGCGCAGGTAGGCGTTGCCGGTCCAGGCATCGGCGTCGCGGGGGGAATGCGCATGGATGGCGCCGTCCGCGAGCGTCCAGTCGCCGCGGTTCCAGGTGAAGCGCGTGATGCCGCCCCACTCCTGCTTTTCCACGGCAGGATCGATCACCACCTTCCCCGGCCCGCTGACCGAGAAGTCGCCGAGGAACAGCCGGCCCAAAAACTTCAGCCGCCCGAAATACTCGATCAGAACGCCGATCTCGTCGACCGCCTCGCCGCCACCCTCGGGGATGGCGAACTCGACCTGCTGCCAGTCCGCCGAGTCCGGCACGTGCCAGGCTGCCATCTCCTCGATCCGGCCGCTCATCGTGCGCCGCACATAGGGCACGACGCGGAGGTTGCCGTCGCCGTTCCACGGATCGAGCCTGAGCTTGAACCGCACCACCTGCCCGTCGTCGGCAAGCGGCGTGAACATTGGGCGATAGCGCTCGTCGTCGAAATCGGAGCGCCGGTAGAACGGCTTCCAGAACACGCGCCCGCCCTGCCCGCGCTCCAGCCGGTCGAGCAGGATCTCGAGGCTGCCGTCGCCCGCCTTGACCGCGATCTGGTTGTTGCCTTCGGTGCGGAAGCCATGGGTCGCGCCCGGCGCGGCGAAATCGAAGCGCACGCCGCGCCGCTCGAAATCCTCCGCCCAAACCGGCTCCGGCGTCTCGCCATTGAGCCGCTGCGCCAGCACCGTCAGCTCGCGCGCAAAGCTCGGGATGTCGACGACGTTGACCGTCCCCAGCACCCCCGAGGCGACGAACGCGTCGTTGATCGGCTTGCGGTACTTGTCCCAGCCCGGCGTGAAACCCTGGAAGGTGCCGACGATCGAGGCGGCATTGCCGGCGTTGCAGTCGGTGTCCCAGCCCGCCATCGTCGCGATCTCGGCCGTGCGCGGCGCGTCGCCGCCGCCATAGACGATCGCCATCACCGTCACGCCGGCATTGGGGATGATGTGGCACACGCCCGGATAGCGGTCGTAACCCCACTCCGCCGCCAGCATCGCCCGGCAGGCGCGCCAGTCGCCGGGCTGCGCGCGGTGAAACTCGATCACCGCGCGGGCCACCTTCGCGTAGGTCGATCCCGGATCGATCTGCCTCAGCCCCGTCTCGACGATCTCCTCGATCGAGCTCGCGACGAACGCCTGCGCGATCGCCGCGGCGCAGAAGCGCGCGCCGTTGAGCCCGTCGCCGTCATGCGCGACGCTCGCCGCCATCGCCGACATGTTCGCCGCGCGCCCGGGGTTGCCCGGGTTCACCCAGCCCCAGCTATCGATGAAAATCTGGCCGCCGATCTGCTCGGCCACGGTCGCACCGTTCCGCGCCATCGAACCGGACTCCGGCGCCGGGATCCCGGCCCGCAGGTTCAGGTACGCCGTGTGCTCGGTCGAGACGCCGAAGCCGCCCCACCAGTACATGCCGTGCTCCTCGGCCGCATAGTTGAGCCAGGTGCGGCCGACATCGGCGGCCGTCGCGCCGAGCCCGTAATCGCGCAGCGCGCGAATGAAATAGACTGGCCCGTTGGTGTCGTCGTCGGCCGCGAAGGTCTTGAAATCGCGCAGGTAGCCGGTCACCTCGCCATAGGTGTCGCGGATCCGCTCATAGCTCCAGATGGTCGGCTCGACCGGTGCGCCCAGCCGCACGCCGATGGCCTTGGCGGTCACACCGGCGTAGATCTTCTCGAATATCGTTCTGGTGGTCAGCATGGTCTCACTCGGCCGCATCGGCCTCTGTCTCGGGCGCCAGCAGCGCCGCGCGCTGGGCCTGTCGCGCCGCCGACGCCCGGGCGTCGGCCTGCATGATTGCCGCCGCAGTCGCGGCGAAGCGGTCCGCTGCCGCCGTCAGCTCCATGCGGTTGGCGCTGTCGAGCAGCGCCAGACTCTCGGCGTCCACCACGGCCTCGCCGTGCAGCGCGCCGAGGATCGCCCCGGCCATGACCCCGATCGAGTCGGTGTCGCGGCCGGAATTGATGCCGTCCTCGACGCTCGTGCGGAACTCGCCCTCATTGAGCAGCGCGAAGCCGAGCGCCAGCGGCAGCTCCTCGATGCTGTGCAGCCGGCTCGGCGCATAGGCGTCGCCCACCCGTCCGGCCTTGTCGGCCGAATGGGTCACGTCGTCGCCCATCGGCGAGAAGCGGCGGACCGCCTCGTGGAAGGCCGAGACCACCGCGGCATAGTCGGCGCCGCCGCGCTTCAGCCAGCGCGCCACCTCGGCGATATCGGCGATCGCGGCGCGCGTGCCGTCCTTGCTGAGCCCGATCACCGTATTGATGATCGTTTCGATATTGGTGCCGGGAATGAAGGCCGCGGCCACCGCTGCCGCCATTGCGCCGGCCGCCTCGAGCCCGAAGCTCTGCTGGTGTCCGGCGGCGAAGCTCACCGCCTCGTCATAGGCGGCACGCGGGTCGCAGGCGTTCACCACGCCGATCGGCGCGATGTACATGGCGGCGCCGCAGTTGACCATGTTGCCGATACCGCCCTGCCGCGGCTCGGCGCCCGCCAGTTGCAGGCGCTGGAAAATCCACTTCTCCGGATAGAACAGCCTTTCGATGAGCATCGCCTCGCGCTGCAGCTCGGGCACGAAGCGCGGCGTCCAGGCGATCTGCCGCACGAAGCCGTCGGCCATGTCCCAGGCATCGAGGTGGCGCCCCGCTTCGGCGTAGACCTCCATCAGGCAGAGCGTCATCAGCGTATCGTCGGTGACGATGCCGTTGCCGCGCACCCGGCCCTGCCGCGCCGCCTCCGGCCCGTTCATCCGGTGCCAGGGGGTCGCAAGCGAGGTCACGCGCCCGTAGCGCGCCCGGATCTCCCCGGCCGAGAGTTTTTCGACCGGGGCACCGAGGGCGTCGCCGAAGGCGACGCCATAGAGCATGGCCCGGACGCGGCCCTTGAAGTCGCGTCCGCGGTCGTCGGTGGTCATTTGAGCACCGTCTTGGCATACTCAGTCATGTGCGTGTTGCCGGCGGCATTGAACTCGTCGACGAACTGCGGCCACTGGTCCATCGTCGCTTCGCCGGTGATGAACTTGGCCACCCACGAGCGATAGACCTTCTCGGTCGCATCGACATCGGGGGCGTAGTCGGCGGGCCAGACGAAGGCATTGTCCGGCTTGAAGTTCGCCTTGATGGTGTCGAGTGCCTGCTGCGCCGTCGGGCTCAGCAGCGGGGCCGGCGGCGTCCAGTTGGCGGCGTTGAAGAAGCGTGCGTACCAGGTGGCGATCTTGTCGGTGAAGGTCACCTTGCCGCTCGCATCCTTGGTGTACTCGTCGCCTTCAAAGCCCATGCGGTCGATGTCCTGGCCGGCCTTGCTGGCCATGAAATCGAGCAGCTTCGCCGCCTCTTCCTTGTGCTGGCTGGTCGACGCGATGGCAAAGCCGCGCGCCTCCTTGCTCACGTCCACCGCCTGCAGGCCCTGGCCGCCCGGTCCCTTGGGGATCGGCAGCAGCACCAGCGAGATGTTCTCGCCCGGATGCGCCTGGTTCATCTTGCCGCCGTAGATGTCAATCACCTCGGGCGACGAGCCGAAAATCACGCCGGCCTTGCCGGTGTAGAATTTGTCTTCCTTCACATCGTAGGTGTTGGTGACGAATTCCTTGTCGAACAGGCCCTCGGCGGCGAGCTTGGCATACCAGGCGACCTTGGCCTTCTCCTGGTCGGTGATGCGGGCGTTCACCCACTGGCCGGACGCGTCCTTCATCCAGGTGCCGGTCACGCCGAACGCCTGGTCGAAGATGGTGTCGAGCTCGGAGGTGTTCTGGTAGCCGGTCAGGCCCAGCGTGTCGCCGGTCTTGCCGTCGCCGTCGAGGTCGGCGTCGTGGATCGCCTTGAACAGCTTCTCGTAGTCGTCCACCGTCTGCGGCATCGGCAGGCCGAGCTTGTCGAACCAGTCCTTGCGCATCACCGGCTGCGGCTCGCGCGGCGGGTAGATGTAGAGCAGGTACGGGTAGTTCTTGAGCCGGGCCACATTGTGCGGCCAGAGCGCCGCCTTGATATTGGGTTCCTTGTCGATCCACGGCGTCAGATCCTCGAGCACGCCCTGGTCGGCCATCTTCTGGTCGCCACCCTGGAAGTAGATGATGTCGGGAATGTCGCCCGACAGCAGCTTCACCCCCAGCGCATCGGCATACCCGGCCGACGGCATGTCGACGATCTGGATGTCGAGGTCGGTGCCCGCCGCCTTCATGGCGGCCTCGATCGCCTGCATCTCCTTGACGTCGTCCGGGTTGCTGGTCAGCAGATCCTTGCTCACCAGCCTGAGCGTCACCGGATCGGCCAGCACCGGCACGGCAAGGGCGAGCGACAGCGACAGCGCCGTCGCCCCCATCAAGAGTGTCCTACGAAGCATGGGTCATCTCCTCCTCATATGCTTGTTCGTTTGTTCGTTGATTTCGCGGCACGGTCCGCTCGCGCGAAACTCTCCGCTCCGTCATCCCCGGGCTCGACCCGGGGACCCAGCCGAGCTCTCCGCGACCGCGGCAGGTGTATCCGGGTGGCCGGGTCAAGCCCGGCCATGACGGCCGACAGGTCCGTGGAACGCCGTTTGCAGTCGGCACTCCCTCCCCCCTGCACGGAGGGGGGGACCGCCCGGAGCGCGGTGGATGGGGGTCGTAGCGCATGCAGCGGACTCATCCCTTCACCGCCCCCACCATTGTCCCGCGGGTGAAGTATCTCAGGATCAGCGGGTACACCGCGAGGATCGGCACGATGGTCAAAAGGATCATCCCCGCCTTCAGGGCGCGGATATCGATCTGGGCGATGCCGATGTTGTTGTTGGCGTTGTTGGCGCCGACGATTGCGACCTTGTCGCCGCCGATCACGAACTGCCGCAGCACCACCTGGAGCGGCCATTTGCTCTGGTCGCTGAGATAGATCATCGAGCGGAAGAACTCGTTCCAGTGGAACACCAGATAGAACAGCGCGATGGTCGCGAGCGCCGGCCGCGCCAGCGGCAGAACGATGCTCCAGAAGATGCGAAACTGCGACGCGCCATCGAGCTGCGCCGATTCGATCAGTTCCTCGGGGATTTCCTCGAAGAAGCGCACGAGGATGATCAGGTACCAGGCGTTGATTGCCTTGTAGAGGATCACCGACCACTGGTTGTTGAGCAGGCCGAGCTGCTTCATCAGGAAGTAGTCGGGAATGATCCCGGGCTCGAACACGATGGTGACCAGCACGAAAATGAAAATCGTCCGCCGGAACGGCAGGTCGCGGCGCGACAGCGGCCAGGCCATCAGCGCGGTGCCGATGGTGCCGATGGCGACGCTGGTGGCGGTCATCCAGATCGAATTGAAGATGCCGCGCTGCACGTAGGGGTGCTGCAGCAGCAGCGTCCAGACATCGAGCGAAAGGCCGTCCGGAATGATCGACAGCCCCGAAAAGCCGGGGACCTTGCTTGGATCGCTGAGCGACAGCGCCAGCAGGTTGAGCAGCGGCTGCACCGTCACCGCCACGAGCAGCAGCAGCGTCGAGATGATGAGGATCGATTCGATCCGCTCCATCGGCGTCTTGGCGGCGCGCATGGAAAACGCTTCGGCCACTACCAGAGCCCCCTGCCCGTCAGCCGCTTGGCGACGAAGTGTGCGATGAGCACCAGGCCCATGCCGAGCACGGCCTTGAACAGGCCGGCAGAGGTGGCGAGCGCGTATTCGCCGGTCTGCAGCCCGATGCGGTAGACGTAGGTGTCGATGATATCGATGGTCGACGAGTTCACGTCATTCTGGAAGTTGATGACCTGGTCGAGGTCGGCGCTCAGGAACATCCCCATGTTGAGGATGAAGAGCGTGGCGATGGTCGGGGCGATGCCGGGCAGCGTGACGTAGCGGATTTTCTGCCAGCGGTTGGCGCCATCGATATCGGCCGCGTCATAGAGCGCCGGATCGATGGCGACGATTGCCGCCAGGTAGAGGAGGCTGTCCCATCCGGCCGAGCGCCAGTTCTCCGATAGAACGAGCATCCAGCGAATGCTGCCGGTGTTGGTCATGTAGTTGACCGGATGGAAGCCGAGCGCCTGGGCGATCTGGCCGACCGCGCCGTCGCTCGGCGAGAGCAGCGCGATGAACACGCCGGCGATCACCACCCAGCTCAGAAAGTGCGGCAGGTAGATCGCCGACTGGATCCACCTCCTGAGCCCGCTGCTGCGTACCTCGTTGAGCAGCAGCGCGACGACGATGGGCACCGGGAAGACGTAGCAGAGCTTCATCCCCGAGATGATCAGCGTGTTGAGGATCACCTGGTAGAAGACGGGCGACGAGAACAGCAGCTCAAAGTTCTTGAGGCCGACCCAGAAATTGGGCGGGATGATCCGCACCTGCTGGAAGGCCATCTGCACCTGCCAGATCGGCACGTAGTGCCAGATGATGAAGAACAGCAGCCCCGGCGCGAGCATCACGTAGAACGGCAACCAGTGGCGCCAGCCGCGCGCCGGACCGCCGCGCCGCAGCCGGATGCCGGGAACGTTCCCAGCGGCGGCGGCGATCCGGCTCGAGGTGATTTCGGTTACCGCCATTGCAGTGCGTCTCCGAAGCGCATTTATGCGGTCCCAAAGGCCATTTGTTGTGTGTGCTTTTGTTGCACCAGGTCAGCGACCGAGGCGCGTTCGACGAGACGGCACGGCAGGTAGATGCGGCCGTGGTCGGCCGGCCCCTCGAGCTCGTCGAGCAGGCACTCGACCGAGCGCCGCCCCAGGGCCCGGGCCGGCTTCTCGACCGTCGTCAGCCCCGGCCAGGCGAAGGCTCCCGCCGGGATGCCGTCGAAGCCCAGGATGGAGACATCCTCGGGGCAACTGCGGCCCGTCTCGCGCACCGCGAGCATGCAGCCGATGGCCATCAAGTCGTTGGCGGCAAAGACACAAATGTGCTTGCTGCTATCCTGCTCGAGGATGCGCAGCATCGCCTGCCGGCCGCCTTCGACCGTATATTCCCCCTCCTCCATCGGCAGGCTCGCGGGGTCGGCATCGCGCTCGACGCAGTGGTCGTGCACCGTGCGCAGGAAGCGCGCCCGGGCGATGCGCCAGCGCGGCCCGAGCAGCAGCCAGGGCCGCTGGTGGCCCTTTGCCACGAGATAGTCGAGCCCGAGTCGCACGCCCTGCGCGATGTCCGAGCCTACGCTCGAGGTCTCCGGGAAGCGCTCGGCACTCGAGCCGATCAGCACGAAGGGCAGCCCGAAGCGGTGCAGATCGTCGAAGCTGTCGGCCACCGGATTGATGATGGTCCCGTCCACACGGGCCTGCCGTAACGTCCGCAGATGCTGGGCTTCGAGGTCGTGCTGCCAGTCCGAGGAGAAGATCATCAGGGACGAGCCGGCGTCCTGCGCCCGGTCCTGTGCGCCGCGCGCCACCTCGGCCCAGAACGGGTTCGCGATATCGGGGATCACCAGCCCGAGCAGTCCGGAGCGGCCCGACCGCATGCCGACGGCCAGCCGGTTGCGCTCATAGCCGGCGGCGCGGGCGACCTTCAGCACAGCCTCGCGCGTCGCCTCGGAGATGTCGCGATCCCCGGCGAGCGCCCGCGCCACGGTACTCTTGGACACCCCCGCAAGGCGCGCCACATCGACGATCGTCAATGGTTTGCCGTCGCCCGTACGCCGCAAATTCCCCTCCAAGTCCGGGAACGATACCGGCCAATATCCTCAAGGGCAAGAGCAATGTGACCGGTCTATTTGACGGCACTCGAGCGTCAGCGCGATCGCCCGTCGGCCGCAGCAAAAGCGTTCCGCGGGGAGGCTTTAGACCCGCAAATTTATCGCTACCTGTCCGATAGACTTAGCCATTGGCAGGACTAGGATTACCCCGTCTTTTCGGGCCTGCAGCTGGCGACTCCGTCGCCGGCCGACGGCTCCAATCCACCGGAGACTTCCAATGTCCACACCCTTCGGCTCGCTGAGCCGTCGCTCACTGCTCGCCATGATGGGCGCCGCGCCGGCTTCCGCCGCGATCTCGCAGCTCCTGCCGGCCAATGCGTTCGCCGCTGGGGCCCTCAACATCTATAGCTGGCCCGACTATTTCTCGAACGACGACCTCGCGGCCTATGCCAAGAAGTCCGGCGTGACGCCGAACATTGCGACCTACAACGACAACGGCGCGCTGTTTTCCAAGCTGAACAGTCCCGCCGGCGCCGGCTTCGACATCGTCATCCCCTCGTCAGGCTGGATCAGGCAGCTCGCCGACAAGAACCTGCTGCTCGAGCTCGATCATTCCAAGATCGATTTCTCGGCCCTCGACCAGTCGCTGCTCAACCGCGACTACGACCCGGGCAACAAGTACTCCATTCCCAAGGATTGGGGCCTGCTCGGCGTCGTCTACGATCCCGGGGCCGTCGGCGGCGAGATCAAGACCTGGCAGGATTTCTTCGATGCCGGCGCCAGGCCGAGCGTGTCGGGCAAGGTGCGTCTCACCAAGGATGCCGGCGAGACGGTCGGCCCGGCCCTCTGGATCCAGGGCAAGGACTGGAACACGGCCACCGCCGACGAGATCCGCGGCACCAAGGATTTCCTCAAGGGCTTTGCCAAGCACGTAAAAACCTTCTCCGGCTTCGACCCGGCGGCGATGGCCAACGGCTCGATCGTCCTGGCGCAGGCCAACCAGGCGGCCGCGCGCGGCGCCATCCAGCAGAACCCCAAGCTCAAATGGGTGGTGCCGGGGCCGCATTCGGAGATCTGGGTCGACAGCTACTCGATCGCCGCGCAGGCCGAAAACGTCGACCAGGCCTACGACTTCCTCAACTTTTTCCTGAGCCCCGATATCCAGGTGAAGGAGACCGAATATCTCGGCTATCCGGCCGCGATCGCCGGACTGCAGGGCAAGCTTTCGGCCGACACCAAGAACGCGGACCTGATTTTCGGTGGTCCCGGCGTTGACTTCAGCACGCTGACTTCGTTCATCGTCAACCCGGACACCATCGACGTCTACCAGGAGGTCCAGAACGAGGTCCAGGCTGCCGCCGGCGCCTGAGGCGTTGGCCGAAACGTCATCGGTCGCGACGTTGCGTCCGGCCGGCCGGCCCCGCGCGGCCGGCCGCGCTTTTGATCATCTGCTCGCCGCGCTGCCGGCGCTCTGGCTGCTCGGCGTATTCATCATCCCGCTCGGCTTCACGGTTGTGTTCAGCTTCGGCCGTTCGAGCTTCGGCGGCATCAAGCTCGACTTCACATTCGACAATTACGCGCAGGCACTCTCCGGTTTCTACCTCGACAGCTTCCTGCGCACGATCCAGTTCGCGCTCTCGGGCTGCGCTCTCTGCCTGCTCGTCGCCTATCCGGCGGCGCTGTTCATCGCGCGGCAACAGGGCGCGCGGCGCACGTGGCTCCTGGTGCTGGTCCTCGTCCCCTATTTCACCAGCTTCTTGATCCGGGTGATGAGCTGGCAAATCCTGCTCGCGCGCGGCGGCCCGATCGAGTGGCTGCTCAATATCACGCATTTGATGCCCGGACCGCTCGACGTGCTCGACACGCAGACGGCGGTATTCATCGGCTTGGTCTACGCCTACCTGCCGATCGCGGTCGTGCCGCTTTATATCGTGCTGATCCGCATTCCGGCGGCGCTGACCGAAGCCAGTCGCGATCTCGGGGCTTCGCCGTGGCAGACGTTCTGGCACGTCACGCTGCCGATGAGCCGACCGGGTCTGGCCACCGCGGCGCTACTGACGGGCGTGCCGATGCTCGGTGAACTCGTGATCCCGGCCCTTTTGGGCGGCGACAAGGGCGTACTGATGGGCATGGCGATCAGCCAGCAATATCTGGCAACACAGAAATACGCATTGGGCTCGGCAATGGCGGTGCTGGTGCTGATCGCCGTGGCAGTGATGGTCCTCGTGCTGGTGCGGCTGACGCGCGGTTTCGAGGAGGTTTCGGCGTGAGCGCCTCTGCTGGAGCCATGCGCCGCAGCAGCCTGCTGCTCGGGCTCTGGTACGGGCTGGTGGTGTTGTTCCTGTTCGCCCCGATCGTCACGTCGATCGTCTATTCGTTCAATGTCGGCTCGCTCGGCAAACAGACCTCGACCTTCACCGGCTGGACGCTCAACTGGTTCGTTGATGCATGGAACAATATCTCGCTGCGGCATGCGGTACAGGTGAGCCTCACCGCCTCGCTGTGGTCGGCGATCATCGCCGCGATCATCGGCACCAGCCTGGGCTTTGCGCTGGTGCGACATCCGAATCCGCTGGCGCGGCGGCTGCTCTCGGGTCTCACCTACATCCTGCTGATCGTGCCCGAGACGGTGATCGGCACCTCGCTGCTGTTGTTTTATTCGGTCACGCGCTTCCGGCTTGGTATGCCGACGCTCGTGGCCGGCATCACGCCCCTCGCCATCGCCGTCACAGCACTGATCGTTCGCGCCGGGGTCCTGACGCTCGACCGCCGGCTAGAAGACGCCGCAGCCGATCTGGGCGCCGGTCCCTGGCAGACGATCTGGCATGTCGTCCTGCCCCATCTAGCGCCTGCGGTACTCGCCGGAGCCCTGATGAGCTATGTCTTCTCGTTCGATAACCTCGTGATTTCGAGCTTCCTCACGACGCCGTCGATCAACACCCTGCCGGTCTATCTCTATGGCAGCCTGCAATACGGGCCCTCGCCGGCGGTCTACGCTGCCGCGACGAGCGTCTTCGTCTTCACCATCGTGCTGGTGGGTCTGGCCGGTCTCTTGTACCGGGTCGTGCTGCGTCGCGATCGACCGCACAAAACGAGACCCTGATGGCTGCGTTCTCTCCCCTGCTCGACCTGCCGCCCTTTCCCGCGGATCGCTATGGTCTGCTGGCCGACCGGCTAAAGCGGATACTGTCGACTGGCAACGATGTGGTCTTCGCACAGGCTGAAGCCATCCACGCGCTCGAGGCCGCAGCGACGAGCCTGGGCCGTTCCGGCCTCACAGCCCTCAATGTCGTGACGAGTCAGTATGGTGGCTACTTCGGCGAATGGCTACGCCGCGCCGGAACGGACGTCGTGACCGTCGCGGCAGAGCCAGGCCTGCCGGTGACCGCCGACGCCGTGGAGGCAGCGCTTGGCGCGCGACCGGATATCGGTCTCATCGCGATGGTCCATGCCGAAACCTCGAGCGGCATCCTCAATCCACTCCCCGCGATTGCGGCCGTCGCACGCACGCACGGCGCACTGCTTGTTGTCGATGCGGTCGCCTCGGTAGGCGGGCATCCGCTATATGTCGACGCGATGGGTATCGATTTGTGCGTCATCGGTGCACAAAAGGCGCTGGCCGGCCCGGCGGGGCTCTCGGCTCTCAGCGTCAGCCCGCGCGCCTGGGCCTCGATGCAACCGCAGTCTGCGCCGTCCAATCTGTCGCTGCTCGACCTCAAGACCAACTGGCTGGATCGCGGCCGCGGCGTCGTTCCGGGCATGCCATCGGCGCTGGAGTTCTGGGCGCTGGATGCAGCGCTCGATCGGGTCGAGGCCGAGACGCTGCCGGTCTGCATCGAGCGGCATCGAGACGCTGCTCACGCAACGCGCGACGGAGTGCGCCGACTCGGCGCGGCACTCTGGATCGAGGACGATACGCAGGCATCCGCCCTTACCACCGCAGTTCGGGTCCCTTCCGGGATCGACGCCGGACGACTTGTCGAGATGGCGCGCACACTCGGCGGCAACGTTTCACCCGGCATCGGCGCAATGGCCGACTGGATTGTGCGGATCGAGCACACAGGCCAGCGCGCGACCGACGCTGCGGTGTTACAGAACCTCACCGCTTATGGCCTGGCGTTGCAGCGGCTCGGTGTGCCGGCTCATCTCGACCAGATGGCAAAGGCCCTCCGCCCCTGAGCATGCGCCGGTTGCAGAGGCCTACTTCAGCAGGCTCGGCGACACGGAGCCCTGCAACTGGCGCTGGAAGACGATGTAAGTCGCGAGCACCGGCAGCACCGTGATCACCACAGCAGCAAAGAGTGCACCGAAGTCGACGGCATAGCCGGCCTGCGAAGCAAACTTCGCCATGCCCTGCGAGAGCACATAATTGCTGTCCTTGGTGTTGAGGGCGACCGGCAACAGGAACTGGTTCCACAGCCCGAGGAAGTTGAAGATCGCCACCGATGCCATGCCGGGACGCGCCATGGGCAGCATGATCTGAAAGAAGATGCGCCACGGTCCCGCGCCGTCGATCGCAGCCGCCTCCGCGACCTCCTGCGGCAGCGCCTTGAAGAAGGCATAGAGGAAGAACACGGTGAACGGCAGGGCGAACGCCACATAGGTAATGATCAGGCCCGGCAGCGTGTTCAGCACGCCGAAGCTCTTGAGCACGAAGAACAGCGGCACGATCGCGAGGAAGATCGGGAAGGCAAGGCCCGCAAGCATCATGTAGTAGATGAACTTGTTGCCCCGGAACTCGAAGCGCGCCAGCACGTAGGCGCACATCGCCCCGAGCACCATGACAATGACCAGTGCGCTGCCGACGACGACCACTGTGTTGAAGAAGTACGTTCCAATACCAGCAGTGGTCCAGGCCGAAATGTAGTTGTCGAAGTTCCAGTTCGCCGGCAGGTTGAAGGGTGACGCAAAGACCTCCTTGGTTGTCTTGAACGACGAGATCAGCACCCAGATGAGCGGCAGACAGACGATGACGACCCAGACAATCAGGGAGGCGTGCGAGAAGCCGGCGACCTTGCCGTCGGTCCAGAACTTGCGTGGCGGTGGCACGACCACCGGCTGGGCGGCAGCCGCCGCCGGAGCCACGCGCGGCTTCGCACGAACGACCTGGCGCACCGACGAACGCGGCGCGGCCGCGCCTGCTGAGAGCGTCGGCTTCGGCTTGCGGTCGAACAGCAGGTAGAACACGAGGAAGATCAGCGCCGCGAACGCCAGCGTGATGATCGCCATCACGCCGCCCATCGAGCTCGCATAGCCGAACTTGCTCTTGCGGAAAGCGGTGACCAGCAGATCCTGCGAAATGGTCAGCGTCGAGTTGTTGGGGCCGCCATTGGAGTTGAGGGCCTGCATGTAAACGAAGGCATCGAGCGCGAGGATTCCCAAATAGATGTAGGCGGTGCGGATGTTGTCGCGGATCATCGGCACGGTGATGCTGATTGCCGTGCGGAAGCGGCCGGCGCCATCGATGCGCGCCGCTTCATAGAGATCCGACGGGATACCTTTGATGGCCGCGATGAACAGCACCATATAGAAGCCGACCATCGACCAGACGATCACGAAGATCGAGGCTCCCATGGCGGTGCGTTCGTCGCCGAGCCAGGCGAAGGACTTGAAATTCGAGAGCCCGACAGATGTCAGAATGCCGTTCAATAGGCCGTTGGACGGGTCGTACATCTGGGCCCAGATGATGCCGATAACGATGGCCGGCACCACGTAGGGAAAGAACGAGATGATGCGGTAGATACCGGCGCGGGCGAGGCCTTTGACCTCACCCTGGCTTGGGCCACCTACGGTCACCAGCGTCGCCAGCGTCAAGGAGATGACGATGGTGAGCGGCGGCAGGACGACAGCGAGAAGGATGTTGTTGCCAAGAGCCTTCAGGAAGACGCCGTCCTGCAGCAGCTTCACGTAGTTGTCGAGCCCCACGAAGTTCATCTTCTTGGAGAAGCCCGACCAGTCGGTCATCGAATAGTAGAAGGCTTGCACGAATGGCAGGATCACGAAGACCACGTAGATCGCGAGCGGAACCCCGAGAAAGACCAGCACGAAACTGGTCTGCCCGAAGCTCGGCAACGTCCACCGTTTCCTGCTGGAATTAGCGGACGCTCCTGCCACCGTGCTTGCCGTCACTTCACGACGACCTTGGTGACCGACGAGTCGTTATAGACGGCATCGGTGATGCCCTGCAGGGCGCTCGTCAGGCCGGCCACGTCGAGCTTGCCATCGAGGAAGCTGTTCCAGGGAACGAGCATGTCCTTGTTGGTGCCGTAGAGATCGACAAAGTTCCAGCTGAAGATGTCGGTGCCGGCATCGCCCAGCATCTTGACCTGCGACAACAGAGCGGTCGAACCGAAGCCGTCGGCCGGCACGGTGCCCTTGACGATCGTCGGGGCGAGGCGAGTCTTGGTGAAATTGGTCGCCGCGTCCTTGGACAGCATGGTGCGGAGCAGCTCCTTGCCGCCGGCCGAGTTCGCACCGGCCGAGGGAAGCACGAACGGCTCGCCGGCGGTCGAGTGCAGGGCGGTCGTCTTCATTTTGGCATTGGCCGTGACCGCGAGGTCCGGGATGCCCATCATCTTGAAGCCGTCCTTGGTCGCCTTCTTCATCTCGTTCTCGATCCACGAGCCCGAGGGATAGAGCAGGAAGGACTCGTCGTTCGACCACTGCGCCTGAGCGGCGGTGAACTGCGTGCCCGACCCGCCCGGCTTCATATAGCCGGCCTGGATGATGTCGTAGAGGTGCGTGAACGCGGCCTGCACGGCCGGGTGCGACCAGCACTTGGGCTGGATGTTGTCGAGGGCGAGACGGACTTCGTCGCCGCCTTCCTTGATCGCCGAAGCGATGAGCGTGGTCTGGTAGTAGGTCGCGGCTTCCTTACCCCAGCCGAGCAAATAGAGGTTCTTTTCCTTGGCCTTGGCGCCAAGTTCCTTCGCCTCGTCCCAATTGGTCGGCGGAGTCCAGCCGTTCTGCTCGAACAGGCTGCCCGAGTACCAGATACCGTAGACGGTCAGCACGTAGTTGAGAGCCACGAACTTGTCGCCGAAGGTGCCGGGAGCCTCGACGCCGCCGAACAGCGTGTCGCGGATCTTGGTGCCTTCGAGGTTCGGGGCATCCAGAACTTCGTTCATGTCGGAGAGCTGGTCGATGATCGAGCTGAAGCCGATGGCGTCAGCACCCGAGTTGTCGATCAGGTCCGGCGGGTTGCCGCCGACGAAGCGCGGCTGCAGCTCGGTCGAGATCTGGGTGGAGGGCGAAACCTTCACCGTCACCTTCGGATGCTGCTTCTGCATGATGTCGGCAGCGAACTGCACATAGTCGATGCCGTAGCCGCCGTTGAAGATCACTGCGTCGACGGTCGAGCCGTCGGCAACCTTGAACGGATTGGCGGCATCCTGTGCAAACGCACTGGTCGAGCCAAGCAAGCTGCTCAGCGGCAAAGCCGCCGCAGCAGCCGCCGTTCCGCGCATGAACGAACGGCGGTCGAGATTCTTGATATCCATAATGGTCCTTCCCTTCTCTTCTGTTCTCTTCGTTTCGTTAGTTACACCCCACGGCGACCGGCTCTGCAAGGCAATTACGCCTCCCTGCGGATCCGCTCGCCGTAAAGATC
>DATMTK010000090.1:0-8998 GCA_035564755.1 Devosia sp. | reverse complement strand
CGGCGCGGCGCACCGTGCTGCTCGAAGGGCTCGACGACATCGCCGCCACCATGAAGGAGGGCGCCGAGATCGCCGCTTTCGAACAGAAGCTCGGCGCCGACCGTCCCTGGATCTGATCGAGATGGTCCAGCGCGTTTCGACGGGCTCGCCGTTCGAGCAGAAGTTCGGCTATTCGCGTGCCGTTCGGCACGAGGATACGATCTATGTTTCGGGCACCACGGGCTACGACTATGCCGTGATGCAGATGCCGGAGCCGGCAGGCGAGCAGGCGCGCAACGCGCTTCAGACCATCGACAAGGCGCTGCGCGAGGCCGGCTCGTCGATCGAGGACACGGTGCGCGTCGTCTACTACGTGGCCGACGCCGCCTATATCGACGAGGTCGTTGCGGCGGTCGGCCCCGTGTTCAAGGACATCCGTCCGGCCGCGACCATGCTCGTCGTCAAGCTGATCGAAGCCGCCATGAAGATCGAAATCGAAGTCACCGCCCGCATCGGCGCCCGCAACTCCTGATCGAGTAGAACCATGTCACACAAACTGTTCCTCCTGCCCGGCGACGGCATCGGCGTCGAAGTGATGGGCGAAGTCAAAAAGCTGGTCGACTGGCTGAACCGGGAGCAGAAGACCGACTTCGTCACCGACAGCGGCCTCGTCGGCGGCTGCGCCTACGACAAGCACGGCGCGGCCATCTCCGAAGACGACATGCGCAAGGCGCTCGCCTCGGACGCGGTGATCTTCGGGGCCGTCGGCGGCCCGAAATGGGACAAGGTGCCCTACGAGGTCCGCCCCGAAGCGGGTCTGCTCCGCCTGCGCAAGGACCTGCAGCTCTTCGCCAATCTGCGCCCGGCCATCTGCTATCCGGCGCTCGCCGATTCCTCCTCGCTCAAGCGCGAGCTGATCGAGGGCCTCGATATCCTGATCGTCCGCGAGCTCACCGGCGGCGTCTATTTCGGCGAGCCCAAGACCATCACCGACCTGGGCAACGGGCAGAAGCGGGCCGTCGACACGCAGGTCTACGAGACCTATGAGATCGACCGCATCGTCCGCGTCGCCTTCGATCTCGCGCGCACCCGCCGCAAGCTCGTCCACTCGGCCGACAAGAAAAACGTCATGAAGTCCGGCGTGCTCTGGGACGAGGTGGCCCATGCCGTCGCCAAAGACTATGCCGACGTCAGGTTCGAGCACATCCTCGCCGACAACGCGGCGATGCAGCTCGTGCGCAATCCCAAGCAGTTCGACGTGATGGTCACCGACAACCTCTTCGGCGACGTGCTGTCCGACGCCGCGGCGATGCTCACCGGCTCGCTCGGCATGTTGCCGTCGGCCTCGCTCGGCGCGCCCGACAAGGCGACCGGCAAGCGCAAGGCGCTCTACGAGCCGGTGCACGGTTCGGCCCCCGATATCGCCGGCAAAGGCATCGCCAACCCGATCGCGATGCTGGCGAGCTTCGCCATGGCGCTGCGCTACTCGTTCGGCATGATCGAGCTTGCCAACAAGCTCGAGGCGTCGATCGCGGCGGTGCTCGACGATGGCCTCAGGACCGGCGACATCGCGCAGGGCGGCAAGGCGATCGGTACCGAAGCGATGGGCGCCGCCATCCTCAAGAAGCTCGCGGCGTAAGCGTTCAGCCGGCATTCAGCGGCCGCCGACGCATTGATGACGAGGAGGACGTCGATGACCGATCTGGAGAAACTGCTCGACCGGGCGAAGGCCCACGCGCTCGCCTATCGCAACGCCGAAAAGTCGCTGACGCGCGACTATCACGCGATGCGCGATCGCGTGACGCAGCCGACGCCCGAGACGGGCGCCGACCCGGCGCAGGTGATCGACGAGCTCGTCCGTCTCGTCGAGGGCGGCCTGCAGACCACGATCGGCCCGCGCTTTTTCGGCTGGGTGATGGGGGCGTCGGAACCGGCCGGCGTCGCCGCCGACTGGCTGGTCAGCGCCTGGGGCCAGAATGCCGGCTACCAGTCCACCGCGCCGGCGATGGCCGCGATCGAGGAGATGGCCGAGCGCTGGCTGCTCGACATTCTCGACCTGCCGCGCGAGAGCGCCATCGGCTTTGGCACCGGCGCCACGCTTGCCAACGGCACCTGCCTCGCGGCGGCGCGCTCGGGGGTGCTGCTCAAGGCGGGGTGGGACCCCGATGCCGACGGCCTGTTCGGCGCGCCGCCGGTGCACGTGCTGATCGGCGCCGATGCGCACGCCTCGGTGTTTGCGGCGTTGCAGCTCATCGGCTTCGGCCGCAGGCGTGTCATCTCCGTCGCGACCGACGAACGCGGCCGTATGCTGCCGTCGGCCCTCGAGGCCGCGATCAAGCCGCTGAGCGGCCCCAGGGTGGTCATTGCGCAGGCGGGACAGATCAACACCGGCGATTTCGATCCGTTCACCGAGATCGCGGCCGTCGCCAAAGCGCACCAGGCATGGCTGCATGTCGATGGCGCGTTCGGCCTGTGGGCCCGCGCGACACCCAGCCACAAGCACCTGACGGCAGGCATCGAGGCCGCCGATTCCTGGGCGACCGACGGCCACAAATGGTTGCAGACGCCCTACGACAGCGGCTTCGCCATCGTCCGCGACAAGGACGCGCTGCTCCACGCCATGACCAATTGGGCGAGCTATCTGCCCACCATCCAGCAGGGCGACCGGGTGCCGTCCAACTACGTGCCCGAGCTCAGCCGCCGGGCGCGTGGCGTGCCGGCCTGGGCGATGCTGAAGACGCTCGGGCGCGAGGGCGTCGCCGCGCTGGTGGAACAGCATTGCGCGCTGGCGCGCCGCTTCGCCGAAAAGCTCGCCGGGGAGTCCGGAATTCGCGTGCTCAACGACGTCGTGCTCAATCAAGTTATCGTCAACTTCGGGTCAGGCGATACGAACTCCCGTAAGGCTTCGACCGAAGCGGTGATTGCGCGCGTGCAGGCCGGTGGTGTCTGCTATGTCGGCGGGGCGCAATGGCGCGACGACTGGGTGATGCGGATCTCGGTCAGCTCGGCGCCGACCACTGCGGCGGACATCGATCTCAGTGCCGAGGCGATCATTAACGCCTGGCGGCAGGTGCAGAAGGGATAGCGTTTGCGTATCGCCGTGATCGGGGCCGGAATTTCCGGCATCGCTGCCGCCAAGACCCTGATGAAGTTCGGCCACGAGCCGGTGCTGTTCGAGCGAAGCGCCGAAATCGGCGGCGTGTGGGCGCTGGCCTACCCGCAGGTGCGGCTGCAGAACATCGGCGACCATTACCGCTTCACCGATTTCGACTGGCCGTTCGCGCACGACCAGCACCCGACCGCCGACCAGGTCATGCGCTACATCAAGGCGGCGGTCGAGCACTACAGGCTCGATGTCCGCCGCAACCACAATGTGGTGGCCCTCACCGAAGCGTCCGACGGCTGGACGGTCGAGCTCGACACGCCCGAGGGGCATACATCCGAGCGCTTCGACTACGTCATCGTCGCCGCCGGCCACTACACGCACGAAAAGCCGGAAATCCCGTTGCCGGGCCGCGACACATTCAAGGGCAAGGTCGTCACCGAGCGCGACGTCACCGACCTCTCGATCTTCGACGGCAAGCGGGTCGCGGTGATGGGGTTCGGCAAGAGCGCCGTCGACATGGCGGTGTTTGCCGCCGATCGCGCGCAGCAGGTCGACCACATCTTCCGCGAGCCGCGCTGGTTGCTGCCGCGCAAGATGCTGGGCCGGCACATCGCCTATGTGAGCTCGTCGCGCGACGCGACGATGTTCAATTCCTCCTGGGTCTATCCGACCAAATGGGAGGCCGACATGCACCGGCGCTCGCCGATGACCGCCAAGAGCTATGCCGCCGTGGTCGGTTATCTCGTCAAGATGCACACCGGCATGAGCCGGCCGCGCCGCGATGCCAGGGCGAAAGCGCGCATGCAGCTCGTGACACCCAAGGAATCGGTCAACCAGCAGCTCCGCGGCACCCTGGCACCCGACAGCTATTACCCCTCCGTCGCGAGCGGCAGGATCGAGCCGCACAAGGGGTCGATCACCGGGCTCACCGAAGATGCGGTGCAGCTCTCGGACGGCAGCAGCGTGCCGTGCGACGTGCTGGTCCTGGCGGTCGGCTACAAGACGCCTGAAATGCCGTTCCTGCCCGAGGCGTTCCGCGCTGCCGTCGCCTGCAATGACGATGGCGTACAGCTCTATCGCCACGTGCTCTATCCCAGGCTTCAGCGGCTCGCCTTCGCCGGGTTCAACCACAATCCGTTCCACATCCCGGGGGTCGAGGTGGCGATGACCTGGCTGGGCGCCGTGCTCGCCGGCGACATCGTGCTGCCGTCGGCCGAGACGATGGACGAAAGCACCGCCAAGGTCGCGGCCTGGAAGCGGGCCAACACCATCTTCGAGCCGACCCGCGCCTACTGGGTGAGCACCCGCTTCCACCAGTATCTCGATGTGCTGCTGCTGGAGCTCGGGGTGAAGCCGCACCGCAAGGGCAACCCGCTCAGCGAGTTCTTCGGCGCCTACAGCCCCGCGGACTATGCCGGCGTGTTCGACGAATACCGCGCCGCGCGCACCGGCCAGCCGCGCGCGACGCTGCCGCTCGACACCTAAGCCACCCGCAAGCCGCGGGTCAGCTCCAGCGCCTGCCGCTCGAACAGGCGGCGGTAGATACCGCCGTCGCGGGCCACCAGCGTTTCGTGCGTGCCTTCCTCGACGATGCGGCCCTTGTCGAAGACCAGCAGCCGGTCGAGCGCCCGCACGGTCGAGAGCCGGTGCGCGATGACGATCGTCGTCCGCCCCACCATCAGCCGTTCCATCGCCTTCTGGATCAGCATCTCGGACTCGGAATCGAGTGAGCTCGTCGCCTCGTCGAGGATGAGGATCGGGCTGTCCGCGAGGAAGGCCCGGGCGATCGCCACGCGCTGGCGCTCGCCGCCCGAAAGCTTGACGCCGCGCTCGCCCACCATTGTCTCGTAGCCCTTGGGCAGCGCAGCGATGAAATCGTGCGCGCTCGCGAGCCTCGCCGCCTCGACGATTTCGGCGCGCGTGGCGCCGGGCCGGGCATAGGCGATGTTCTCGGCCAGCGAGCGGTGGAACAGGATCGGCTCCTGCTGCACGATGGCGATCTGCTGGCGCAGCGACGATTGCGTCATCTCACGGATATCGTGCCCGTCGATGCGGATGGCGCCGGAGCTCACATCGTAGAGCCGCTGGATCAGCTTGACGAAGGTGGTCTTGCCGCTGCCCGAGTGGCCGACGAGGCCGACGCGCTGGCCGGCCGGGATGGTCACCGAGAAGTCGCGGTAGAGCGCCGTTTCGTGCTTGCCGTAATGGAAGGTCACGTGGTCGAAATCGATGCGGCCTTCCTCGATCGGAATGAAGCGCGCGGTCGGCCGGTCCTCGATGCCGAGCGGATGCTGCTCGACCTCGACCAGCTCCTCCATGTCGTTCACCGAGCGCTGCAGGTTGCGCACGTGCTGGCCGATGTCGCGCAGATAGCCCTGCAGCACGAAGAACGAGGTCAGCACGAGCGCGATGTCGCCGGCGTTGGCAAGGCCGCGCTGCCAGAGCAGGATGGCCACACCGACGATGGCGGTGCGCAGCGCGATCAGCGTCGCACCCTGGATGCCGCCGTTCAGCGTACCGCGGCGCCAGGTCCGCTCGGTGCGGCTGCGCCACTTGCCCAGCACGTGGCTCAGGCGCACCTCTTCGCGGTCCTCGGCGCCAAAGCCCTTGACGATGGCATTGCAGGAGATGGCGTCGGCCAGCGCGCCGCCCATGCGGGTGTCCCAGGCATTGGCAAGGCTCGCCGCCGGCGACACATAGCCGACCGACAGGCCCACCGTGAGCCCGATATAGACCACCGATCCAATGCCGATCACGAGGCCCATCGGCGGCCAGATGATGCCGAGCAGGATCGAGGTTCCCACCAGCATCACCAGCGAGGGAAAGAGCATGATGATGAGGGTGTCGTTGAGCATGTCGACGCCCCACATGCCGCGCGTCACCTTGCGCACGGTCGAGCCGGCGAAGCTGTTGGCGTGCCAGTCGGTCGAAAAGCGCTGCACGCGGCGGAAGGCGCTCTGCGCGATGTCGGCCATGATCTTGAGGGTGAACCGGATCAGCACGACAAAGCCGAGCTGGCGCAGCACGACCGAACCGAGGCCGAGGGCGATCAGGGTCGCGAAGGCCCAGACTGCGGCGTCGAGCGCGCCCGGCGCCGTCGCGCCGTTCGTCACTGCCGTGACGAGATTGCCGGCAAAGAGCGGGGTCAGCACGTCGGCGATGGTCGCCAGCATGAAGAAGGCGAACATGCCGAACACCTTGAGCTTCTGCTGCGCCCAGTGGGCGAACAGATAGCCGAGCACGTTGCGATAGGCATCACCACGAAGGTCGAGTTTGAAGCGGGCCATGATTGCTGCCGATGCGGTCGCGCACCGGTCCTGAAAATCGTGTCGATTTGAGATGCCGCGGCACGAGCCAAGGCTCGTGAGGTCAAGGTCGCGGCGCGGAAAAACGAAGGTCCGGCTAGGCCGGAAGGCGACGGATAAGGGTCGCGGCGTCTCCACCCATCGGGCGGTCAGAGCATGTCGGCATGAGCATGAAACCTCCCCCGGGGGCAAGAGCTGAGAAGACTCTTCCTATAGCGAAGCTCAGTGCCGCCGACAAGAGTTGCGCTGCGCGAGCGATGCGCCAATATCCCGCCCATGACCCTCGCGCATCTTGCCACCATCCCGATCCTGCGCAGCTTCGATGAAGCCAAGGCGCGTGAATTCTATGTCGACTGGCTCGGCTTCACCGTCGACTGGGAGCATCGCTTCGAGCCGTGGGCGCCGCTCTACATGCAGGTGAGCCGGGCCGGCATCGTGTTCCACATCTCCGAGCATCACGGCGACGGCTCGCCTGGCGCCCATGTACGCGTGCAGGTCACCGGCGTGCGCGACTATCACGCCGAGCTCATCGGCAAGGCCTACAAGAACAACAGCCGGCCTCGAACGCCCCGAATGGGGCGGCACCGAATTCACCGTGATCGATCCCGTCAACAACCGCATCACCTTCGCCGAGGCCGAGCCCGGGGCTTGACGTATCATCTTATGATACGTAGGGTGGAGCGTGATTGGATCATTCAAGGGCAGGTTTGCTGAGGCCATCGCCGAAGGTCGAACGCCCAGGGGATTTCCGTCCGACCTGGTTCGCCCGGCGCAACGGAGGCTGGCCGCCTTGATTGCCGCAACCGAGTTGCAGTCGCTGACAGCGCCGCCAGGCAATCGACTGGAGGCTCTGCGCGGGACACGTGCCGGGCAGCATTCGATCAGGATCAACGATCAGTGGCGGATCTGCTTTCGGTGGGAAGCCGGTCGAGCCGAGGATGTAGAGATTGTCGACTACCACTAGGACTCGCGCCATGCGCATTACGCCACCGGTGCACCCGGGGGAATATCTGAGCGAGGAGTTCCTGGCTCCGCTTGCTATCACGCCGTATGGGCTTGCAGCCAAGCTCGGGGTTCCACGGACCCGCATCGAACGTCTCTGCAAGCAGGAGACCGGCGTCACACCCGATACCGCGCTGCGCCTTGCGCAGTATTTCGGCACTGCGCCGGATTTCTGGATGAACCTGCAAACGCTCTACGACCTGACGATCGCGGAGCAGCAGGCCGGGTCCTCGATCGCCGCGATCAAGCCGATGCGCGCGGCCTAATCGCGCCCGGCCGCCTCGACGCCGATGACGCTGAACGGCGGCCGATTGGTGCGACGATCCTCGACCGGACGCTGGCGCCGTCAGCCCTTGGCCGGCCCGATCCGTCGGCCGCGCCTTGCGGCATGTCGTTTGCCGATCTGCTCGATGCACCAACGTGGACGAGCTACGTGGTGCGTCGCATCGGGGCGAGCGGCAGCGCTCAGGCGACCTGGCCGGCGGCCCAGCCGCTGGCCCACGCCCACTGGAAATTGTAGCCGCCGAGCCAGCCGGTCACGTCGACCACCTCGCCGATCACATAGAGGCCCGGCACGCTGCGCGCCTCCATCGTCGTCGAGTTCAGCCCGTCGGTGTCGACCCCGCCCAGCGTGACTTCGGCGGTGCGGTAGCCTTCCGATCCGGTGGGCTTCAGCGTCCAGTGCGTCAGGGCCCCGGCGACGGCGGCAAGCTTCTTGTCCGAGAAATCGCCGATCATGCCGCCGAGACCGATCTCTTCGGCGAGCATCTGGGCCAGCCGTTTCGGCAGATGCGTGCTCAGCACCGTCTGCAGCGCGACTTTTGGCGTGGTGCTGCGGGCCTGTTTGAGCAGCGCCATCACATCGGCATCGGGCAACAGCCGCACCGCGACCGGATCGCCTTCGCGCCAGTACGACGAGACCTGCAGGATCGCCGGGCCGCTGAGCCCGCGATGGGTGAACAGCAGCGCCTCGCGGAAGCCCCTGCCGTTGGCGGTGACCACCGCCTCGGTCGAGATGCCCGCGAGCGGCGCGAGGTGCTCGAGGATGCGCGGCTCGAAGGTCAGCGGCACCAGCGCCGGCCGCGTTTCGACCAGCTTCAGTCCGAACTGCTCGGCCAGCCGGTAGCCGAGGCCCGTGGCGCCCATCCTGGGGATGGATTTGCCGCCGGTGGCGATCACCAGCGATGTTGCGCTCACCGGGCCGGAGGCAAGGCGCACCACATAGCCGGGGTCGGCCTTCTCCACCGCCTCGATCCCGGCCGCGAGCTCCAGCGTGACGCCGGCCTTGTTCATTTCGCTCGTCAGCAGGTTGACGACCTGTGCCGACGAGCCGTCGCAAAACAGCTGCCCAAGCGTTTTTTCGTGGAAAGAAACGCCATATGTGCGCACCAGATTTGTGAAGCGCTCGGGCGTGTAGCGGCTCAGCGCCGAGACCGCGAATTTCGGGTTTTTCGAGATGAATCGGTCCGGCCGCGTCTGGGTATTGGTGAAATTGCAGCGCCCGCCGCCCGAGATCCGGATCTTTTCGCCCGGGGCTTTGGCGTGGTCGACGACCAACACCGAACGGCCCCGCTTACCGGCTTCAATGGCGGCCATCATCCCCGAC
>DATMTK010000089.1:0-6974 GCA_035564755.1 Devosia sp. | reverse complement strand
CACCGAGAAATAGGCCTTGGGCTGGAAGGTCAGTGCGGTCGCAAGCCAGAGCGCCCCGGCCATCGCCACGCCGAAGGCGGTGAAGACGAAGATCAGGCGCTTGGTGGAGGTGACGCGCACGCCGACCGAGGCAGCCGCCTCCTCGTTGTCGCGGATGGCCTGGATGGCGGCGCCGACGCGGCTACGCAGCAGCGCGAACAGTGCGCCGAGCAGGACGAGCAGCGCCACCAGCGCCAGCCAGTAGATGAGGTTGCGCCGGAGTGGCGCGTCAAAGGCGTTGAGTGAGATCAGCGACGTGCCGGTCTCACCCTTCACCAGCGGGTCGAGGTTGACCAGCAGGTGCGCCATCTCGGACACCACCCACATGCCGATGGCGAACTCGCCTCCTCTGAGCCGCAGCATCGGAAAGCTCAGCGGCACCGCGATGATCCCCACGATGAGAGCAGCGCCGGCCATGGCGACGAAGGGGTTCACGCCCCAGTCGGCGAGCTTGATGGTGAAGTACGCCCCGAGCCCGAGGAAGAGCTGCTGGCCGACGCTGACGAGGCCGGCATAGCCGGCGAGCGCGTTCCACATCACGGCAAGGATGATGTAGACGAACAGGATGGTCAGCCGGTCCATGGCGCCGGGCCCGAGCCAGAACGGGGCAACGGCGGCGATGACGGCGAGCACCACGACAACGCCGATCGCGATGCGCGAGGCGGCGGTCCAGCGTTCGACGCGGAAGGTCGTCTGCGCGTTCACACCGGCCTCCTGAAGAAGCCGCGCACGCCGCCGACGAGCCAGATGCGAACGAACAGCACGACAAGGAAGACGCCATGGCCTGCGAGGAGGAAGCCGAGCGGTGAAACTTTCGCGCCGAAGGTCTGCGCCAGCGCCAGCACGATACCGCCGATCAGCGTGCCCCAGACCGAGCCGGCGCCGCCGATGACCGCGGCTTCGAAGGCGAACAGCAGTTGCGACGCGCCGGCATAGGCATCGAACGTGCCGCGCATGCCGAGCGCCGCGCCGGCGAGGCCGACCGTGAAGAGCGCGATGGCGGAGGCGATGGCCGTTGCCATACGCGGGTTGATGCCGACGAGGCCAGCGGTATCCGGATCCTCGGCGGTGGCGCGGATGGCGCGGCCGTAGGGGGTGAAGCTCAGGAAGAGCTGCAGGCCGCCGAGCACCGCCACCGCGAGCACAAAGGTGCCGACCGCGAGTTCTCCGACATAGATGTCGCCGGGCAGGGCGATCGAGTCATAGCTGAGCGTGCCGATGAAATTACTGAGCGACCGGGTGTTGGCGCCGAACGTTTCGAACAGGCCGTTGTCGATGACGATCGAGAGTCCGAACGTCGCGAGGATCGGCACCAGCTGTCCTGCCTGCATCGCGCGATCGAGCACGAAGCGCTGCAGCAGGAAGCCAATCACCGCCATCAGCGGCAGAACGATGATCAGGCCGACGAACGGCGACAGGTGATAATTCTGTGCCAGAACCAGGAGGAGATACGCCGCGAGAACGGCGAGACTGCCATGCGCAAGGTTGATGATGCGCATGACCGAGAACATGAAGCTGAGGCCGGCCGCGATCAGCGCGTAGTAGCCGCCCAGCAATACCCCTTGGACGATGGTGTTGATCATGCCGGCACCCGATGCTGGGCGAGGCCGAAATAGGCATCGGTGACCTGTTCGCGCGCCAGGTTGGCGGTTGGTGCTTCGAGCACGACATGACCCTCGAGCATGCAAATGACTCGGGTTGCGACCTGCATGGCGCGCCCGAGGTCCTGCTCAACCAGAAGGATCGTGGTGCCCGATTGCATCAGCGCGCGCAGCGACTCGTAGAGACGGTCGACGGCAATCGGCGACAGGCCCAGCGACAGTTCGTCGAGCAGCAGCAGCGAGGGATTGCTCATCAACGCGCGGCCGATGGCGGTTGCCTGCTGTTCACCACCGGAAAGCGTAGCGGCGCGTGCCGTGCGGCGAGCCGTGAGGTTCGGAAAGGTCTCGAGCACCTTGTCGACGGTCCAGGTCCCGGGCCGGCCCGACATGCGCCCGAGCAGCAGGTTTTCCTCGACCGTCATCTGGGTAAAGAGCCGCCGCCCCTCGGGCACGAGGGCGATGCCCATGTTGACGCGGCGGTGCGCCGCCCGGTGGGTGATGTCGGCGCCACCGTAGGTGATGGTCCCGGAGGTGGGCCGGTGCGCACCGGCGATGGCGCGCAGCAGCGTCGTCTTGCCGGCGCCGTTGGCGCCGACCAAGGCAACGATCTCGCCCTCGGCGACATTGAGCGACAGGTCCCGCACAGCGTGCAGCAGGCCGTGATGCAGGTTGAGCGAATTGACGGCGAGGGCGCTCACGCTGGGGCCCCTCCGAGATAGGCGGCGACCACGCCGGAGTCAGCCAGCACGGCGCGGGGCTCGCCGTCGGCGATAATCCTGCCGGCATCCATGCAGATCAGCCGTTCCGCGACTTGCAGCAGAACGTGCACGATATGTTCGATCCAGACGATGGAAATTCCACGTCCACGGAGCTCGCGGATCGCGCCCACCAGCTCGTCCGCCTCGGCGCTGGTGAGGCCGCCGCCGATTTCGTCGAGAAGCAGGATAGTCGGACGCGTGGCGAGGGCTCGCGCCAGTTCCAGCCGCTTGCGGTCGAGCAGCCCGAGCGTTTCGGCCGGGCGGTTGGCGACTTTGAGCATGCCGCACAGCGTCAGCGCGTCGGTGGCGATGTCATAGGCCTCAGCGCCCGTGGCGCCGCCGGCCTGGCTCGCTGCAACATAGACGTTTTCGAATACGGTCATGCCGGAGAACGGCCTCGGGATCTGGTGCGTGCGGGCGAGGCCGCGGCGGCTCCGGGCAGGAGCGGCGAGTGTGGTGACATCGTCACCCCTGAAGCGAATGCTGCCGGCGTTGGGCGCCTGCGCGCCCGACAGCACCGAGAGCAGCGTGGTCTTGCCGGCTCCGTTGGGGCCGACGATGCCGAGCGCTTCGCCCTGGCCGATGCTCAGTCCGACACCGTCGAGCACCACAAGCGCCCCGAAGCGCTTGTGCAGCCCTTCGGCAACGAGGATCGGCGTATCGGCCGGCATGGCAGGACCCTGACTCTCTGGTACGAGCGTCAGCTGTTATAGGGCAGCAGCTTCGCTGCGACTGGAACATTCGGATCGGGCGCGTTGTCGACGATCACCAGATCGAACGGGTACTTGCTGCCTTCCTTCGACTTGACCCACTGCGCGCCGATGATGGGCGCGACCGACACGTTCGGCACCGGGCCGGAGGTGAAATCGACCTTACCCACCATGGTCGTGGTGTTGAGGGTCGAAAGCGCCTTGGCGACGGAGGCCTTGTCGTTGGGGTTGCCTGACGCAGCGAGCGCTGCGAAGCCGCCGTCGAGCAGGGCCATTGAGGCGCCGAGCTGCTGCTGGCGCTGCTTGCCCGCGGTGGTCTCGTAGCCGTCTGCGAGCTCCATGCCGCTGACGCCCGTGAGGGACGACTTGTAGGGGAAGGTCCAGTGCCAGTAGGCGGCCGTCGCGAGCTTGTCGCCGAGATCGCCGACGGCTTCGATGTCGGACGGGAAAAGGCCGGTCTTGGCGATTTGCGCAATCTTGATCTGCTTGGTCAGGCCCTGCTGGGCGGCTTGGTGCCAGAATGCGGCGAAATCGGGCGGGATTGGGAAGGTGTTGAACATCTCGATGCCCTGATCCTTGAACATCTGGATCTGCGCCGAGTAGTCGGTGGTGCCGTCCTCATACGGACCCGGATCGACCAGGGTGTAGCCGCCCTTCTGGAGCAGGGGGCCGAGCGCTTCGCGAACCGCGTTGCCGTCGGCGTCGTTGGGATACATCACGCCGATCTTCTTGTTGGTCTCGATCTGGCTCCACATCGACAGGTACGTCTGCGCGAACACCGCCGTGCCGAAGCTGAAGCAGTACGTCCATTTGAACGGCGAGGGCTGGCCCGGCTTGGCGCCGCGGCCGAAGTAGAACGATTCCCACGGCAGGATGGTGCTGAGGCACGGGACGCCCGCCGCCTCGCAGGCGTCGGCCACCGGGTTCACCACTTCGGGCGTCGAGGTGGTGAGCATCATGTCGATGCCCTGGTTGTTGATCAAATCCTTGGCGAGCTGTCCGGCGCGGGCCGGATCGGACTGCGTATCCTGGTCGATGATGGTGACGGTGTAGCTCTTGTCCCCGACCTTGAAGCCGTTGGCGATCGCCTTGCGGGCCGTGTCGAGGATGTAGCCGTCGCCCTCGCCAAAGCCGCCAAGCGGGCCGGACCGCGGGCTGATGAAGCCGACCTTGATCGTCCCGTCTGCGGCGCGGGCCGGGACGGTGGCGCCAAGTGCGATGGCGCCGGCGGCGGCGGCGGTCGATGCGATGAAGGTCCGGCGGCTCAGCTCGGTCCGGTTCTGACTCATATCATCCTCCCTGTGCGGCTCTGTCGCCGCTTGTTTCCCACCGTACCATCCAACACCGGTTTGGTTTGGTAAAATGAGAAGTTTTGCGCTACTCATAACTTGGAGGTTATCGAATTGACCGATATTCCGGTAAAGTTCCGCCATCTGCGCACTCTTATCGAGGTGTCGCGGCAAAAGAGCGTAGGGCGGGCGGCCGAAGTGCTGCATGTCAGCCAGCCGGCCGTCACCAAGACCTTGCGCGAGCTTGAGACGGCGATCGGCGCGACGCTGATCGAGCGCGACGGCCGCGGCATCCGCATTACGCGCTTCGGCGAGGTGTTCCTGCAGCATGCCGGCGCCAGCCTTGCCGCCATCCAGCGCGGCATCGACAGCGTGGCGCGCGAGCGGGCCAATGCAGGCCAGCCGCTACGCGTGGGCGCGCTGCCCACAGTGTCGGCGCGCATCATGCCGGCAGCCCTCGAAAAATTCCTGGCGCTCAGGACCGGTAGCCCGGTGAAGATCGTCTCCGGCGAAAACGTCGTTCTGCTCGAGCAATTGCGGCTCGATCAGCTCGACCTCGTGGTCGGACGCCTCGCGGCGCCGGAGCTGATGACCGGGCTCAGCTTCTCGCACCTCTATACGGAGCCCGTGGTCTTTGCGGTGCGCCGCGGGCACCCGCTGCTCGCGGCACGCGGCTTCGATTTCGCTCGCATCCGCGACTATACGGTGCTCATGCCGACGCAGGGCTCGGTGATCCGGCCTTTCGTCGAACGCTTCCTCATCAGCCACGGCATCGGCGATTTGCCGGTCGAGATCGAGACGATATCGGATTCGTTTGGGCGGGCGATGATCCGGCGGTCCGACGCAATCTGGGTGATCTCGGAGGGCGTGGTGGCACCGGACATCGAGACAGGCGAGATTTCGGTGCTGCCGATCGATACCGGCGAGACTCGTGGTGCTGTGGGCCTCACGGTGCGGGCCGGGATCCCCGACACACCCGGAAGTGTGCTGCTCGCGCACTGCCTGCAGGAGACGGTGCGCGACCTCGGCCTCTAGAGCGCTTCCGGCAAAGGTGGATACCACTTCTGCGGTTCGGAAGTCCGGCAATTCAAGAATCTAGTCGCGCTTATAGGCGCCGAGCCCGGGCTTGTAGGTCTTGTCGTCGAGGAACTGCTTCAGGCCCTCGTCACGTCCGTGCGTCTTGTCGAGCAGCAGCATCTGTTCGAGCTTGGCGTAGATGTAGTCGTCGGAGGCATCCCAGGGCATGTTGCGCACGCGCTTGAAGGTGTCCTTGGCCGCCTTCATCGTGACGGGGTTTTTGTCGAGCAGCACCTTGGCGATTGCGTCGACGCGCGCCTTGAGCCTGGACAGCGGGACCGCTTCGTTGACCAGCCCCATCTCCGCCGCCTTGCTGCCGTCGAATACTTCGCCGGTCATGATGTAGTAGAGCGCATCGCGATGGCGCATGACTTCGGCGACGGCGCGGGTGACGTTGCCGCCGGGCAGGATGCCCCAGTTGATTTCGCTGAGACCGAATTTCGCCTCCGCGGCGGCGATCGCGAGATCGCAAGCCACCAGCGGCGTGAAGGCACCGCCGAAGCACCAGCCATTGACCATGGCGATAGTGGGCTTTTCGAAATACATCAGCCGCTGCCACCAGCCGCCCGACTGGCGTCGCGCCTTGAGCGTCGCGCCGCGCCCTTTGCCGTCGTTGTCGCGGAAGTACTCCTTGAGGTCCATGCCGGCCGACCAGGATTCGCCGGCACCGGTCAACACCAGCACGCCGACATCGTCGCGCCCTTCGAGTTCATCGAGCACCTCGAGCATGCGGACGTTGAGCGCCGGGTTCATGGCGTTGCGCTTCTGCGGCCGATTGAAGGTGACGGTCGCGATGCGATCGGCCACCTCGACCAGAACGATGTCGTCGCTCATGTGAATTCTCCAGTGTTGAAGCGCGCGCGCAGCATAGGCTTGAGGATCTTGCCGGCAGCGCTGCGCGGGATCGCATCGATGCGGACGATCCGCGTCGGGCATTTGTATTTGGCGAGACGCGCCGTGCAGTGGGCAAGCAGGGCGCCGGCTTCGAATTGTGTCGCCCCAGTTGCCACGACGAACGCGACTCCGGTCTCACCCCAGCGCGGATCGGGGACACCCAGAACAGCCGCGTCGCGCACGCTGGGATGCATCGCGAGCACCGCCTCGACCTCGGCTGGAAAGACGTTCTCGCCGCCCGAGACGTACATGTCCTTGAGGCGGTCGACGATGCGGTAGAATCCATCCGCATCCTGCCGCGCCAGGTCGCCGGTGCGGAACCAGCCGTCGCTGAAAGCGGCCGCGGTCTCGGCCGGCCGGTTCCAGTAGCCTGGCGTGACCGAGGGGCCTCTGAGCCAGATCTCGCCGACGTCGCCGTCCGCCACATCGGCGCCGTCGCGCACCAGCCGTACCGACAGATGCGGAGCGGGCAGGCCCACGGCGCCGGCGGTGCGCCGCACCGTCTCGCGGTCGATCGGGACGTGGATGGCCGTACCAACTTCGCTCATGCCGTAGCCGTTGACCAGCGGCACACCGAAGCCGAGGAAGCGTTCGACCAAGTCAGGT
>DATMTK010000088.1:0-10751 GCA_035564755.1 Devosia sp. | reverse complement strand
CACGAGGACGGATTGCGAATCCTCCGCCCAGCTCTGGATTACGGGCGTACTTTCGTATGGCCGTGCCCGGTCCCCCTATAGTGCGATGTTCGTCCTAGACCGTCTTCATCTCTTGGGCGCCCAACTTTGGCGATCACAGTGCTGTTCTAGCCGTACCAACCTACCGCAAGCGGAAGAGGAGGGCTGACTGCCGACCGTCACGCCGGTTCCGGCACCCGTGCGGCCGCCAGCCTGATCTTGAACACGGCGCCGCCGCCTTCGGCGTCTTCGACCCAGATGCGGCCGCCGTGCTGCTCGACGATCTTCTGGCTGATGGCGAGGCCGAGGCCGACGCCTTCGGGGCGCTCGCCCATGGAATCGCCGAGCTGGCGGAAGCGGTCGAACACCACGGCGCGGTCGGCCGGCGGAATGCCCGGGCCGTTGTCGGCGACGGCGAGCTCGACCTCGTCGCCGCGCCGGCGCAAGCTGAGCTCGGCGCGGCCGCCCTGGCGCGGCGAGAATTTCACGGCGTTACCGAGCAGGTTGATCAACACCTGCACCAGGCGGTCGTGATCGCCCATCACCCGCGCCTCGCCGTCGGCGATATCGACATCGAGCGAGACATCGGCGCCGGCGAAGACCTGGCGCATCGCGGCGCTCGACTCGCGGACCACGGCGGCGAGATCGACCAGCGCGCTCTGCGCCGGGATGGTGCCGCTGGCCTCGATCTTGCTCAGATGCAGCAACTGGCCGATGAGGCGGGTCAGCCGCTCGGATTCGGCGATGATGATGGCGAGGAATTCGAGGCGCTCGGCATCGCCCAGGCGCGGATGATCGCGCAGGATCTCGGAGAAGGCGCGGATCGAGGCGAGCGGCGTTCTAAGCTCGTGGTTGACGGTGGCGACGAAATCGTCCTTCAGCCGGTCGAGCTCGGTGAGGCGGGCATTGGCCCGCTTGAGCTCGGCGCTCGCCGCCTCGAGGGCGCGCGACTTGTCCTCGAGGCGCTGGTTGGCCTCGATGACGCGCGAGGTCTCGTCGAGGATACGCATCACCTCCTCGACACCCAGCGGCTCCTCCTCGACGATGGCGCCCACCAGCACGCGGGCGGAGGCGGCGCCGATGACGCTGCCCAGCAGGCGCTCGTAGAACAGCACCGTTTCCGCGTCGGCGCGAACGGCGGTCGCCGGATCGAGGCCGCGGCCGCGCGCCCAGCTGGCGAAGGCGGCCTGGGTGCGCGCGCGGCCGAGGAAGCGCGAGGCGAGCGAGTTGAGATCGGGGATGAGGGCGGTGCGGCGCCAGATCTGCGCGGCATCGGCCGGATTGTCGGCGTCGACAAAGAGCGCGGCATGGGCGCGATCGACCGGCCGCTGCTGCTCCAGCATCGAGACGACGAGAAGCGCGCCGACATTGACCAGCAGCGACCAGAAGGCGGAATGGGTGACCGGATCGAGCCCGGTCAGGCCAAACAGCGCGTAGGGCCGCAGCAGGCCGATGCCGAGCGGGCCGTCGATGATGAACTGGGCGACGAGGCGCTCATGGGTGAAGCTGGGGATCAGGAGCGTGTAGCACCAGACGGTGAACCCCAATGAGATGCCGGCGATGGCGCCGGCCTTGGTGGCGCCGCGCCAGAACAGGCCGGCGAGCAGCGCCGGGGCGAACTGCGCCACGGCCACGAAGGACATGAGGCCGATCGAAACCAGCGCAACCTCGGAGCTGTCGTGGCGCATGTAGAGGTAGCCGAGGGCGATCACCACGGCCATCGCGCCACGCCGGATCCAGAGCAGCAGCCGCGTCAGGTCGGAGCGCTCGGAGAGGCCCAGCGACCTGATGCGCAGGAGCGCCGGCATCACGACGTCGTTGCACACCATGATGGAGAGCGCGGTGGTTTCGACAACCACCATGCTGGCCGCCGCCGAGACGCCGCCGAGGAACGCGACGAGCGCGAGGACCGGCTGGTGGCCGAGCAGCGGCAGCGCCAGCACCATATTGTCGGGATTGTCGTTGCCGGGCAGCAGCAGGCGGCCCGCAAGGGCGATCGGCAGGACGAAGAGGTTGATCAGCAGCAGATAGAGTGGGAACTGCCAGATGGCGCGGTCAAGATGGCGCTCGTCGACGTTCTCGACCACCGTCACCTGGAACTGGCGTGGCAGGCAGAGCGTCGCCAGCATGGCGAGAACGGTCATGGCGATCCACGAGAAGCCGTAGCGATCGGGTGGCTGCGCGAAGACCTGCGCCACGTCGGGGACCGCCGCGGCGCGGCCGAAGAGATCGCCGAAGCCGTGGAAGAGGCCATAGACGACGAAGACGCCGATCACGGTGAGGCTCAAGAGCTTGAGGATCGACTCGGCGGCGATGGCGACCATCATGCCGGGATGATGCTCGCCGGGATGGATCGAGCGGCTGCCGAACAGCATGGCGAAGACGGTGAGGATCGCGGCGGCCCAGAGCGCGCTGTCGTAGGGCAAGGGCTGGCTGCCGGGGGCGGGCGAGGTCGCGGTGAGCGTCGCGTAGCCCTGGGCGATCGAACGGAGCTGCAGCGCGATATAGGGCACGAGGCCGACCACCGCGATCACGGTCACCAGCGCGGCGATGCCGCCGGAGCGGCCGAAACGGGCCCCGATCAGGTCGGCGATCGAGGTGATCTGGTTGGCCTTGCTGATGCGCAGCATGCGGCGGATGACGATGGGCCCCAGGCAGAAGGCCAGCGTCGGGCCGAGATAGATGGGCAGGAAGTCGAAGCCGTTGAGCGCGGCGCGACCGACGCCGCCGTTGAAGGTCCACGAGCTGCAGTAAACCGCGAGCGACAGCGTATAGACGAGGCTCGAGCCCGACAGCTTGCCGATGCCGCCGCGGCGCTCGACCAGCCAGGCAATCGCGAAGAGCAGCAGGAGATAGGCGATGCCAACGCCCAGGATGAGCGGCTGGCTCATCATGGCGCTTTCTCGCCCGGGCCGGGACGCGAGGATTTCTCGCTCAACAGCGCGACGGCCAGGATGATCAGCGCCCAGGCGCCGAAGAGGTAGACGAAGAGCGTCGGCCAGCCGAAGACCGTGCCGCCGAAGAGATTGAGGATCGGCGGATTGAAGAGGATCGCCCCGATCACGAACAGGCCGATGAAGCGGTCGCGGCGGGCGGTGCGGCGCAGCATGGGCTAGCCGCGTCCGCTGCGCGGCTTCGCCAGGACGCCGGCGACACAGTCGATGACGTCGCCGATGGCGAAGGGCTTGGTCACATAGGCGTCGGCGCCGAGCGCGAGGCCCTTGCGCTGATCGTCGTCCTGGCCGCGGGCGGTCAGCATGACGATGCGAACATCGTCGTAGTCGGGCGAGGCGCGCAGGGTCTTGCAGACCTCGTAGCCGTTGCCGCGCGGCATCATCAGATCGAGCAGCAGCACGTCGGGCGGCGTTTCGGCGACAGCGGCCAGCGCCTGTTGCCCATCGGTCGCAGTGCGCACATCATGGCCCTCGCGCTGCATCAGAAAACTCAGGGCGCGCAGGATGTTGGGGTCGTCGTCGGCGATCAGGATGGATGCAGGAATTCGCGGGCTCCTCGAACGCGGCGTGCCGCTCCGCCTTTCCGAATAAAGCGTAGCCCCCTTGTATTTGAGCGACAAGCCTCACACTATCGGCCGTCGGCATACGGGAGGAGTGTGACGATGACCCTGGATTGGGGCCGCGCGGAGAGGGACGCGCTGGCCGATCCTCATGGCTATGCAGATGCCGCGTCGCAGGCGCGGATCCTGATTGTCGAGGATGACGAGACGATCGCCGCCCTGCTCGGCCGCGAGCTGCGTGGGCTCGGCCACACGGTCGACCATGTGCGCTTTGCCGAAGACGCGCTGATGGCGGCGCGGGCCAACGATTATGCACTGATGATCGTCGATCTCGGCCTGCCGGACGGCGACGGGCTCGACCTGGTGCGCGAGATGCGGCGGCGGACAATGGAGGCGCCGATCCTGATGCTCACCGCCCGGCGGCGCGTCGAGGACCGGGTCATCGGCCTGAGCAGCGGGGCCGACGACTATCTGGTGAAGCCGTTCGCGGTGCCCGAGATGCGGGCGCGCGTGACGGCACTGCTGCGGCGACCGTCGCGGCTCAAGGGACACCGCATCGCCATCGCGAACATGGTGGTGGATTCCGACGCGCTCGAAGCGGTCGTCGACGGCATCAGCCTCGCGCTGCCGCGCAAGCAATTCCAGTTGCTCGAGCTGCTGGCGCGCCGCAAGAATCACATGACCCCCAAGCGGATGATCGAGGAGGCGCTCTACGGCTTCGACGATGAGGTGACGGCCAATTCGATCGAAGCCCAGGTCTCGAAACTGCGCCGCGCCCTTGTCGGCGCAGGTGCCGACCTCATGATCGAGACGCGGCGCGGCATCGGCTATCGCCTCGTCGGACTCGACGCCGCCTCCAACTGATGGCGCGGGCGCCCGAGCCAAGTGCGTCCGACCTCAAGGTCCTCGACCCCGACGGCCGCTTCCGCGAGCGCCTCGAGGCGGATCGACAGGTGATCGCCGAGCTCGGCGACAACGGCAATCTCAGTGAGCTCAAGCGCATCGTGCACGGTCTCGCCGGTGCCGCCGGAACGTTCGGATATGGCGCGGTCGGCGACATCGCGATCGCGCTCGACGACCGACTGGTTGCCGGCGAGACGGTGGGCGCACCCGGCATCGCCCGGTTGCTGGCAGCGCTGGAGCAGGCGCTCGGCAAACCCGGAAAGTCAGCTTGAGGTCAGCTTCAGATCAGATCGCTATCAGCTTGCTCGAATCTACTCGAACCAGGAGTTGGCGGGGGAAGGTCGGCATCCTGGTTGGCGAAGCGCCTCGTTAGAAGGTGCAGGTCTGCCGGGGTCCGGATCGATCCCTGCCAAGATAGGTCTGTGGTGGCCGGCGACGCCGGTCCACAGCTTGGGAGGACGACATGAACAACTTCAGTGACTTCCGTCTCAGCCGCCGCGCCGTGCTGGCGGGTACGGCCGGGTTGGCCGGCGCAACATTGCTGCCGCGTATGGCCTTCGCCGCAGACCAGCCGCCAATCGGCACCTGGCCGGCCGGTTCATCCGGCGACACCGTCAACATCGGCGTTGCGGTGCCGCGCACCGGCACCTACGCGGAACAAGGCGAAGACGAACTCAAGGGCTGGCAACTCGCCGTCGACCACATCAACGGTGGCGACGATCTGATGAAGCAGTTCGTGCCAAGCCTGAGCAAGGGCCTGCTGGGCAAGCAGGTGGCGCTGCAGATCGCGGATTCGGCGGCCAAGCCGAATGACGCGGTGCAGGCCGAACAGCGGTTCATCGCCGAAAACAAGGTGGTGTTGATGACCGGCTCGACCTCGAGCGCCGTGGCCGTGGCCCTCAACCACTTCGCGGACCAGCAGAAGGTGCTGTACCTGGCCGGCATCTCCGGTTCCAACGACACCACCGGCAAGGACTGCGTCCGCTACGGCTTCCGCCAGAACTTCTTCGGCCAGACGGCGGCCGCCGCCCTCGGGCCGGTGCTGGTCAAGGCGTTCGGCAAGGGCCGCAAGGCGGCGTTCATGACGCCGGACTATACCTACGGCCACACCGTCACCAAGTCGATGAACGACTACCTGACGCAGAACGGCGGCTGGACCCAGGTGACCGACCAGGTCTCCCCGCTCGGCACGCAGGACTTCAGCCAGTACCTGACCAACATCGCCAACTCGGGCGCCGAGTTCATCATCAACGTCAATTGGGGCCGCGACGCGGTGCTGTCGACGCAGCAGGCCAAGCAGTTCGGTCTGCTGCCGCAGATGAACCTGGTGATTCCCTACCAGATTCCGTTCCTGGCCAAGGACGTCGGGGCCGACATCACCGAGGGCGTCTATGCCGCCACGGACTTCTGGTGGACGCAGGAAGACCAGTATCCGCTGGCCAAGATGTTCGTCGAATCGTTCCTCAAGAAGTACGGCTACCGGCCGGAGTGGGGCGCCGAGAACGCCTATGTCAGCTTCGCGCACTGGGCGCGGATGGTCACCGAAGCGGGGACCTTCTACCCGCCGGACGTGATCAAGACCTACGAGAAGGGCGAGACCATTCCGTCGCTGCTCGGCGACGTGCACTATCGGCCGGAGGATCACCAGTGCATCCGCCCGGTGGTCATCGTCAAAGGCAAGAAGAAGAGCGACATGAAGAACGCCGAGGACTACTGGGAGGTGCTCGAAGTGGTGCCCGGCGAAGGGCTGATGCAGGCGCCTGATGCATTCGGGTGCAAGTTGGGCTCTTATACCTGATCGCCGCAGCAATGCGGCTCGTCGTGCGCGAGGTGGGGCGTGGTCAACTGGGCTAATTTTCTGTCGCAGCTGTTCAACGGGCTGGTGCAGGGGGCGCTGCTGGCGCTCATCTCGTCAGGCCTCACGATCATCTACGGCACGCTCGGGGTGCTCAACCTTGCGCACGGCGCGATGTTCATGCTCGGCGGTTACGCCGGGTGGGTCGCCTACACCTATACCGGCTCGTTCGTCGTCGCGGCGATCGTCGGCACGCTCTTCGTGATGATCGTGGGCGTGGTGATGGAGCGCGGGATCATCCGGTACTTCTACAACCGGCCGGCCGAGGACCAGATCCTCGTGACCTTCGGCCTCGGGATCGTCTTCGTCGAGGCGATCCGCTTCTTGTTCGGCAGCCAGTCGGAGAGCGTTCCACCGCCGCCCGGCCTCGTCGGCATCACCAATCTGGGCTTCATGATCTATCCGACCTACCGGCTGGCGCTGTTCGGCATCGTGGTCGTGGCCCTGCTGGTGCTCTACCTGGTCTTGTACCGGACACGCATCGGCATGATCGTGCGCGCGGGCATCGAGGATTCGACGATGGTCGACCTGCTCGGCATCAACGTGCAGCGTATCTTCATGCTGGTCTTCGGCATCGGCGCCGCCGCCGCGGGGTTTGCCGGCATCGTCAACGCTCCGGTGGTCTCGATCGCGCCCGATGTGGGCGAGCCGATCCTGGTGCAAACCTTCGTGGTGGTGGTGATCGGCGGGGTGGGCTCGTTCCCCGGCGCGGTCATCGGGGGGCTGGTGGCCGGCGAAATCATCAGCATCACCTCAATGTTCAATCCTGGCTATGCGTATGTCATGCTGTTCGTGGCCATGACCCTCGTGCTGATGCTCAGGCCCTACGGCCTGCTCGGCACTGCCGGCCGCGAATAGGCGACAATCGCTCATGCTCAGACTCCGCCCGCTCCTTGTCGAACTCCTCACGGCCATCGGCCTGATCGTCGCGCCGTTCATCCTGGGGCCGCTCGGCGCGTCGCCCGACACGGTCAACCGTATCCTGGTGTGGGGCCTGTTCGGCCTCGGCTTCGACCTGCTGTTCGGCTTCACGGGCCTATTGTCGTTCGGCCAGTCGGCGTTCTTCGGGACCGGCGGCATGGTCGCGGCGTATCTGCTCACCCGCATGGGCTTTTCGAGCGTCATCGGGGCGCTGCTGATCGGCATGGTCGCCGCGGCGATCGTCGGCTATTTCATCGGGCTGATCGCGCTCAGGCGCACCGGCATCTATTTCGCCATGATCACGGTGGCGATCGCCGAGGTGTTCTACTTCGTCGAGTTCAATCCGCTGGCGGCCTGGACCGGCGGGGAGAACGGCCTGCCGGGCGTGCCGACGCCGCATATCGTGCTCGGGCCGATCGACCTCAATTTCAACGGCGGCTGGGCGCTCTATCAGTTCTTCGCGGTCTGCTATTTCATCGGCATCGTGATTGCACTCAGGATCGTGCGCTCGCCGGTCGGCGCCATTCTCAGGGCCATCCGCGACAACCCGGAACGCGCCGCGGCGGTGGGTCACAACATCCACGGCTACAAGCTGACGGCGTTCATCATCGCGGCGGCCTATGCCGGGTTTGCCGGCGGCCTGCTCGGCGTGCTGCAGACCTTCATGCCGCCCGATGCGTTCACCTTCTCGACCTCGGGCCAGTTGGTGATGCAGACGGCCATCGGCGGTACCGGAACACTGTTCGGGCCACTGCTGGGGGCAGCGGTCTGGCTGTTCCTGCAGGATTATCTGCAGGCCGCGACGCCGCTGGGCGCGGCGTGGAAACTGGTGCTCGGCATCATCTTTGTGCTGCTGATCATCTTCCTGAGACGCGGCATCGTGGGCGGGATTGCCGATCTGTGGCACCTGGTCCGCCCGGCCCGGATGCTGCCGGCGGCGGGGGCAGCGCCGGCGGCCGCGGCCGACACCGCCGCCGATGAAGCGGCTGCCCACCGGCCGCCGCCGAATTCCGACAAGATCGCGATCGAGACGCGGGGGCTGAGCAAACACTATGGCGGGATCGTCGCGAACGAGGCGATCGACTTCGTCGTGCATGAGGGCGAAATCCGCGGGCTGATCGGGCCGAACGGCGCCGGCAAGAGCACGTTCTTCAAGATGCTGACCGGCGAAGTCCGCCCCAGCACCGGCACGGTGACGATGTTCGGCGAGGATACGACCGGCCTCGGCGTTACGGCGGTCTGCCAGAAGGGCATCGCCAAGAGCTACCAGATCAACCAGTTGTTCTCGAAGCTCACGGTGCGGCGCAATCTGATGATCTCGGCTCTGTCGCGAACGCGCGGGCCCTATCGCCCCGACATGCTGCGCAACACCGACCACATGCGCGAGCTCAACGCCGATGTCGACGAGACGCTGCGCATGCTCAACCTCACGGCGCGCGCCGACGTGCCGGTCAGCGCGCTCGCCTATGGCGAGAAGCGACGGCTCGAGATCGGTCTGGCGCTCGGGACCAACCCGAAAATCCTGCTGCTCGACGAGCCACTCGCCGGCATGAGCCCGACCGAGCGCGTCGACACGGTGAAGCTGCTCAAACGCCTTGCCATCGGCCGGACGCTGGTGGTGGTCGAGCACGACATGGACGCTTTGTTCGGGATGGCCGACCGGGTGACGGTGCTGGCGCAGGGCCGGATCCTCACCGAGGGCACGCCGGCCGAGGTGCAAAATAGCGCGGCCGTGCAGGACGCCTATCTGGGAGGCGTGCACGCATGAGCCTGCTCGAGGTCGACAAGATCAACTCCTACTACGGCGACTCGCACATCGTGTTCGATGTCTCGATGCGGCTCGAGGAAAAGGAAGTGGTGGCGCTGCTGGGCCGCAACGGCGCCGGCAAGTCGACGACGCTCAAATCGCTGATGGGCAGCGTCGATACGAAAGCGGGCAGCATCAAGCTGGGCGGTCGTGAATTGCGCGGCGTACGGCGGCACACCGTCGCCAATGCCGGCATGCAGCTCGTGCCGGAGGAGCGGCGCATCTTCGGCAGCCTCAATGTCGAGGAGAACATCATTCTGGCCGGCCTCACGGCGAAGCCGGCGTGGCCGCTCGAGCGCATCTACGCGATGTTCCCGCGCTTGAAGGAGCGGCGGACGAGCCGCGGCACCGACCTCAGCGGCGGCGAGCAGCAGATGCTGGCGATCGCCCGGGCGCTGGTGCGTTCGCCCAAGGTGCTGCTGCTCGACGAGCCGTTCGAGGGCCTCGCGCCGATCATCGTGCGCGACCTGCTCGCGGTGTGCGAACGGCTGGCGGCCGAAGGCCAGACGATCATCCTCGTCGAGCAGAACGTCGCCGCGGCGCTGTCGATCTCGAGCCGCGCCTACATCCTCAACAACGGCCACGTGGTGTTCGACGGCACCAGCGCGGACCTCAAGGCGTCGCCGGAGATTTTGTCGCGGTATGTGGGGGTGTAGGCCTCAGCCGATCACCAGTTGAAGTCGTCGACGTTGTGGCGCGCGCCGAGCAGGAAGGCGTCGGAGACGAGGCGCAGCGGGGCGTCGCTGACGTCCGATTTGCCCTTCTTCAGCAGTTTCGCGAAGTGGGCGTAGATCTGCTCGTACTCGTTGTCCGGGTTCTCGATCACCGGGGCGCCGTTGACCGAGAGCTTGCGGCCGCCATTTTCGAGCAGCAGCGTGTCGCCGCGGCCGGTCAGCACGCGGATGGTCCAGACCTCGCCGCTTTCCTCGAGCCAATTGAAGCCGGCGCTGAGTTCGGGCTGGTTCGGTTCGTCCGATTTGAAGGTGATTTCGGCGTCGACCGGGGTCTGGCGGTTGGCGGGAAAGTTCAGTTTCGCGCGCTCGACGAACACCGGGAACGGCAGGATCTTGGTGAAGATCGAGAGCGCGTTGATGCCCGGATCGAACACGCCGAAGCCGCCGGGCTCCCACACCCATTCCTGGCCCGGATGCCATTTGCGCACGCTCTCGCGCCAGTCGATGCGGACTGATTTGACGCCGTCGCGCTTGATGATTTTCTTTGCCGCATCAACGGCTTCGTTGTAGCGCGAGTGCCAGGTCTGGAAGAGGATGCGCTTCTTCTTGTTGGCGTGGGCGACGAGATCGTCGAGCTCCGAGATGGTCGGGGTCGGCGGTTTCTCCATCAGGATGTCCTTGCCGGCGTCGATCGCCTCGCGAACGAAGGCATGTCTGACACCCGGGGGCGTACAGATCGAGACCAAATCGACCTCCGGCATGGCCTTGTAGAACTCGGCGGCGGTCTTGAAGACCGGCAGGCCGTTGTGCGCGATCATGCGGGTCGAGACGGTGGCGGCGACCTTGAAGTCCTCGGACTGGTCGATCACCGGCAAATGCTGGTCGATGGCGATCTTGCCCACGCCGATGATGGCGATCTTGCGCTTGGACACGGTGGCTCCTCCGAACTGGTCGGCGCCTTGTGTCACGGCACGGGCGTCACGATCAAGCCTGGGCTGGTATCAGACATCTTCGGGCGTGCGATGACGGGTGAGGGGCTGGGGCTGGGGCTGGGGCTGG
>DATMTK010000087.1:0-19773 GCA_035564755.1 Devosia sp. | reverse complement strand
GCAGTTGCTGCATAGACGCCCGAATTTGCCCGCGCGGGGTCAAAATCATGACGTGAATCTCGGCCAGTATCGCGACACTCAACAACAGCGAACCGTCCTAATGCAGGCGGGCAACAGCCGCCGGAGAAACATTTGGAAAGCCTGTCTGGCCATGTTATTGCCCGAATTCGTCCATTGAAGGGCACCAACTGCAAGGCGGCCCCAAGAACCGCCGGATCGCTCGGGAACCCCAAGGAATATCGATGACTGTCAAATCGCTTCTTGCTGCAGGCATGACCCTTGCCGCGCTGACGCTGCCCTTGGGGCCGGCCTTCGCGCAGGACGCCTCGAGCTCCCAGCCGCCGGCTCCGGCCGCATCGTCCGCGCAACCCGCCGCGACCTCGTCGCAGCCCCCTGCCGCTGGCAACCAGGCGCAGGGTGCGCCGCAGAACTGGCTGAAGATCTGCGACCCGGCCAAGGACGGCCAGAAGGTCTGCATCATGCGCCAGGTGGTCGTGACCCAGAACAACCAGTTCCTGGGCTCGTTCCTGCTGCGCGACGATCCGACCCAGGACAGCCGGCTGCTCGCCGTTGCCGCGGTTCCGCTCGGCGTGCTGCTGCCGTTCGGCGTGACCTGGCAGATCGACGGCGGCAAGCCGATCCGCGTACCCTACATGCTGTGCGATCCGCAGTCCTGCGCGACCCAGCTCGTGGTCAACGAGGCTTACGTGAACAGCCTCAAGAAGGGCACCAAGCTGACCCTCACCGCCAAGAACCGGAAGAACGAAGACCTGGTGATCAACATCAACCTCCAGGGGTTCACCGGTGTCTATGACGGCGATGCCGCGCTCACCTATGACGAGTTCACCAAGAATTCCTCGGGCGAAGCCGCGCTCGAAAAGATCCTCGCCGACCGCGCCGAGCAGGCCCGCCAGAAGCTCTCGAGCGACAGCTCGGCGTCGAGCGCCGAGCCGAGCTCGTCATCGGCCCCGGCGAAATAAGCGCGTCACCTCGGCAAGAGTTCACGGGGCGCCTTCGGGCGCCCCTTGTCGTTTCAGCGGACGCCCATACCGACGTCGAACGCCGATTTGCGCAGCGGCGGCAGCAGCTTCAGCGCCCACAGCCCACCCGCGCGCGTCGCCTGCACCGGCAGGAAGTCGCTGAGCAGCGAGCGGAACAGCGCATCCACCACCGTCCCGGTCCGTGCCAGATCCCCGGCACGGCGCCGCGCATAGTCCGCGCTGACCGCCTGCGCGGAGCCGCCGGCCGCCAGCGCCGCCGACAGATCGGCGACATCGCGCAGTCCCAAATTCAGCCCCTGCGCCCCGATCGGCGGGAACGCGTGGGCAGCCTCGCCGACCAGCACCACGCCGTCCTTGCCCGCGACATCGACGCTCAGCGTCGACAGCAGGAACACATGCGCCGGCGTCAGCAGCTCGACACGGCCGAACAGGTACTGCGACTTCTCGGCGAACAACGTCGCGAGCCCGTCCTTGCCCCGCTCCTGCGCCGCCTTGAGCGCATCGCGCTCGTCGATCCAGACCAGATTGGCGCGGTTGCCGCCGGCCGGCACCAGCGTGAACGGCCCGTTCTCGTAGTGGAATTCGACCGAGGCGCCGCCGATCGGCCGCTCGAGCCCGAGGTCGCACACGAGCGCCGCCTGCGTGAAACCGTTCTCGCGCGCCCGGAATCCGGCACATTCCCGCACCCGCGACTTCTTGCCGTCGGCGCCGACCACGAGGTCCGCCCTGAGCACGTCGCCATTGGCCAGCGTCAGCGTGATCCCGTCGCCGCCGATCTCGAGATCGTCGAGCGTCGTTTCGACCGTCGTGAGGTTGTCCAGCCCGGCCCGCGCCGCCTCGAAACTCTCGGCCAGCTTCACGTTCGGCAGGTTCCATCCGAACGCCGGCAGGTCGAACTCGGCGCTGTCGAACAGCGTCTCCGGCGCCCGGATCAGCCGCCGCGTCGCGTCGATGATGCGGATCTGCGTCAGCTTCTGGCCGATCGCGGCCGGGTCGGGCACCAGCCCGGCCGTCTTGAGATACTCGACCGAGGGCAGCATCAGCGCCGACGTCCGCCGGTCCGGCGGTCCCTTCGGCACGAGGTGCGTGGTCGAAAGCCCGGCGCGGGCGACCTCTACCGCGGCCGCGAGCCCGGTGAGGCCCCCGCCGACGACGACCGCGTTTCTGCCTGCTATTTCGCCAGTGCCAGCCGTTTTTCGCGCCCGCTCGGAATGATGACCGAGCCTCCATACGATCCGACGAACAGCGCGAGCAAGTAGATCACGAGGTACTGCGGCCAAAAGGCCATGTTGGCGATCGCCGGGCCCGGGCAGATGCCGGACATGCCCCAGCCGATCCCGAACAGTGCCGCGCCCAGAACCAGCGGTGGATCGATCCGCTTGAACTCCGGCTGATGGAAGTTCACATCGAACGCGGGCTTCTGCTGCCGCTTGCCGAGGCGGACCGCGACGAACATCACCAGCACCGCCGGCACCATCACGAACGCCAGGCTCGGGTCCCAGCCGCCCGAGGGGATGGCGGTGAAATCGAGGAAGCGCAGCACCTTGAGCGGATTGACCATGCCCGAGATGTAGAGCCCGGCGCCGAAGATCACACCGGCGATCGCCGCCGTCGCGAGATAGGGGAGGGAGAGCGGCTTGGCCATCAGACGATCCCCGTCAGCGTCACGGTGATGATCGCGACGACGAAGAACACGCCCACGGCAACGAACGACCGGGTACTGAGCCGCGCCAGCCCGCAGACGCCATGGCCCGATGTGCACCCGTTGCCGATCTTGGTGCCGAAACCGGTGAGCACGCCCGAGATTGCGACCCAGATCGTCGTACCGCCGGCGAACCATGCCGGTGCCGCCACCAGGCTCCCCGGCCGGGTGCCGGGTTGCGGCAGCAGATAGGCGGCAAGGAACGTGCCGGCAACCAGCGCCACGAGGAACACCAGCCGCCATACGACCGACTGCGCCGGCGGCAGCAGCTGCCCGAAAATACCCGAAATGCCGGCGATGCGGCCGTTGCCGAGCCACAGGATCGCCGCCGACAGGCCGATCAGCAGCCCGCCGATCGTCGCGGGAATTGGGGTGAAGCTGTCCATTCCGGACTCCTTGGAAAATCCCTCCGAGTCTACCACCCGAAAATCCCGCCAAACAGCCGCAGGGAAAGGCGTTTTTTCCATCCTTGGGGTGCATCGGACAAAGGAAATGTGCATCTCGCGCCTGCTGCGATACTTCCAACCCGCGCCCGCGATCCCTAGATTGCCCGGGCACCCCACGCGGAGACGCCGATGTTCGACCTTCTGCTCGATCCGAGCACCTGGATTGCCTTTGCGACCCTGACGCTGATGGAGGTGGTGCTCGGCGTCGACAACGTCATCTTCATCTCGGTGCTGGTGAGCAAGCTCCCCAGGGAGCAGGCCGACCGCGCCCGCACCATCGGCCTCAGCCTCGCGCTGATCTTCCGCATCGTGCTGCTGCTGTTGCTGAGCGCCATCATCGCCCTGCAGACGCCGGTCTTCACTGCCTACGGCCACGGCTTCTCCTGGCGCGACATCATCCTCGCCGCCGGCGGCCTGTTCCTCATCTACAAGGCCGTGCACGAGATGCACGCCGAGATCGAGGAGCCGCACGAGCCGACGCTCGAAAAGCAGGCACGCGCCATGCTCTCGGGCATCGTCGTCCAGATCATCCTGCTCGACCTGGTGTTCTCGATCGACTCGATCGTTACCGCCATCGGCATGGCGCAGCACGTCGAGGTGATGATCGCCGCCGTGATCGTCGCCGTGGCGCTGATGTTCGTCGCCTCCGGTCCCATCTCCAGCTTCGTCGCCAGGCACCCGACCACCAAGATGCTGGCGCTCGCCTTCCTGCTGCTGATCGGCGTGTCGCTGGTCGCCGACGGCGTCGGCTTCCATATCGACAAGGGCTACATCTACGCGGCCATGGCCTTTGCGGTGCTGGTCGAGGCCATCAACATCGTCAGCAAGCAGCGCAAGCTTGCCACGGCCGGCGGGGCGGCGCCCAAGCCGGCACACGCGGCGGCGGCAACCGGCGCCATCCCCGTCGAAACGATCACCGAGCCTGGAGCCAAGCCGCGCCGCCGCAGGTCCACCCCGGTCGTCCACGCCCAGTCGCGGCCCAAATCCGCCCCGAGGAAGAAATCTTGAGCAAGCCCGTTTTCGTCCGCACCCTCGGCGGTCCGGAGGTTCTCTCCTGCGAGGATCGCGAGCTCGACCCGCCCGGCCCCGGCGAAATTCGCGTGCGTAACGGGGCCATCGGCATCAACTTCGTCGACGTCTATCAGCGCACCGGCCTGTACAAGCTGCCGCTGCCCTTCGTTGCGGGCAGCGAAGGTGCCGGCGAGGTCAGGGCGGTCGGTCCGGGCGTCTCCGATTTCAAAGTCGGCGACCACGTCGGCTACACCGGCCCGGTGGGCGCCTATGCCGAGGAACGCCTCCTTCCCGCCTCGCGCGCCGTGCGGCTTCCCGAGGGCATCAGCGACGAGACCGCTGCCGCCGTCCTGCTCAAGGGCGGCACCGCCCAATATCTGCTGTTCGAGACATATCCGGTGAAGGCCGGCGAGACGATCTTGGTCCATGCCGCCGCCGGCGGCGTCGGCTCGATCCTCACGCAGTGGGCGACGGCGCTCGGCGTCCGCGTCATCGCTACCGCCGGCACCGACGACAAGGTCGCCATGGCGAAAGCCTCCGGCGCCGCTCTCGCCATCAACTACAGCACCACCGACTGGGTGAAGGCCGTCCGCGAGGCCACCGGCGGCACGGGTGTCGATGCGGTGTATGACGGTGTCGGCAGAGCCACCTTCGAGGGCTCGCTCGACTGTCTCAGGCCGCGCGGCATGATGGTGAGCTACGGCAACGCCTCGGGCTTCGTCACGATCCCCAATCTGGGCGTCCTCGCCAGCAAGGGCTCGCTCTACGTCACGCGTCCGATCATGGGCAGCTATCATGCGACGACGCAGCAGTTCCGCGACAGCATGAACGCCGTCTTCGACGCCGTCCGCACCGGCAAATTCAAGGTCGAAATCGGCCGGCGTTGGCCACTTGCCGAAGCCGCGACCGCGCATCGCGAACTCGAAGCCCGCAAGACCACCGGCTCGCTGCTGCTGATCCCGTGACAATGGCGGGCAGGGAGGGATTCGAACCCCCGGAACGCTTGCACGTTCGCCGGTTTTCAAGACCGGAGCAATCGACCGCTCTGCCACCTGCCCGTCGGCTGTCCTCTAGCTTCGAGGCTGCGCCAAGTCCAGTTCGGTGCGCGTGGGCCGCCGGATTGCCGCCCGCCGTTCGGCCGGCAAATTTCATATCGCCCGCTGCGCCCGTCGCGCTAAGACTCCGAGCCGACCGTTGTCTGGGGGAATTTCATGTCGATGGGTCTGGAGCACGCCGCGCTCGGCATGCGCAGTCGCTTTGGCCGGCGCGGGCTCCGCGCCGCAATCGCCGTCTTTGCCGGCATTGTCTTCACCGCCCTTGCGGGCATTGCCCTTGCCGATGAGGTGCACAGCCTTCCCGATAGCGGCAACCTCGTCGATTTCCGCGGGCAGGACGGCGCCGTCGGCGTATTCCGGGTAACGGGCTCGACTGAGGGCCGCATCTACGGCACCGATGTCTACACCGACGATTCCGATGTCGGCACGGCCGCCGTGCACGCCGGCGTGGTGTCGCCCGGCGAGGTCAAGAACCTCCGCATCGAGATCGTGGCCGGCAAGACCAGCTATCGCGGCAGCGCCCGGCACGGCATCGTCTCCGAAAGCTACGGCCAGTGGGTCGGCAGCTACGAGTTCCTCGACAAGCCCGAACCGGCCCGGCCGGGCAGCGTCCTGCCCGATCCCGGAAATCTCGAAGCCTTTCGCGACCAGGTCGGACAGACGCTGCGTTTCGACGTCGTCGGCAGCACCGATGGCTCCGTCTATGGCGACGGCACCTACACCGACGATTCCAAGCTCTCGACCGCGGCGGTACACGCCGGATTGCTCGCGCCGGAGCAGGAAGGGGTGGTCGCCGTCACCGTCATGCCCGGCCAGCAGCACTATGTGGGCGCCCGGCGGCACAACATCGACTCCAGGGACTTCGGCGCCTGGCAGGGCAGTTTCAGTTTCGCCGGGGCGCAGCAGACGCCGGCGGACAATGGGCCCGGTGACCAGATCCTGCCCGACCCGGGCACCATGACGGACTACCGCGGCGACAACGGCCAGGTGTTCAAGTTTCGCGTCATCGGCAATGCCAATGGCTCGGTGTTCGGCGACGGCGTCTACACCGACGACACCCGGATCGCGACGGCGGCCGTCCATGCCGGCGTGCTCCGCGACGGCCAGGAAGGGGTCGTTGCCGTCGAGGTGCTGCCAGGTCAGGACTCCTACCGCGCAGCGACCCGAAATGGGGTAACGTCCGCGGACTATGGCGCATGGGCCGGCAGTTACGAGTTTGTCACCGCAAACTGAGCGCAACGATCCGCTGATCCCGACGCTGCTGCCGCTTGGCGACCGCGCCATGCTGGTCCGCTTCTCGACCGGGCTGTCCGATACGGCCAACCGCGCGGCGATCGGCCTTGCGCGGCAGCTCGAGACCGATTGCCCCGATGGCGTCGAGGAGATCGCGCCGGGCCTGGTCTCCGTGCTGCTGCGCCTCTCCGAGACCGCGGACTTCGAACGTTTGCGCGGCGAGCTGATGCTGCGGATCGGGGTTGAGAGTCCGGACCCTCCTGGCGCCGAGCATGACATTGCCATCCGTTTCGATGGGCCCGATCTCGACGAGGTCGCCGAGCGCACCGGCCTCGCGCGGCAGGATTTCATTGGCCATCACAACAGCCGGCCGCTGCGCGTGCTGGCGACCGGCTTTGCCCCGGGCTTCGTCTATTGCGGCTTCCATCCACCGGCGCTGATCGTACCGCGCCGCGAAGCCGTACGACCCATGGTACCGGCCGGCACGGTTCTGTTCGCCGCCGGACAAACGGCAATCGCCGCCACGCCCGTCCGCACCGGCTGGCACGTCATCGGCCAAACCGCATTCCAGAATTTCGATCCGGCAGCGCAACCGCCGACCCGGCTGCGGGCTGGGGACACCGTGCGCTTCATGGAGGCGGTATGAGCGCCATCACGATCACCCGTGCCGGACCGCTCGCCACGCTGCAGGACACCGGCCGCTTCGGCATGCTGGCGCATGGCGTCAGCGCCTCCGGCCCCATGGATCGGCGGGCGTTCCACGCGGCCGGAGCTTTGCTCGGCACCGCCGCGCCGACCGGGATCGAGTTCACCTCGGCCGGCCTGGCGTTCACCGCAGAGGGGCCATTGCGTATCGGTTGTGCCGGCGGCCAGTTTCGCGTCAGCGTCAACGGCAACCCCCGGGAGTGGCCGGCCCGCATCGGTCTCAACGAGAGTGACGTGGTCGAGATTACCCCCGGGCCGTCCGGCAATTATGGTTATCTCCGGTTCAATCTCGAGTGCGACATCGCCCCGGTTCTGGGCAGCCGGTCGACCAATCTGGCCGTTGGCCTCGGTGGCTGGAAGGGCAGGGCGCTGCACATCGGTGATCGCCTGTCCTTTGTCGACCACGCTGCGGCCACGGCGGCTTCGCCCGTCGCCGCACCCGCGCCCGGCGACGGCCCGGTGCGCGTTTTGTGGGGGCTTCATGCCGACCTCTTCGAGACCGCGGTACGGGCGGCATTCGTCCGCACGGCCTTCGTGGTTTCGCAGAACCTCGATCGGATGGGCGTCCGCCTGACGGATACCGCCGGCATTTTTCGGACCCGGCCACGCCTGATGCTGGTCTCCGACGCTATCGTGCCCGGCGATATCCAGATCCTCGGGGACGGCACGCCGACTGTCCTGATGCGCGACCACCAGCCGACCGGCGGCTACCCGCGTATCGCCACGATCGTCAGCGCCGACCTCGACCGCTTCGCCCAGATGCGGCCGGGAACCGAGGTCCGCTTTCAACCGGTGAGCCTGGAGCACGCGCGATGAGCCAAAGCCTCGACCTCAATGCCGATCTCGGGGAGGGCGTTGGCGACGACGAGGCGATGCTCGGCATCGTCTCCTCGGCCAATATCGCCTGCGGCGGCCACGCCGGCGACGAGGCCAGCATGCGCGCCGCTCTGCGCGCGGCCAAGGCGAGAGGCGTCGTCGTCGGGGCTCATCCGAGCTTTCCGGATCGCGACAATTTCGGCCGTACCCGCATGGTCCTGCCGCCGGAGGAGCTCGACACGTCGATCCGCGACCAGGTCCGCACCTTGGTCGAGCTCGGCGAAGAGGAAGGCTGGCCGGTGCGCTATGCAAAACTCCACGGCGCCCTTGCGAATATGGCGGCCGAGGAGCCGGCGATTGCCGCGATCTGCTTTGCCGCCTGCGAAGGCCTCGTGAAAGGCGGCATCGCCATCCTCGCTATCGACAATTCCGCCCAATCGGAGATGGCCGAAGGCCTGGGCTTCCACACCATCCGCGAGGCCTACGCGGACCGCGCCTATCAGCCCAACGGCCTGCTCGTGCCGCGCCAGCTTCCCGGCAGCGTGCTGCACGACAAGCTGGCCATCGCCGAGCGCGCCGTACGCCTCGCCCGGCATGGCGAAATCGTCGCCGTCGATGGCGGTGTGATCAGGACCACCGCCCGCTCGCTGTGCATCCACGGCGACACCCCCGATGCGGTGGCGATTGCCAGGGCCGTCAAGTCTGCCCTGTTCCTGGCAGGGGTTGAGATCAGGCCGGCACTGTGAAATAGCGCCGCCACAAGCGCTTCCAGGAAAAGTGTGACGCGGTTTTCCATCCGGAAGCACGAAAGGGCAAAGGCGGGTGGCGGCATGACGGCTCAGATCATCGACGGCAAGACCTACGCGGCGGGCCTGCGCGAGCGCATTGCCGCGCACGTCGCCCGGCTCAAGGCCGAAAGCGGCGTCATCCCGGGCCTTGCGGTGGTGATCGTCGGGCATGACCCGGCGAGCGAGATCTACGTCTCGCAAAAGGCCAGGCAGACCGTCGAAGTCGGCATGCACTCGGAAAAATACGAGCTGCCGGAGGAGACACCGGAGGCCGAGGTCCTGGCACTGATCGAGCGGCTCAACGTCGATCCGCACATCCACGGCATCCTCGTGCAGCTCCCGCTGCCCAAACACATCGATCCGGTGAAGGTGATCCTCACCATCTCGCCCGACAAGGACGTTGACTGCTTCACCCCGGCGAGCGTGGGCAAGGTGCAGATCGGCCTGCCGGGGCCGGTGGCCTGCACCCCGCTGGGCTGCCTGATGCTGCTGCGCGATTTCGTCGGCAATCTGGGCGGCAGGCACGCGGTGATCGTCGGCCGCTCCAACCTCGTGGGCAAGCCGATGGCGCAGCTCCTGTTGCGCGAGAACTGCACTGTCACCATCGCCCATTCGCGCACCGCCGACCTGCCCGGCATCGTCCGGCAGGCCGATATTGTGGTGGCGGCTGTCGGCCGGCCGCTGCTGATCAAGGGCGACTGGATCAAGCCGGGCGCCGCCGTCATCGACGTCGGCGTCAACCGCATCCCGGCCCCGGAACGCGGTGAGGGCAAGACCCGCCTCGTCGGCGACGTCGACTATGCCGCCGCGCTGCCGGTTGCCGGCTGGATCACGCCGGTCCCGGGTGGCGTCGGGCCCATGACCATCGCCTGCCTCCTCGCCAACACCGTCACCACGGCAAGCCTGATCAACGGCCTCGTGCCGCCGCGAGACCTCACTCCGTAGTTCTCGCGCCCCCGTGTAAGCGGTTTCGCAACACAGTTCCTGCATAAGGTCGTCACGGGCCCAGGGACGGGCCGCGGGGGCGTCATTTTGGCCGTGTCACTGGCCGCCATCGATTTGAGTGCAAGCCAGGGCGCTGCGGTGCTCGGTTTGCTGGAGCGGGCCAGCGTGCCGCCGCTCCCGAGCTTTTATCGGCTGCTCTACGATTATGTCTCCGGCGTCGGCGGCCTGATGTCGAACCGCGTCGGCGACATCCTCGAGGAGGGCGAGGCGGTTGGCGACAAGCTCTACGCCGAGTTCGTCGCCCCCTACGAGAACAACGAGGCCATCGATCGCGCCATCGCCCGCATCACCAGCCGCCTCAAGACGCTGGAGCTGCTGATCGGCGAAAGCACCGTCGCCGCCGAGCGGCATGCCATGTCGCTGCGCCGGGCCAGCGCCGAATTTGCCAGCGCGGAGCTCGATCCGATGCTCCTGCGCGACTGGATCGTCCGCCTCGAGGCCGCCAACCGCACACTGCGCCGCACCAACGGCAAGCTCGAGGAGGAGCTCAAGGACGCCGCGCTCGAGCTCGAAGCCACCCGCAGCGAGCTCGAGGACTCCCGCGAAAGCTCGAAGCGCGATGCGCTGACCGGCCTCGCCAACCGCGCCGGGCTCGATTTCGCCTTCCGCCGGCTGATCGAGACCATGGGCAGCCACGGCACGTCGCTGAGCTGCGCCGTCGTCGATATCGATCACTTCAAGGCCCTCAACGACACCTACGGCCACCCCGTGGGCGACGAGGTGCTGCGTATCGCCACCCGGGCGCTGCTGGCCTCGGTCCGGCCTGCCGACATCGTCGGCCGCTCCGGCGGCGACGAGTTCATCGCCGTGCTGCCCGGCGCCGATCTCTCCGCCGCCCACAGCATCGGCGACAACATCCGCGCGGCCATCGCCTCGAGCGACGTGCAGATGGCCCTCGGCCAGGATACTCTGGGCGGCATCACCGCCTCGGTGGGTGTCGCGCAGTACCGTCCCGGCGACACCGCCAAGGCGCTGATCGACCGCGCCGACCGCTGCCTCTACCGGGCCAAGCAGAACGGCCGCAACCGCGTCGAAAGCGTCAGCGATCCGACCGCTCAGTACTTCCACACATAGGCCGCGCTGCCCGGCGGCGGGCTGAGCTCCGGCGTAAAGCCGTCGAGCAAATCGACCTGCATCGTCTGCATCGTAACGCCCCGCCAGCTCACCGGCAGGTTCGGCAGTCCCGTCAGCGTCGCCTCCGCCAGCACCGGCGTCGCCGCCCCCTGGTGCACGTAGAGGGCCCGGCCGGTAAATCGGGCCGGATCGCGCGGCGCGAAATCGAGGAAGCGCGCCCGCTCATTGACCTGCAGCACCGGAATGTCCTTGCCGATGTGCCATTGCAGATTGGCATAGGTCCGGTAGTCGCTGGTCGCGATCCAGCCCGCGCCGGTCGCCTTCGCTTCGCTCAGTACCGCCTGCGCCATCTCGCCGAAGCCCGCGTCCTGCCCGATGGGGTCGCCCGCGCCGCCCCACACCGAAGTGTCCCACAGCACGTGATAGAACAGCGCTCCGTTGACCAGCAGGCCCGGCGCGCCGATCAGAACCAGCAGCCCCGCGATCCTCAGTCGCGCGCGGTCCCAGGGCAGGGCAATGGCCAGCGTCAGGAGGCCGATCGGCCACACGAACCAGGCCCACGACTGGTTGATCAGCAGCGTGAACGACCGCCAGAACAGAAACAGGATCGGCACCAGGAACGCCGCGGCCAGCATGAGCTCGTAGGCCGGCTTCCGTCCTCGCACATAGCCGACCGCCGTCGCGCTCGCTGCCACCACCGCCGCCACCAGCAACACAGGTCCGGCGAACAGTGACTCGTACATCACGAAGCGCATCGCACCGCCCAGGCTCGGCGGCTCGCCACTGCCCAGCCGCACGCTCTGGAACGCGAACGATGCCCAGCCATGCTGCGCGTTCCAGGCCAGCACCGGCGAGAACAGCAGCAATGCGAGACCAATCGCCGCATAGGGCCAGGGCGTCCGAAGCCATCGCCGCTGCCCCGGCCGCAGCAGCAGGTAGAGCAGCAGCGCCGGGGCGATCAGCAGCACGATATATTTGCTCAGGAGCGCCAGCCCGCCGGCCGCGCCCACCAGCAGCCACCAGCGCGCGTCGCCGCTCTCGTCGAGCCGGCACAACGCCCAAAGGATCAGGCTCGTGAACAGCAGCAGCGCCGCGCTCGGCTCGATCACGATGGCGAAGAAGCCGTAATTGAGCGCGCACTCCATCGCAAGCACCACGAACAGAGCGGCGTTCCAGCGTCGCGTGCGGCGGCGCGCGATATCGGCGAGGATCAGCTCGATGAGTGGCAGCGCAAGGATTTGCGCGAAGCGGGCCCCGAGCGCCGTGTCGCCGAAGAAAAGCTGCCCGAACCGCTCGAACCACGCCACCATCGGCGGCTGGTCGAGAAAGCTCAGCGGCGCCTGGTGCGACCAGGTCCAGTAATAGGCCTCGTCCGACCTGAGATCGAGGTTCGCCGCCGTCATCAGCCGCAGCACCGTGAAGACGAGGACGACCAGCAGCGTGACGATGAGGAAGATGCGCGACGGCGGCGCCGCGCGCTCCGCGGTCAAATCACCCTCGACAGGTGGAAGCTGCGCAGCACCGTGTGGTCCCGCAGTCCGAAGGCCGGCACCACGCCGGTCTCGAGCCGGGCGATGACCGGCTGCGGGTCCTTGAGCGCCGACGCATCGACCACGACCGCCGTCAGCGGCCGCTGCTCGGTGCGCGATGTCTGCAGCAGGTCGAACAGCATGGCCCGGATGTCGCCGCGCGCCGCGCAGGCCACGCACTCATCGCCGGCAAGATGCTCGTGCAACGCCGGCTCCAGCCGCACCACCTTGTCGCCTGGATGGGCAAACGCCGCCGCCCCCGGTGTCGTGACCACCGTCACCGGGATAGAGGACGATGCCTTGTCGAACGGCGTGCTCATGCTTCGATCATGGCGACGGTCGCCGTTTTCCCTCCCCCGTGTGGGGCGGGCGGCGCGCTTGCCCTCGCGACGCGAGCGCTTGGCAAGCCGGGGTGAGGGGAGTTTCGGCTGGCACCTGGACCGGGGGACCGCAACTGCTCGGACAATGAAACCATCACGAGGTCTTTTCGCTCACCGGCGTGTAGTTCAGCACCGACCCGAGCCAGCGTTCGACCTCGCGGACGGCCATGCCCTTGCGCCGGGCATAGTCCTCGACCTGGTCGCGCTCGACCTTGGCAACGCCGAAATAGCGCGCCTCGGGGTGGCTGAAATAGAGCCCGGAGACCGAGGAGCCGGGCCACATCGAATAGCCTTCGGTCAGCTCCACATTGATGCGCTGCTTGGCGTTGAGCAGCCGGAACAGCGTGGTCTTTTCCGAGTGGTCCGGCTGCGCCGGATAGCCCGGGGCTGGGCGGATACCGCGATACTTCTCGAGGATAAGGTCGTCCGGCGTCGTGTGCTCGTCCGGCGCATAGCCCCAGAATTCCTTGCGCACGCGGTGGTGCATCGCCTCGGCGAACGCCTCCGCGAAACGGTCGGCGATCGCCTTCACCACGATCGAGGAATAGTCGTCATTGCTGCGCTCGAAGCGTTCGGCGATGGCCTGCTCCTCGAGGCCGGCGGTGACCACGAAGCCGCCGATGTAGTCGGGAATGCCGACTGGCGCCACGAAATCGGCAAGTGCCAGATTCGGCTTTTCCTTGAGCTTGCTGAGCTGCTGGCGCAGCGTGAAGAACGTCGCCAGCGTGTCGGTCCGGCTGTCGTCGGTATAGAGCACGATGTCGTCCTCGACCCGGTTGGCAGGCCAGAAGCCGATCACCGCCTTGGGCCGGAACCAGTTCTTCTGCAGCACCTCGCGCAGCATCTTCTGGGCATCGTCCCAGAGCTGGCGCGCCGCCGGCCCCTGCTTTTCGTCCTCGAGCAAGGCCGGATAGCGCCCCTTCATCTCCCAGGCCTGGAAGAACGGCGTCCAGTCGATGTAGCGCGACAGCTCCGTCAAATCGTAGTTCTCGAACACTTTCGTGCCGAGGAAGCTGGGCTTGGGTGGCGTGAACGCGGTCCAGTCGGTCTTGAGGCCGTTGGCGCGCGCTTTGTCGAGCGGCAGGCGCTGCTTTTCGGATTCCGCCTGCGCATGCCGTGCGGCGACCCGGGCATATTCGACCTTGATGTCGGCAACATAGGCCGGCCGCTGCTCGGGCGAGAGCAGGGCGGAGACCACGCCCACGGCCCGGCTCGCGTCGTTGACGTGGACGGTCGGGCCGCTGTTGTACTGCGGGTGGATTTTGACCGCCGTATGGACGCGGCTCGTCGTCGCCCCGCCGATCAGCAGCGGAATGTCGAAGCCCTCGCGCTCCATCTCGGCAGCCACGTGCGCCATTTCGTCGAGCGAGGGGGTGATCAGCCCGCTGAGCCCGATGATGTCGACATTTTCCTTGCGCGCTGTCTCGAGGATCTTCTGGCTCGGCACCATGACGCCCAAGTCGATGATTTCGTAATTGTTGCAGCTCAGGACCACGCCGACGATGTTCTTGCCGATGTCGTGGACGTCGCCCTTGACCGTCGCCATCAGGATCTTGCCCGCCGATTTGTAGCCGCGGGCGTCGCCGTTGGAATCCTTTTCCGCTTCCATGTAGGGCAGCAGATGGGCCACCGCCTGCTTCATGACACGCGCCGACTTGACCACCTGCGGCAAGAACATCTTGCCCGACCCGAACAGGTCGCCGACGACGCTCATGCCGGCCATCAGCGGCCCCTCGATGACGTGCAGCGGCCGCTCGGCAGCGAGCCGGGCTTCCTCGGTGTCCGCCTCGATGAACTCGGTGATGCCGTTGACCAGGGCATGCGAAATCCGCTCGGCCACCGGCTTGGTGCGCCAGGTGAGGTCCTTGCCCTTGGCCTCCTGTCCGGCACCGCCCTTGAAGCGCTCCGCCAGCTCGAGCAGCCGCTCTGCGGCATCGGGCCGGCGGTTGAGGATCACGTCTTCGCAGGCCTCGCGCAGGCCCGGCTCGATCGATTCATAGACCGCGAGCTGGCCGGCATTGACGATGCCCATGTCCATCCCCGCCTGGATGGCGTGGTAGAGGAACACCGCATGCATGGCTTCGCGCACCGGCTCGTTGCCGCGGAACGAGAAGCTGAGGTTGCTGACGCCGCCCGAGATATGGACGTGCGGCAGCGTCTGCTTGATCCGCCGCGTCGCATTGATGAAGTCGACGCCGTAGTTGACGTGCTCCTCGATGCCGGTCGCGATGGCAAAGATGTTGGGGTCGAAGACGATGTCCTCGGGCGGGAACCCGACCTCTTCGGTCAGGAGCTTGTAGGCCTTGGTGCAGATCTCGACCTTACGCTCCTCGGTGTCGGCCTGTCCCTGTTCGTCGAACGCCATGACCACCACCGCGGCGCCGTAGGCACGCACCGTCCGGGCGCTCTCGAGGAACTTGTCGACGCCTTCCTTCATCGAGATCGAGTTGACCAGCGGCTTGCCCTGCACGCATTTGAGGCCGGCTTCGATCACCGAGAATTTGCTGCTGTCGATCATCAGCGGCACGCGGGCGATGTCCGGTTCCGCCGCTAGCAGGTTGAGGAACTCGACCATCACCTTCTCGCTGTCGATCAAGCCCTCGTCCATGTTGACGTCGATGATCTGCGCGCCGTTCGAGACCTGGTCGCGCGCCACTTCGAGCGCCGCCGGGTAGTCGCCGGCGGTGATCAGCTTGCGGAAGCGTGCCGAGCCGGTGACGTTGGTGCGCTCGCCCACGTTCACGAACGGGATTTCAGGCGTCAGCGTGAACGGCTCGAGACCCGACAGCCGAAGCTGCGTCGGCACCGTCGGAATCGTCCGCGGCTTGTGCTTGGCGGCCACCTCGGCGAACGCCGCGATGTGCGCCGGCGTTGTGCCGCAGCAGCCGCCGATGATGTTGACCAGCCCCTCGCGCGCGAACACCTCGAGCTGCCGCGCCATGAACTCCGGGCTCTCGTCATAGCCGCCGAACTCGTTGGGGAGGCCCGCATTGGGGTAGGCCATGATGAAGGTATCGGCCACGTCGCTGAGCTCGGCGATGTGCGGCCGCATGGCGTTGGCGCCCAGCGCGCAGTTGAGCCCGATCGTGAACGGCCTGGCGTGCCGCACCGAGTACCAGAACGCACTCGGCGTCTGGCCGCTGAGTGTCCGGCCGCTCAGGTCGGTGATCGTGCCCGAGATCATGATCGGCAGCTCGAAGCCGCGCTCTTCGAAGATGCGCTGCGCCGCGAAGATGCCGGCCTTGGTGTTGAGCGTGTCGGTGATCGTCTCGAACAGCAGCAGGTCCGCGCCACCGTCGATCAGCCCGTTGATCGCCTCGGTATAGGACGCAGCGATCTGGTCGAAGGTGACGTTGCGGTGGCCGGGATTGTTGACGTCCGTCGACATCGACGCCGTCTTGTTGAGCGGTCCCAGCGCCCCGGCGACGAAGCGGCGCTTGCCGTCCTTGTCCTGGGCGATCTGCGCTGCCTCGCGTGCCAGCCTGGCGCCGGCGACGTTGAGCTCGTAGGCGAGGGCCTCCATGCCGTAGTCGGCCTGGACGATCGAGGTCGACGAGAAGGTGTTGGTCTCGCAGATGTCCGCCCCGGCGAGGAAGTATTCGAGGTGGATCGCGCGAATGGCGTCCGGCCGGGTCAGCACCAGCAGGTCGTTGTTGCCGCGGACATCCTTGATCCAGTCCTTGAACCGCTCGCCGCGGTAGCCGGCCTCGTCCAGTTTGAGCTGCTGGATCATCGTCCCCATCGCCCCGTCAAGCACGAGGATACGTTCGGCGGCCGCCGCGGTGAGGGCGGCGCGGGCATCGTTATGGGAAGCGAGGGGCTTGGTCATTGCATGGTCTCCGCGCCCGGCAAAGGCGCCTGGTCGACAACTTGAACACGGGATATAAAGATATCTTTATATGATTGCCAGACCTAGGTCGGGTCTCGCATTTTTTGGCGCATTCGTCCTGCGAAAAAGCGTTCCGAAAGGGCATATGTGTGCACCCTGAATCGTCGAATTGATTCAAATTAACCCGACCGCAACCACGTTTTGCGTTCTCCGCCGAAACCCTTGGCGCTGTTGCTAAAATGCCGCCTAGGGTCGGGTTGAGGTGCGTGTCCTTTGCAGTCGAGTTTGCGTGCGTGGCGGTTTGTTGCCCTTCTGGCGCTGGTGGCCCCGGCCATCGCCGCCTGCGCCACCAACCATAGCGGCGTCCACCGCGCCGCCTTCACCTCGCGCGAATATGGCGTTGCCGTAAGTCCCCGTGTCACAACGGCAAAATACCCCCCGCGCGGCGGCGGCCGGGTCATGTCCAGCGATCCCTACGTCGTCCACGGCGTGACCTACCGGCCCGTCGCCGGCCCCGGCTACGTCGCGACAGGCGAGGCCTCCTGGTACGGCCAGGACTTCCACGGCCGCCTCACGGCCAATGGCGAGATCTTCGGCGCCTACTACCTCACCGCCGCCAGCCCGGTCCTGCCTATTCCCAGCTATGCCCGTGTAACCAATATGGAAAATGGCCGTTCGGTGATGGTTCGCATCAACGACCGCGGCCCGTATATGTCCGGCCGCGTGGCCGATCTGAGCTACGAAACCGCGCAGGTTCTGGGTTTTGCCAACAAGGGCAGTGCCGAAATCAAGATCGCTTATGTCGGCCCGGCGCCGCTCAACGGCGACGACAACCGCATGCTGGAGGCGTCGCTCAGCACCCAGCCGGTGCCCGACCCGTCCTTCAGCGGGCAGGGCGATACCCGGGTGGCCATGGCCGATCCCCTGGCCACGCGCAGCCCGGTTTCCCGCACCTCCAGCCACACTGCGCCTCGCCGGCCGGTCTTTTCCGGCGGCCTCATCGGCGATCTGATCAATTCCCTCGGCTACGCCGAAACCCCCTCGGCCGCCAACGTCAACGCCGCGGTCGAGGCCGCGACAGCCATGGCGACCCGCGCGCCGACCCTGGATGACTGGAAGGCCTCCGTCGACGACGACGCGCGTGCGATCAAGCTGGGCCTTGGCACCTTCGATGACCAGCAACAGGCCCGATCCGTGGCCGAATCGTTCGCGCTGCTCGGCGCTGTCGACGAGGATACCACCCAGGACAATGCCCACGCGGCCACACGGCTGACACTCACCCATCTTAAGCCGGGGGTTGCGCGCGCGGACGTCGTGTCGCTGGCGCACAAACTTGGCCTAACCGACTTAGTTCTTTATTAGTCGATACGCGCCGCGGCGGCGCGACTCTGGTTGGTGCGATGCGGATTCGCTTGAGGTATTTCCTGCTGGCGCTCCTGCTGGCCTTCGGCGCGGTGACTCCGTCGATGGCCCAGGATTTCGACAGCAAGGCCAAGTTCGCAATCCTCCTCGACTACGAGACGGGCACCGTCCTCTACAGCAAGAACGCCGACGAGCGCATGGAGCCGGCCAGCATGGCCAAGCTCATGACGCTGGCGGTGGTTTTCACCTATTTGCAGCAGAAAAAGCTGTCGCTCGACGACGAGTTCTTCATCTCCGAACACGCCTGGAGGGATGGTGGCGCCTCGTCGGGCAGCTCGACAATGTTCGCGGTGCTCAACTCAAAGATCAGGGTCGAGGACCTGCTCAAGGGCGTTATCGTGCAGTCCGGCAATGACGCAGCGATCGCCCTCGCCGAGGGCATTGGCGGGACCGAACAGACCTTCGCCAAGATCGAAAACCAGCTTGCCGCCCAGATCGGCCTGACCAACTCGCACTTCACCAATGCGACCGGTTTGCCCGATCCGGATCTCTACACGACGGCCCATGACCTCGCGATTCTGAGCCGCTACATCATCAAGAATTTCCCGGAATTCTATCCGCTGTTCTCGATGCCCGAGTTCACCTGGAACAAGATCAAGCAACCCAACCGCAACTCCCTGCTCGAGGTCGGCATCGGCGTCGATGGGCTGAAGACCGGTCACACCGAAGCGTCGGGCTATGGCGAGGTGGTTTCGGCGCCCAATGACGGCCATCGGCTGATTGCGGTGATCCAGGGCCTCAGCTCGATGAAGGAGCGGGCCGAGGAGGCACGCAAGCTCATCACCTGGGGCATGCGTGGGTTCGAGACAATCCCGGTCTACCCCAAGGGCAAGGTCGTGGCCTACGCCAACGTCTTCGGCGGCGCCAAGGCGAGCGTCGGGCTCGTCGGCAAGGACAAGATCGATTTGTTCGTGCCGAAGGGATCGAACAATTGTCCCACCGCGACGGTGACGTATCGTGGCCCGCTGCGGCCGCCGGTGCAGGAGGGACAGCAGGTCGCGCAGCTTCATGTCTTCTGCGACGGCAAAGAAGTCCAGACCAGTCCGCTCTACGCCCAGGAAGCGGTCGAAGAGGGCAATTTGGTCCGCCGCTCGGTCGATGCTGCAAAACAGCTCCTTTTGGGCTGGCTCCCCTGATGCTGGATCGCGCTCCGCGGCGCTCGCGCTTCATCACCTTCGAAGGCGGTGAAGGCGTCGGCAAGTCGACGCAGGTCAAGCGCCTCATCGCGGCCCTCGGCCGGCGGGAGATTCCGGCCATTCGCACGCGCGAACCCGGCGGCACGCCCAATGCCGAAGCGGTGCGCGCCTTCATCCTGCAGGGTCGCTCCGAGCAGTGGGGACCGGGAGCCGAAGCCGTGCTGTTTGCGGCCGCCCGGCTCGATCACGTCAATCACCTGATTGCGCCAAACCTGAAGTCGGGAAAATGGGTGATTTCCGACCGGTTCTCCGACTCGACCCGCGCCTATCAAGGCCTGACCGGCGGGGTCGACGTGAAGCTGATCGATGCCCTGGAGGTCCTCGCGCTCAACGGCAACAAGCCGGACCTGACCATCGTTCTCGACATGGACCCCGAAATCGCGTTCCGCCGCGTGCTCGAGCGCGAAACGGAAGCATCGCTGGCCCAGACCGGCGACCGTTTCGAGAAGGAAGATCTCGACTGGCACAAACGCCTGCGCGAGGCCTTCCTGGCGATCGCCCGCAACAATGCCGACCGGTGTGTCGTCATCCCGGCCAACCAGGCCGAGGATGCCCTCGAACAGGAAATCTGGGATGTCCTC
>DATMTK010000086.1:0-13108 GCA_035564755.1 Devosia sp. | reverse complement strand
GCCTGAGACGGATTAGAGGACTTGCAGGTTGGTCGCGGACGTCTTGCCGTCCCGACCTGTCTCCAGGTCATAGGAGACCTTCTGCCCCTCGCCGAGCCCAGACAGTCCTGCTCGCTCGACTGCGGAGATGTGCACGAAGGCATCCTTTGAACCATCATCCGGTTGGATGAAGCCAAAGCCCTTGGTGGCGTTGAAGAATTTTACGGTGCCATTGGTCATGACAAGTCTTTCGTTGGTTTGATGACGGCTGAGGATTGCTGATCGCAAAGCGTCGGTTCCGCGCCTGCAACATGCAGGAGCCGGCCTAGAACGTTGCGGATATCAGGAGGACCAAGCAGCCGGTCAGACCGGCGATCAGAGCCATGATGGCTGGAACGTACGGGCCTTATGTACGCATGCCGGCCCATGAATGCAAGATCGATTGGACGTGGGGCGCGGACAGTCAGCCCATAAGGGCAGCGCACGTTCTGGCTTCAGGATGCTCCAACCTTACCGAAATCCCGGTCGAGCGAAGACATCGGAGCGAAACTTCTTCGCCCTTTGCATCGCAGACTGCCATCGAGAACCGACCTGGCGAGACGCCGAAAAGTCGTTAGGAGATCCTACGCCAACGGCCTATGCTGTGAGTGTGGCCAGGGCGAGCCGTCCGAGCTACCTTTCCCATTCGAGTTCGTGATCGCACGGGTGGATCATCGTCCCAGTCGTCTGGGCGCAATGCGGTCACACCGAAAGCCTTCCATGTTCAGCGACAGCCGCAAGGCTCAGAGCAATAGTTTCGCGCATCATCGTGCCTGCCTCATTTTTCGAAGCAGGACTGACGAAGCCAGCCATAGTCCCCGCACGCCTCATATTCCGCGCGACCGGACACCACTTCAGGTCGGTGTCATCGCAGCGATGTCGGCGGTTTCGCGGCAAAGGCCCACCTCGTGTGGGCAATGAGCGGGTTGTGGCCTGCCGAGGCGAATGATGATGCTCTTCGCGTGGGAAGTCAGATCGTGATCTCCACTCCCAGTCGGGTCGTCCGGCTGGTCACTGCCGATCAGCTCTCAATCCACACGACCGGCGGGTCTGAGATTGCTGCCATTGTGCTGGACAAGACTGGTGCGCAGATGCGTCTTTCGCTCTTCGATGGCCGCTCTGCACACCTGACAGTTGTTGTGGGCGACGGTGCCGAACGGCAAGCCGACCTGTCGCGTCAAGAATGGCGCGTCGTCAGCGTCGGTTAAAACGTGCCTCCACTCAGGACTTGTCCAACGCGATGCGCAAGGTGCCCACGGCGGGTTCCTGGTTAGATCGATCGTTGGACAAGAGCTGCCGGAGAGGAGCGCGGCGCGCGACGCATGCCCTCTCCGGCGGCTCGCCTCACCGATTGCACAAGGCGGACGAGAGATGATGACCACGGAGCGGCTTGCGGTCTGTCCTCACGTCATCCGTTGGAACGGGGCTACACTGGCGGAGGCTCTCGATGTGCCATTGCCCGTTGCGGGCCAGTGGCTCGCCGGGACTGACCTGCTGCCGCCAAAGGCGGCGACGTGGATCGAGGCACTGTGTTCCGTTCATGAGGCGGCGGAGAGCTCGAAGCCCGCGACCGCAGGCGCAGGCTTCAATGGAGACCTGCTCAGGCCGGAGCACGTTCCGGTCTATTCGTATCACTTGCTTCGCGCGCCTGGGGAAGGGCCGGTGCCGCTCGGTAGGCTTTTCGGAACTTCCGACGAAGGGGCGGTGTTCTTTCTTGTGTCCCGCGGACCCCGCTCTGTGGCTCGATGTCACCGGGGAAGCGCAAGTGAATGCATATGGCCCGATATCTGAGGATGCCCGAATGGATGGAACAAAGACTGCCTTGGAAAGGGCCTTCGAGCTCGCAAACTCCGGTAAGATCCAAAGTGTCGGCGAACTGCGGCGGGCGGTAAGCCGCGAAGGATATACTGCCACCCAACTCGAGGGGCAGGCCCTCGGTCGTCAGCTGGCCCAGATCATTCGCAGGAGCAAAGCAAGGACAAGCTGAGCGGCCACATTCTGGATGCCGGCCGAATTTGCTCATTGCCTCAACCTGCACCGTCGTCACGCCCGCGCGGCGGCGACCCAGTGGCCCACGTCGGCCAGACTGCGGCCGGTGGCCTCGGGACTGACGCCCAGCCGCTCCATCGGCTCGCGGACACGATTGACCCAGAAGACGCGGTAGCCGAACCAGGTGGCGCCGACCGCGTCCCAGGCGTTCGAGCTGACGAAACCGATGTCGCCCACCGGCAAGGCGAACGCTTCCGGCCCGAGCTGGTAAGCGGCGGCTGCAGTCTTGTAGGCGTGCACCGCGTCGACGCTCAGCACTATCGGGAGCAGCGGCGCAAGTCCGGCGGCCGAGATCGCAGTTCGAAGCATCGCGGGCGTGCCGTTCGACAAGACGCCGAGCCGCATACCGGTTGCCGCGAGGGCCTCGAGCGCGACCCGGACCTCGGGATGTGGCGCGAGCGTCTCGTAGGCCGTCAGCAGCTCGCGCCGCTGCGGCGCCGTCAGATGCACGCCCAGCCGCTCGGCCGCGGCATCGAGCCCGTCCGCAGTGATCTCGTCGAACGGGACGTAGCGGCCCGACATCGTCCGCAGCCGCGTGTAGTCGATCTGTTTCTGCCGCCACAATGCGCTCAGTGCCGCCCCCTGTCCCGGCGCTGCCGCCTCCAGCGCGTCGGTCAGGCCGTGCACGTCGAGCAGCGTGCCATAGACGTCGAACAGCAAGGCTCGCAGCGTCATCAAATCCTCCGGCGTTGTTGTGCTATGACACGCCCAACGTACTTCGGAGGCAAGCATGCAGATTGGAATTATCGGCCTCGGCCGGATGGGCGCCAATATCGCGCGACGGCTGATGAAGGGCGGGCACCAGACGGTGGTGTACGACATCGACGCCGCGGCCCGCGCCGAGCTCGGCGGCGAAGGTGCCGTGCCGGTGGAATCGCTCGAGGCCGTCGTCGGCCAGCTCAGCCCGCCGCGTATCGTGTGGGTGATGCTGCCGGCGGGAAAGATCACCGAGGGGACGATCGCGCATCTCGCCTCGATCCTCGCGGCGGGCGATGTCGTCATCGATGGCGGCAACAGCTACTACAAGGACGACATGCGGCGGGCCGCGGAGCTTCAGAAGTCGGCCATCCACTACATCGACGTCGGCACTTCGGGCGGCGTCTGGGGCCTGGCCCGCGGCTACTGCATGATGATCGGCGGGCCGGAGGAGCAGGTCCGCTACCTCGACCCGATCTTTGCCACGCTCGCGCCGGGGATCGGCGATATCCCCCGGACGCCCGGCCGGAACAACCACGATCCCCGCGCCGAGCAGGGCTATATCCATGCCGGCCCCGCCGGCGCCGGGCACTTCGTCAAGATGGTCCACAACGGCATCGAGTACGGCATGATGCAGGCCTATGGCGAAGGCTTCAATATCCTCCAAGGCAAGAATGCCGATCTGCTGCCGCCAGGCGAGCGCTTTGACCTGAAGCTCGCCGATATCGCCGAGGTCTGGCGGCGCGGCTCGGTGGTCTCCTCGTGGCTGCTCGATCTTGCGGCCGAAGCACTGGCCAAGGATTCCAGTCTCGAGGGCTTTTCCGGCTATGTCGAGGACTCCGGCGAAGGCCGCTGGACGGTGGAGGCGGCCATCGAAGAGTCGGTGCCGGCCGAGGTCCTCACCGCCTCGCTCTACACTCGCTTCCGCTCGCGGCAGGCGCACAATTTTGCCGAGAAGATGCTGAGCGCCATGCGCTTCGGCTTCGGCGGTCACGTCGAAAAGAAGAGGGGGTGATGTCTGCCCGATGGGCGGGTGACTGCCGCGCGGGACGGCAATGCGGGTGCCGCGCATACCGCAGGGCCGAGCGCTTCGCTTGCCGCATCCTGGCAGAGTCTTGGTTCTCCCGCCGCCATAGCTATCCGCAGCAGGGATTGGTCAGGCCATCCATTCGGGCCGATCGAACGCTGGCCGGACGAGCTGCATGTCGCCTCTCGATCTGTCTGCGTACGCAGGGCTTATCTGCGGTCTATTGGAGGCCGGACGACCTCCTGCGGCGAAAAAACCAGCTTCGAGCTCGGCGACGGCACGCTGCACTACCGGATCGCCTTGCCGCTTGGCAAGGCGGCCAGGATCGTCTAGCCCCTACTGGCTGATCGCGGTGCAAAGAGTGCTCATCGATTTCAGCCTGTCGACCGGGGCATCCCAGAGATTGTCGCGCACCGTGATGTCGAGCGCGCAGGTGCAGTAATTGGTGCAGAACTGCAAGGCACCGGCGCCCTCGGCCTTGCCTTGGTTCTCGCCGCAGCTCTTGAGGCAGCTCTGCGTGAAGCCCGTGAGCTTGGCCTGCTCGGACGTATTCACCCAGTTCGCGATGGGCGTGACGATGCCAAACAGTATCGGCTGATGCACCAGATAGAACAGGAGGCTCCAGCGCCCCAGCAGTGCCAGCCCCTTTACCGCGCGATTGCCGCTCGACCAGGTGAAGGCCGGCCGTTCGCGCAAGAGCCGCATGCCGATCACGCCGATCAGCATGACGCCCAGCCAGGGGAACAGCGGCACGAGGTCGGCAGTCTCAGGCGTGACCTTGAAAAAGCCGAGCCAGTCGAGCCAGGGCGGATCGAACAGGTCGCTGGAATAGAGCGCTGGCAGGACCAGCACCACGATCGTCGCCAGGATACCGGCCCAGAGTGGCGCGACGACGAAAGGCAATGCCAGCAGCGAAGCCAGCGCGATGAGGTGCAGCACGCCAAACCAGGCGAGCGCGCTCTGGAACAGGAACCACGTTCCAATGCTGACGGCTGCCGCGGCCGCAATCAGGACGACTTCACGCCGCCCGAAGGCGCGCCAGTTGATGCCATTGGCGTGGCCAAGGGTCAGCCCGGCCCCGGCAAGCAGCAGGAAGGCGGTGAGGATCGAGCGCTGCAGCGTGATCCAGAGCGGATCGACGCCGATGCCGGCATCGATCAATCCGTAGTAGTTGAGGTCCCAGCACAAATGGTAGGCGGCCATCGCGAGCAGGGCGAGCCCGCGATAGAAATCGACCGATTGCAGCCGCCCCCGTGCCACCCGCTTCGCCTAGCCGCGGCCGCGATAAGGCTGCACGCCGGGATCGGGTAACCAGATCCCTTGCAGCGGCGCGCCGGTCTGCCAGAACACGTCGATCGGCATGCCGCCACGCGGATACCAATAGCCGCCGATCCTGAGCCAGCGTGGCTCGAGCACGTCCACCAGACGTTTGCCAATCATCACGGTCGTCGCCTCATGGAACGAGCCATGATTGCGGAATGAGAACATGAAGAGCTTGAGCGACTTGCTCTCGATGATCCACTGATCGGCGACGTAGTCGATGACGAGATGCGCAAAGTCCGGTTGGCCGGTGATCGGGCAGAGCGCCGTGAACTCCGGCACGGTGAAGCGGATCACATAGTCGGTGTCGGCATGCGGATTGGGGACGCGATCGAGCGGCGCCGTCGCCGGATCGGTCGGGATCTCGACCGGTCGGCCGAGGACCATTGTGTCGGTCATTGTGGGATTGCTCCTTGCCGGCATCAGACCGGCACAAAACGTCGTTTGCAGCCGGCGGTTGACCGGCGCCGGCGCTCTATAGCGACAAATGGTTCCCGCGACAAATTCGAGTCAACGGCCTTCGGAACCTTGAACAGGTCCGGTCGTTAGCGGGGCGGAGGTGGATACCACCAACCTTGAAAGGAATACCCAATGCGCAAGATCCTTCTTGCTGGCGCCGCTCTGCTGAGCTTGGGCGCCGCTCTCCCGGCCTATGCACAAACCGTCCGTACCGACATTGCCCCGGCCGCAGGTGCCACCACCGGAGCCACGCTCGGCTTCCTCTTCGGCGGCCCGATCGGCGCCGTCATTGGCGGCTTTTCGGGCGCGGCGATCGGCACGGCCGTCGACAATGCCGACGTGACCTATGTCGGCACCCATCCGGTCGAGCAGGTCTACATCAATGGCGACATCGGCGTCGGCTATAAGGTCGGCAGCCGCATCAAGCTGCACGATATCGACGGCGACCCGGCGCACGGCTATTTCTACGCCAACAACCGCGTGTGGATCGTCGACCGCTCGACCGGCGAGGTCGTCTATTCGCCCGGCTTCACGGTGAACAACAAGGCGGTCGCCTACATCAAGGCGCATCCGTCGACCTCGATCACTGTCTCGGGCGACGTCGCCCCGGGCTTCAAGCTCGCGTCCAACGTAAAGCTTCACACCGTCCCAGACTACGCCGGCTACGGCTATGTCTACATCGGCGGCAAGCCGGCGCTGGTCGATATGGGCTCGCGCACCGTGGTGTGGGTCCAATAGAACTCCACACGACGATCGGCTAGGATCGAAGGGCTGGATCTTCAAAGATCCAGCCCTTTTCCATGGAGGCGACGCTGCCCGATCCCTGGCTCAGACGCGACTGGATCGCGCCCGGCATGGCGCTCATCGAGCAGGGCGGCAAAACCGGCCGGCTCTATGTCCTCAAGGACGGCCAACTCGAGGTGGTGCGCGACGGCAAGCATGTCACCACAATCAAGACGCCAGGCGCGGTGATCGGCGAGATGAGCGTGTTGCTCGACGTGCCACAGAGCGCCACAGTGCGGGCGATCACCGAGGTCGACTATTTCGTCATCGACGACGCCATCGCGGTTCTGCACAGCCACCCGGACTGGCTGTGGCAGATCGCGCGACTCCTGGCGCAGCGCGTCAATGCCACCACGGCGATGCTGACCCGCGATAAATCAGATGAAGATGCCTTGATTCTGCCGCAGCACTTCATGTCGAGCTGGGGCGACCCAACGGTATGACCGACAAGCCGTCCCTAACCATCACGTACTGCACACAGTGCAACTGGCTGCTGCGCGCCGCCTGGATGGCGCAGGAGGTGCTCTCCACCTTTTCGCTCGAGATGGGCGAAGTCATTCTCAAGCCCGGCACCGGCGGCATCTTCGAAATCCATCTCGACGGCGAGTTGATCTGGGAGCGCAGGCGCGACGGCGGCTTTCCCGACGTCAAACAGCTCAAGCAGATGGTGCGCGACCGCATCGATCCCGGCCGCGATCTCGGCCATATCGACCGCAAGCATGGTTCGGCGGCCACACCAATTGGCAACGAAGACTAGCCGCGCACCGGCATCCGCAAAGCTCATTTCCCGGCTGGGCTTGAGCCCTAACCGGCGCCCGGTCTAGTGTGCGCGCGAAGCCGGCGCCGGGGACAAAGCGCGGGCACATCCAGGGAGAACGCCCCAATGAAACCCGCCGTTACCGCGCTTGCCGCGACCGTGTTTGCTGCGCTGATGGTGAGCGCGGCCGTCGCTGCGACCGCCCTGCCCGATCTGAAGGGCCGCACCATCCAGGCCGTGACCGAAAACGCCTACACGCCGCTCAATTTCGCCGATCCCAAGACCGGCCAGGGCATCGGCTGGGAGTACGATGCGGTCAACGAGATCGGCAAGCGCCTCAACGCCAAGATCGTCTGGAACACCATGGCGTGGGATCCGATGATCCAGGCCGTGCATGACGGCCAGTACGACATCGGCATGGACGGCATCTCGATCACCGACGACCGCAAGAAGCAGGTCGACTTCTCCGATCCCTACATGGACAACAAGGAATACATGCTGGTCCGCAAGGACGAAAAGCGCATCACGCAGCCGGGCGACCTCGTCACCAATACCGACCTGTTGATCGGCGCGCAGTCGGGCACCTCGGGCTTTTATGCCTCCGAGGATCTGCTCAATCCCAACCTCAAGGACGGCGACAAGCCTGACGACAGCCGCATCAAGCTGTTCGACACTTTCGGCGCCTCGGTGCAGGCGCTCAAGACCGGCGACGTCGACATGGTGCTGATGGACCAGGCTTCGGTACAGGGTTACCTCGCCGCCGATCCAGGCGTGTTCCAGACGATCGGCGATCCGATTGGTTCAGACCAGTTCGGCTTCATCTTCAAGCCCGGCTCCGACCTGGTGGCACCGGTCAATGCGGCCCTCGCCAGCATGAAGTCGGACGGCACGCTCGATGCGCTGAACCGCAAGTGGTTCTTCGAATACAACGCTGCGCACTAGCAGGTTTGGCGCCCGCGATCGTGTCGGTCGCGGGCGCTCCGCTTCGATGTCCGAACGCACCCGACGGCGCCTCGCCGATTTCCCATATTGGCTGCTCGCTTTGGCCCTGCTGGCTGTGCTCACCAGCTGGGCCATCGTCAGCAATGAGGGCTATGCCGACATCTTCCACGCGCTTTCCGGCGGCGTGGTCACCACCATCTGGGTCAGTCTCGTCGCCTTCACGCTGGCGATCGTGCTGGGGCTGCTGTTTGCGCTGATGCGCACCTCGCGGCAGCCGGTGCTGGTGCAGATCGCGACATTCTATGTCGAGCTGGTGCGCGGCATCCCGATCCTGGTGTTCCTGTTCTATATTGCCTTCGTGGGCGCGCCGGCGACGATCGTCGCCGCCAACTGGGTGACGCATCCGCTGCAGGCGATCGGCCTCATGCCGGCGCTCACGGTGCGGAATTTCGACCTGACCTGGCGCGCCATCATCGCGCTGATGGTCTGCTACTCGGCCTTCCTCAGTGAAGTCTTCCGCGCCGGCATCCAGGCCGTCCCTGGGGGGCAGGTCGAGGCGGCACGCGCCCTCGGCCTCAGCCCGCGGCAAGTCTTCCGCAAGATCGTCGCGCCGCAGGCCTTCCGCATCATCCTGCCGCCGCTCGGCAACGACTTCGTCTCGATGATCAAGGATACCGCGCTGGTCTCATCGCTCGGCGTCGCCGACATCACCCAACTCGGCAAGGTCTATTCCGCCGCCACGTTCAAGTTCTTCGAGACCTACAACGTCGTCGCCTTCCTCTATCTTACCATGACGATCTCACTGTCGCTGCTCGTCCGCTTCATCGAGCGGCGCCTCCATCGCTATTGACCTCGGCGTGCAGCGCCCCCACATCACCGCCGTCTAACGGCTCTGTCGAGGGAACCCCAGCCATGCTCGCCAATCTCACCCGCGTCGCCGGCACGGTTCTGCTCGTCCTCCTGCTCGCGGCCTGCGGCAAGGACAATGCGCAAAACGTCTCGAAGATTTCCGTCGACTGGACGGGCAATGACATCGCGATCGACGCGGTGGAAGATCCGGACGTCAAAGGCGTCGTCTGCCACGTGGCCTATTTCAACCGCAGCCTCATCGACCGGCTGCAACAGGGCAACTGGTTCGAGGACCCCTCCTACTCGGCAATCGACTGTGCCGTGACAGGTCCTGTAACTATCGGCAATATCTCCACCTCGCCGGGCGGCGACGAGATCTTCAAGCGGCAGACCAGCCTGATCTTCAAGTCGCTGCGCATCACGCGCGTCTACGACAAGACGAACAACACGCTGCTCTATCTGGCACATGCCCGCGAGCTGCAACTCGGTTCCGGCAAGATGTCGCTCTCGGCTGTGCCGCTGAACGGCGTCAACGTGACCTGGACCAACGGCAAGCCGAGCTGAGCAATCGGCGCAATTTTCCGTAAATCTTCGCTGTCGGGGCAACCGGCCGGAAAGCGCTGCGTCCAAGACTCCGGCCCTCGGCAACTTTACGATGGGGCCAGGCCATGCCCGCACTGTTCGGCTTCTTCAACGACCCGGTGTTCGCGCCAATGATGGCGAGCGTGATCGCCTTCGTCAGCTTCTTCCTCATCGCCCGGCTGGCCCGGGCGCGGCAGGGTGTGGCATTCGCTTTCGCTTTTACGCCGCTGCTTCTGTTCTTCGCCATCGAGGCCGCAGCTGTCGGGTTGAGCTGAGCGAACGCCACGGTTTGCCCGGAACGCCGAGCCGACAGAAAGGCTTGGTCGGTAACTTCGCGAAAAGACAAAGATATTTTCCCTCTCGCCCTGCCTTGCGCAGGGGCAAAGTTCGATATTTGCCGCACATGCGAATGGGTTCCGACGCGAGCCCGGAAGGGAACTATCGATGGCAATTCTCATTGGCGATGCCGCCCCCGATTTCGAAGCCGAAACCACCCAGGGCCACATCCATTTCTACGACTATATCGACGGCAAGTGGGCCGTGCTCTTCTCGCATCCGAAGAACTATACGCCGGTCTGCACCACCGAGCTCGGCTATACCGCCAAGCTCAAGCCCGATTTCGACAAGCGCGGCGTCGTCGTGCTCGGCCTGTCGGTGGATGAGCTCGAGAACCACGAAGGCTGGTCCAAGGACATCGAGGAGACCCAGGGCACCCGGCTCAACTTCCCGCTGATCGCCGATCCCAAGGGCGAAGTGGCGCGCAAATACGACATGATCCACCCCAGTGCCGACAACGCGCTGACCGTACGCTCGGTATTCGTCATCGGGCCGGACAAGAAGGTAAAGCTCAAGATCGAGTACCCGGCCTCGACCGGCCGCAACTTCGACGAGATCCTGCGCGCCATCGACAGCCTGCAACTCACCGCCAAGCACGCGGTATCGACGCCGGTGAACTGGAAGCAGGGCGAGGATGTGATTATCTCCTCGTCGGTCAACGACGAGGCCGCCAAGCAGAAATACCCCAATGGATGGAAAGCCCCCAAGCCCTACATCCGCATCGTGCCGCAGCCGCAGGCCTGAGGCACGACTCTTTCTCTTTCCTGTTACGTCTCCCCTGACGAACTCGGGCGCTTCCTTAGGAAGCGCCCTTTTTGCTGCCGTCAGGCCGGTCCCTTGAGACCGTGGCGGATGGCGCCGAGCAACATCATGATGCGGGCAAATCCCATGAGCAGCAGGCCGCCGAGGAACGGCGTCAGGGCCCAGGCATGGGCCGTGGCGACTTGTGCCAGCGCCGGAAGCACAGCGTCGTAGCCGGTATTGTAGGCGGACATCAGGCTCGAATAGACCGCCGGGCCGTCATAGCCGACCAGCACCACCGTCACGACCACCGAAATCAGCCCGATCAGATACAGCAAAATGGCGATCATCATTGTTCCCCAAGCGCCGCCAGCGCCGACGGCGGAGTAAAGAGGCGGCGATGAGCGGCGTCAATCTGCTGTATGCCGGGCTTCAGCCGATCTTAACGGCAAAGCGCGAGAGTTGCGCGTTCACGGGGTTATCGGCATGGCGTCACGAGGGGGCAGAGTCGGGGTCTGGCCCCTCTTTGTAGCCTGGGCTCTGGGCGCCGCCGCCTATATCGCCAAGGCGATCTTCACGGCCTCGACCACTCCGCTGATCCTCGATACCGACGACGCCATGCGGCTCAACGAGGTGCACGACTTCCTCGCCGGCCAGCGCTGGTACGACCTCGTGCAGCACCGGCTCAATACGCCCTACGGGGCCGAGCTCCACTGGTCCCGGCTGGTCGACGTCCCCGAGGCGGCACTGATCCTGTTCCTTCGCCCCTTCGCGGGCGCCATGGCCGATACCGTCGCCGCCTATACCTGGCCGCTCGCCTTGCTGGCGGTGCTTCTTTGGCTCAGCGCCAAGCTGGCGCTCCGCCTCGGCCGGCACGAGGCCCTGTGGGCGGCACTGCTCTTGCCCATCGTTTCGCTGATCACCATCGGCGAATTTGCGCCCGGCCGCTTCGACCATCACTCGGCGCAGATCCTGTGCAGCCTCGCCATCCTCTACTGCACCATCGCAGCACTCGAGCGGCCCCGCTTTGCGCTCGGCGCCGGCATCTTCGCCGCCGTGGCCCTGACCATCGGCATCGAGGGTCTGCCGATCGTTGCCGCAACCGTACTCGTCTTCGGCCTGATGTGGGTCACCGACCGCCAGCACGCGGCGGCGATGCGCGATTTCGGACTGAGCTTCGCCGTGACGATGGCGCTCGGCCTCGCGCAGGGCGTGGTGCCGGCGCACTGGTTCGAACTCAGGCTCGACGCCATCTCCATCGTCTACGTCGCCGCGGCGATCCTCTGCGCCCTCGCCTTCGTCATCCTGCCGCTGTTGCCGCTGAGCAAACCTACGCAGCGCTTTGCTGCAGCCGTGGCCGCGGCGGCAATCACGGGCGCGCTGCTGCTCGGGCTCGACCCAATGCTGCTCAAGGGTCCCTACGCGGCGCTCGATCCATGGTTGGTGCAGAACTGGCTCGCGCACGTCTCGGAGTCCCAGACCTTTGGGCAGAGCCTTGCCGAAGATCCGGTCTATCCGCTCGGCGTCACGGTGCCGGTGCTCGTCGGGCTCTTCTATGCAGGCTGGAACATCGTTCGTAAGCGCGACGTCGCGGCATGGCTGATCGTCGCCGGCTTCCTCGTTGTCGGCATCGCCGTGATGGTGATCCAGATCCGCGCGGCGCGCATCGTCACGCCGCTGGCGCTCCCGGCCTGTGCCGCGCTCGTCGCGACGAGCTGGCGCCGGCTGTTGGCACGTCCCGGCATCGTCCCTGCGCTGGGGATGGTCGGTAGCGTCGTCGTTTCGGCCGGCCTAGCCATCGCCGTCTTCGCGGCCCTGTTGCCGTTGCCGGTGGCGGCCGGCAACGCGGCGGGCGCTCGCAAGGCCTGTCTGCAGCCTGCGGCATTCACCCGGCTCGCCACCCTGCCCCGGCAACGGATCATGGCACCGGTGGATCTCGGCAGCCATCTCCTGCTGTTCACGCCACACTCGGTGGTCGGCGCGCCCTACCACCGCAATCAGCAGGGCCTGCTCGATACGTTCCACTTCTTCGACGGCCCGATCGTCGAGGCGCGCGATATCCTGACGTCCCGCGACATCCACCTCGTGGTCGTCTGCCCGGCGATGGCGGAGCTGTCGGGCAGCATCGACCGCACGCCGGATTCATTCGCCGCCCTTTACGCCGAAAAGGCCCTGCCCGACTGGCTGGTGGACGAGACGCCGCCCGGCAGCGTCCTCAAAATCTACGCCGTCAAAGCTCCGTGAGCCGCAGCTCGGCCCGCAGCTTTCTGGTCAGTCCGGCCGCGATCATCCGGTGCGACGCGCGGATATAGGCCTTGAGGTCCGCGTCCGGGATATCGGCACCTTTATCCACCGACACCCAGGCGCGCTTGGCGAAATACGGCGCCTGCCCCACGCCCTCGATCTGTGTGAGGCCCTCGAAGCTGAGCTCGGTGACCTTGAAGGCAATGTCGCCATGTTCGGCCCCGAGCAGCGCGAACACCTTGCCGCCGACCTTGGCGACATGGCTGCCCCATTGCTCGACCATCGTCACCGCCGGCAGCGACATG
>DATMTK010000085.1:0-17060 GCA_035564755.1 Devosia sp. | reverse complement strand
GCCTGCATCTGGGCCGTACGGTCTACAAGCCGGGCGACGTCGCCTTCCGACAGCGGGCTGCCGCTGCCCTTGGAGAAATCGACCGCGAAGTCCGGATGCTTCTGGACGCTATAGATCAGAACATCGTGCGCATTGAACAGCAGGATGTCGGCATAGCCGCGGGCCTGCAGCAGCGCCCGCCAGGTCGGATCGAACTGCTTGTGCTGCGTATCGTAGTCGCCGGGACCGGTCCCCGCACTATCTGTGAGCTTCTGGCCGGTTGGCTTCGGATCGCCGCCGATATATGCCCGCTGCAAGGCCTCAGTCGCATGGCCCTGCGCATTCAGCGCCTCAAAGGCCTGTGTCATGGCCTCGATCTGCGTCGCTGTCTGTGGCTGCGCCGCGGACAGCCTCAAGTCCGCCGACACATTGTCGAAATAGGATTTCACCTGCTCGAGGCCCGACTGGACAGCGGCATCCATGCGTTCCTGCCGCTGCTCGTCGACGATCTGCAGCCCTGACAGGTAGGCCGTCGCACCGACGCCGATGGCGACCAGCATCGCCGCGCCGATAACGACAAGCAACAGCTTCTGTGCGATTTTCAAAGACGGCAGGAATTTCATCGCAGACGCAGGCTCCGTTCTGGATCGAGGGAGCAGGCGGTCGCCGAAAGTCGACGTGATGCCGTGCCTCTCCCCCAAGAGGCAATGGCTAGGTGCCGGACTATAGGCGGCGTCCGATGAATACTCCCTTACGGAGCGGTCGCTGGTCGCGCTGCAACTGGCATGAAAAAGCCGCGAACCTCATGGCCACGCGGCTGGAACGTCGCTCTGCTGAAGGTTGCGCGCTAGCTCAGCGCGCCGATCACCGCTTCGATCCGCTTCTTCATCGTGCCGGCGTCGAATGGCTTGATGATGTAGTTGTTGACCCCGAAGGAGATCGCTTCCTTCACCTGCTCCTTGTCGGAGCGGCCGGTGGCCATGATGAACGGCATGCTGGCGGTCTTGGGGTGCTTGCGGATCACGCGCAGCAGCGTCAACCCGTCGATGTCCTCCATGTTCCAATCTGAAATGATCAGGTGGACATTGGATTTTTCGAGCTTGCCCAAGGCGTCCCGGCCGCTCTTGGCCTCGATGATGTCTTTGAAGCCGAGCTGCGTCAGGATGTACTTGCAGATGCCTCGCATCGACTGCTGGTCATCCACGATCAGAACGCTGACATCGCTGGCTTTGGGCATTGTACGCTATACCTTCAGGGTGCCAGAGGAAGAACGCGGCACTTGCGTCGAAGCTAGGCAAAAACCGTTACCATTTCATCAACCACGCTGGTCGCCTTATGCTGCTGTTCTCAATCGGTTGAGAGCATTCGCAAGCCTTGCGGCGATGGTTTCGACAGACGCCTGCTCGACCACGGCACCCTCCTCGAAGGCGACGCGCGGCATCCCGTAGACCAGCGCCGAGCCCGGCGACTGGCCGACCGTGTAAGCGCCGCGGTCGCGCATCATCTTGAGGCCGCGGGCGCCGTCCCGGCCCATACCGGTCAGGATCGCGCCGACCGCCATCGGACCGACGACATTGGCCACCGACTCGAACAGCACATCGACGCTCGGCCGATGGCCGGAGGTGAGTTCGTCCTGGGTCAGTCGGCACTTGAGCTGGCCGGAACTCTTCTCCACCCGCAGATGCCAGTCGCCGCGGGCCACGTAGGCCTTGCCCGGCTCGATCGGCATACGGTCCTGGGCTTCGATCACCCTGACCTCGCTGAGCTCATCGAGGCGCGCTGCAAAGCGCGTGGTGAAGCCCGCCGGCATATGCTGCGCAATGACGATCGGCGGACAATCCGCCGGCATCTCACTGAGGACGACGCGGATCGCCTCGACGCCCCCCGTCGACGCCCCGATCGCAATCAGCGACCCGCTCGGACCGGCAGCGGTCCGCAGACGGGTCGATGGCGCCGCCGGAATAGCGGCGGCGTGCTTGGCGGCCTGACCCCGGACGTCGGAGGTCGCGGCGGCGCGAACCTTCTCGCGTAGATTGGCGCCAAAGGCTTCGAGGCCGCCGGCGAGATCGGTCGATGGCTTGGCCACGAAGTCGACGGCGCCCAGCTCGAGCGCCAGGAGCGTCTCGCTCGCGCCCTTGGTGGTGAGCGTTGAGACCATCACCACCGGCAGCGGATGAAGCCGCATCAGCTTATCGAGGAACGCCAGCCCATTCATGTTAGGCATTTCGATGTCGAGCGTCACCACGTCGGGGTTCAGCGACTTGATCTTGGCTCGCGCATCGATCGGGTCTTCGGCCGTGCCGACGACGGTGATGTCGCCGTCATGCCCAAGAGTGCGGCTCAGCACCTCGCGGATCAGCGCGGAATCGTCGACGATCAGTACCCTGATGCTCATGCTGCGTCCTTCGCCCGCTCGACGCGGGATTGGTAGATGGTCTTGCCGACGAGGCGGAAACCGGTGCTGCCGGCCCCGAGATTTTCGGAGTGGCCGATGTAGAGAAAGCCGCCCGGCGCCAGGATGTGACCGAGGCGGCCAAACACTTCCCCTTGCGTCGGTTTATCGAAATAGATCGCGACGTTGCGGCAGAATATGGCGTCGAAAGGCCCCCTCATCGGCCACTGCGGTGCCATCAGATTGAGCGGCTTGAACGAGACCAGCGAGGCCACGCCCTGCGGGATCCGAACCCGGCCGTCGCTCGTGCGCTCGAAGAGCCGCGCGCGCTCCGGTGACAGGCCGTTGAGCTCGCTGTCCGGATAGAGTCCGGCCGCCGCCTTGGCGATCACCGAGGTGTCGATGTCGGTTGCGAGAATCTTGAAGTCCCAGCGCTTGAGGTCGGGCCAGGCATCGAGCAGCGACAGCGCGATGGTGTACGGCTCCTGCCCGGTCGAACATCCTGCCGACCAGATCCGCAAACGCTTCGACGACTGCGTCGTACGCGACTTGATCAGGTCGCCGACATAGTCGACCAGGTGCGTGAAATGATGCTCCTCGCGCCAGAAGCGCGTGAGGTTGGTGGTCAGCGCATTGACGAAATCCTGCGCGTCGTCCGGCGTGCCGCGCGTCTCGAGATAGTCGAGATAGGCATCAAACGACGGCAGCCGCATGCCGCGGACGATCTTGCTGAGCCGGGCAATGACGAGGGTGCGCTTGGCGTCGCTGAGCGAAATGCCGGCCACGTCGTAGAGCCGCTCGCGGATACGCTCGAATTCGCGCTCCCCCAGCGCCAACTCGGTCTGATCCATCATTCCCTGTTATCCCCGCTGCTGCCGGCGTGCCGGCAGCGTAAGGGCCCGCGTCGCCTCGTCCCCCACTGCGGCGACATGCGAATCGAGCCGGCTGATCGCGCCGTTACCCTCGTCGAGCGCTCCGGCAATCATTGCGGTTTCATTGCTTAGATTCTCTAAATGACCGCCAAGCCCGCCCAGAATATTTTTGAGCGCCTCGGCTTCGGCGAGGCCGGTCTCCGACTGGGCGCGGCTGGTTCCGACCAGGCTGCGGATCTCGCGGGCGGTCTTCTGCGTCGTTTGCGCCAGCATCCGCACCTCGTCGGCGACGACGGCAAATCCCGCCCCCTTCTCGCCCGCGCGTGCCGCTTCGACCGCAGCATTCAGCGCCAACAAATTGGTACGGAAGCTCACGTCTTCGATCGCCGCGACCAGCTTGTCGATCTCGACCGTGGTGCCGTCGACGCCGCCGGCCGCCTTGCTGGTCCGCTCGGCCGCCTGGCTGGCCTCGCCGACAATGGTGCGGACCTGGTTCTCGAGGGCCCGCGCCATCTTGGCGTGGTCGCGGCTACGCTGCACCGCATCCCCCGCGACCTTGAGCCCGGCCCGGGCGCCCTCGGCATGCTCGCCCATGACCCCCACGGCCTGGCGGTATTTGTCGATGGCCCCGATCACCGCCTCGCATTTGCGCTCCAGGGTATCGCGCGCCTCGAGGTGCTCGTCGCGCTCCTCCGCCAGCGCGTTGACCATGTCCTCGAGCTCGCGCATCTGCGGCACGATGCCGGAATTGGCGCGACGCATCTGCGGCGTCAGCGCCTCGCCCGCCAGGATCTTGCCCAGCGCCGAAACGCCCAGGTCCAGGCTCTCCAGGCTTTCGCTCAATGTCCTGAGGCCCGGCGACGCCTGCAGCGCCCTCGGATCGAAGCGGAAGCTCGTGTGGCCTTCGGCGATCGCCGTGGTGAACGCATCGAGGTCGTCGTCGGCGATGTAGGCACCTGCCGGCACGAACTCCATCACCGTCCGGCCCGCTCCGGCCTGCCTCTGCTTGGCGGCATGGCGCAACCCGCCGAGATTGACCAATTCCTCCTCGGCCAGGCCGCCGGCGCGGTGGGCGGACCCGAACAGGACATCGATGCTGGCACCCTCGACCGCCCGCGGCTCGAGCGCCAGCAGACCCCGGCTGGCGCCGAGAATTTCGCCATCGGAGCTGGCCACCAGCACCGGTTGATTCAACCCGGCAAATGCCGCCTTGAACTGCGTGGCGCGGTCCAGCCGCCCCGCGAGATTGGCGACGATCGCCTCCACGCTCACGCCATTGTCGAGGTCCCGCCGGCCGGCCGCTCCCACGGCTGCGCCGAGCACGGCGAGCTTGCGCTGAACCTCGCGCTCGGCACTGGCGGCAAAGACGAGGCTGGCGAAGATCGCGACGCAACCGACAGCCAGACCCGCAAGGACGCTCAGCAGCGTCACGCCGAACAGGAGCAAGCCCGCTCCAGCCGCGGCAATGGCCACGACCCAGACGATATCGACGATCAACGCAACTCTGGTGCGACGCATCCGGATCGAGAGGGTAAAAGGGTGCGATTCGACCCTAAAATCCGAATGGTTAACCAAACCTCTATGGCCGCCTGGGCCGGTAGGGATTGGGTTACTTTCGCGCAGTTTTGCACATCTGCGCCGCCGGGGAGCGCCGGCTTGCCGTCAGAACAGTTCGATATCGTCGGCCGCGGGCCTGGGGACAACGACTGCCGCTCTGCGGCGCCCCACGATCGAGAGTTCCTCGCGGGCCACATTCGCGGCGGCGCTGCTGTCGAGGCGCTTGACGAAGGCTCGTCCGGAATGCGGCTTGAACATGACCCGCCGCGCGAACGTGCCGCCAACGTCTTCGCCGGCAATCGTGTAACCTTCGTTCTCCAGAAACTCGCGCACGAATTCGATGTTCTTGGCGCCCACGTCGGTCAGGGCGGAGTTGATCAGCCCACCGCCGAAGACTTTGATCTGGAGGTTGGCTTTCCGTCCGGTGCCACGTTGCAACACCTTGTTGATGAGCTGTTCCATGGCGAAGGCACCATAGCGTGCCGACGCGCCATAGCGGTCCCTCGCATTGCCCGATGGCTCGGCCAGGAGGAAATGATTCATGCCGCCGACTTGCGCTTCCACGTCGCGAATGCACGCCGATACACACGAGCCCAGGATGGTCGAGAAGGTCAGGTCTTTCTCGTTGCCGACGAGACAGTCACCCTGGTGAATTGTCGTCACGACGCCGCGGTCAAAGGCCGGCGCGCCGGCACGGCTCGGCTGGATGCTAATTTGTCGCCCCCTGACAAGGTTATCATCAGGATAGAGTGCCATTCCTTAGGGAACTTCTAACCAGTTTCGGCAACCATATGAAGGCAGCCACCGAAGCAAGAGTAGCTTTAGACTTCTGCGGTAGTGGTCGGGGACTTCGGGGGTATTGCCATCTATGTCGCTGCAGAAGCTCGCACGTGAACTCGAGGAAACCGCGCGCCAGACTGCGTCGATGGTCGAGGGCATTACCGATGCCCTGGAGGTTCTCGGAGACAAGTCCCTGAACTGCGAGCAGGCCAAGCGCCAGGCAATCACCATGATCGTCAATGCGCTACAGGGCCAGGATCGCATTGAGCAGCGCTGCCAGAACATGGCGCTGGCCGTCCGGCAGTTTGCCCTGTTGCCGCCCACCGCTCCCGACTCCGACTATGACGAGATCTGGGCCAATCTGGTGCTCGACGAGCTGCGCGTGCCGGCTCTGTCCGGTGTCGCCGCCACCCCGTCCACCGGCGACGTGGACCTGTTCTAGTCCGCAACCCGAAATCGTTCCGGACCCGGCGTGAGCTGGGTTGTCGTCGTTCGCGGCAATGCAAAAACCAAGGGCGCCAGCGGCGCCCTCACTCGTCCAGCCGATGTCCGGTCGGTCAGCCGTCGACCTTGGCGCCCGACACCACCGCGTGCAGGTCGATCAGCCCGACCATGCGGCTCTCATGGGTGACGATGCCGTTCAACAGCTCGGTGTCCATGGTGTTGCCCTCGGGCACGTTGTGGATGTCGTTGCGGTCGACAGTGAGGATGTCGCTCACCGCATCCACGAGGATGCCGACCCACTTGTCGCCCACCGACATCACCACGACGACGTGGTTCTTGGTCGGCGATGTCTGGCCTTCGCCGAAGCGGGCGCGCAGATCGAAGATCGGCACGATCGTGCCGCGCAGATTGATGACGCCGCGCACGTATTCGCGCGTGTTCGGCAGCGGCGTGGCGCCGTTCCACGCCCGGATTTCCCGCACCGTCGTGATTTCGACGCCATAGGTCTGCTCGCCGATCGAGAAGGCGATGAGCTGCAGCGAGTTCTGGGTAACCTGGGTACCCGTGCCGTAATCGTCCTTGAGAGCCAGATTGTCCATCTTCTGATCCTTCTGCGACCCGTCCTAGGCCGCGTTCTTGTGCAGCTTGGTGGCCTTGAGCCCCTGCACGTCCACAATGAGCGCAACGTTGCCGTCGCCGAGAATGGTGCCGCCGGCGATGCCGTCGATCGACTCGAAGTTTTCCTCGAGGCTTTTGATCACCACCTGCTGCTGGCCGATGATGTCGTCAACGATGAGCGCGATCTTGACCCCACCCTCGGCTTCGCACAGCACCACGAAGCGGTTGCCCAGATCGGCCTCGCTCATCATCTGGAAGCGATTGGCCAGATCGACCACCTGCACGTATTCGCCGCGCACGCGCAGAACCTTGGCGCCGGAGGGCGCACGGCCGAAATCGGCGCGCGAGCACTGGATGGTCTCGACGATCGAGCTCAGCGGGATCACGTATGGACTGCCGCTCACCTTGACCAGCATGACGTCGAGCACCGCCAGCGTCAGCGGTAGCCGCAGCGTCATGCGCGTGCCCTGGCCGGTCTTGCTCTTGACGTGCACCGAGCCGCCGATCTTCTTGATGTTGGACAGCACCACGTCCATGCCGACGCCGCGGCCGGAAATGTCGCTGACCGTCTCGGCGGTCGAGAACCCCGGCGCGAAGATCAACTGGTCGATCTGCTCGTCCGTCGGCGTCGTGTCTGCCGCCACGATGCCCTTGTGGCGGGCGACCTCGAGCACGCGCTCGCGGTTGATGCCGCCACCGTCGTCTTCCACCGCAATCAGGATGTTGCCGCCGGCCTGCTCCGCCGAAAGGCGGATGGTGCCGATCTCGGGCTTGCCGAGCGACTTGCGCCTGTCCGGCGTCTCGATGCCGTGGTCGGCCGAGTTCCGGATCATGTGGGTCAGCGGATCGGACAGTTGTTCGATGACTGTCTTGTCGATCTCGGTCGCTTCGCCGATGGTTTCGAGCTTGATCTTCTTGCCGGTTTTCTGCGCCAGCTCGCGCACCAGGCGCGGCATCCGGCTGAACACCGATTTGACGGGCTGTGCGCGGATCGCCATCACGGCGTCCTGCAGCCCGCGTGTAGTCTGCGCCAGCACTTCGAGACCGCGCACCAGCTCCTGGTAGCGGGCACGGAGCGTGTCGTCCATCTGCTGCGTCAACATCGACTGGGTGATGACCAGTTCGCCGACCATGTTGACCACGCGGTCGACCTTATCGAGATCAACGCGGATCGACTGCACGCCGGCGCCGCGGCGATCTTCGGGGCCGGTACGGCGCTCATCGTCTTCGGAGGCCATGCTCGGCGCCGGATCGGCGGCAGCTTCGGCCGGCTTGAGCAGCTTGGCCACGGGTGCAGCGGGAGCCGGTACCGGAACGGCACGCTTGGGCATGTCCTTCTTCACGGCATCGGCGAGGTCAGCAAAACTGATCACCTCTTCCGCAGCATCTGCGGGCGGCGTCACGATCGCTGCGAGATCGGCCAGGGACGGGTCGCCCTTGCTGGTCACCGACCGGGGCGCTAGGGGAACGATCGACAGATCGCAATTGCCTTCGACAAACTCGAAGACCTCGGCAATCTGCTCAGCCGTCGCCGTCGGCGACACCAGAGTCAGGTCCCAGGTGCAATAGATGCCGAACGGCTCGAAATCGGCGAGTGGCGGAATCTCATTGAGCCGGGCGACGACAGTGAGCTCGCCCAGATTGGCCAGCTCGCGAAACAGCAGCAGCGGATCATTGGCGCGCGCGTAGAGCTCGCTGTGCGGAGCGAAGCGAATTTCCCACTGCGGCTTGTCGGCGACCAGCGGTGCGGCGGCGAAGTTGTCGTCCATCGCGGCTTCTTCAGCCGGAGGCACCGGGGCCGCCGTCTCGAGGTTGACCATCACCGGGACGAAGTCGATGTCGAACTCGTCCATCGCCGGGCCCGATTCGTCATCGCCGCCGGCCGACGCACGCACTTCGGGGGCGTTGCCGCTCGTCAGCGCATCGAATTGCTGCCGCTCGTCGGCGCCATAGCCGGCCCCGAGCTTGGTCCCCGCCTTCGCTGCATTGACGAAATCGGCAACGATGTCGTTGGCCCTGATGCACAGAACCGTGACCGTCTCGCCAAGCTCGATGCGTCCATCGCGAACATGGTCGAGTAGCGTCTCATAAGCATGTGCGAACGCCACCAGCTCGGAAAAGCCGAAAGCCCCGCCACCACCCTTGATCGAATGGATGGCGCGGAACACCGCGTTCAGGCGATCGGAGGTGCGGTCGCCGCCCTGGATCGCTGCGAACTGCTCCTCGAGCTCGGTCAGGAGCTCGGAGCATTCGTCGAAATAGGTGGCTTTGAAGTCGTCGAGATCGCTCAAGTCTAGCTTCCCCCTTCTGGGTCAGCGCCGGAAATCAGTGCACCACGCGGTGAATCACCGAGATCAGCTTCTCCGGGTCGAAGGGTTTCACGATCCAGCCGGTGCCGCCGGCGGCGCGACCCTGGTCGCGCTTGTCCTGGCTGGTTTCGGTGGTGAGGATCAGGATGGGCAGGGAATTGTGCTCACCCGAGGCACGTACATGCTTGATGAACTCGATGCCGTCCATGACCGGCATGTTGATATCGGTGATGACCACGTCGACATCCTCGCTGGCCAGCACGTCGAGGCCTTTTTGGCCGTCTTCGGCCTGGAGCACCTCGAACCCGGCGTTCGACAGCGTGTGGTGCAGCATGGCGAGGATGGTGCGGGAATCATCAACCGTCAGAACACGCATACGCGACTATCCTTTCATCAAACCGGCGAAGCTGCCGCCCAGACCCAGCCGGTCGATGGCAGCGCGCATGGGAGCGCTGGCTCCCGAAATGGCAAACGCAAAGCTGTTGCGGCGCGAGGTCTCCGCCGCGCTGATCAGCATGAACAGCGCATTGGTCGCGACCCGCTCGACCTTGCTGGCATCGACGTCGACTCCGCTCAGCTCGACAGCGTCGATCAGCCGGTCCCGCACCACGTCAAGCGCGTCGAGATCGACGATCGCGGGCAATGCCACGACTTTGCCTGCGGCTTGATCCGCCATGAACGATTAGTCCCCCGAGGGCGATTTGCCTCTTCGTGAAGCATCCATGGGAACGGTTTAAGAAGTGCTAACCGTCAGCTTTGCCGGGCTGCAAAATCGCCCGCTCTCGTGGGCTTTTGACGGCGTCGAGAATGGGACCGGCGTCAGCGATGACATCGAAATCAGCGAGCGTGGCCGGAGACCAGCGGGGGGTCTGATCCTTGTCGACGAGCACCGCCCGCACGCCCTCGGCAAAATCGGGCCGCCGGGCCATGACGCGGGCGAGCCGCAGGTCCATCGCGAGGGTCTGCGCGACGTCCATCATCCGGCGGGCCGCATGCTGGGCGAAGAATGTCGCAACCAGCGACCCCGGCGACCGCGAATGAAGGATGGCGGCAATATCGCCAAGTTCCGGCACGGCTTCCACCGCAGCGATGAACTCGGCGGGCGACTCCGCTTCGCCCGCGAGCCGATCGGCCATCGTGCAAAACGGGGTATCGCCGGTGACCGAATACGCCTCCATCAGCCGCACGATCGCTGTCTGGGGATGGCTCGACCCGGCGGCGCGCGGCAGCTCGGCCCGGAATGTCTCCACGGCGCCCGGTTCGAGCACGGCGTCGGCGAGACCGAGGGCAACGGCGTCGGCAGGCCCAACGCTCACGCCGGAAAGCAGGAACAGCAGCCCGCGGTTGAGCGGCGCCTTGGCCAGAATGGCGTTGACCCCGACATCGGCGAAAAAGCCGATCGCCGATTCCGGCATGGCGTAGCGCGCGCCCGGTTGTGTGATGCGGAAGGCGCAGTGCCCGGCAATGCCGATGCCACCGCCCATGGTAACGCCATGACCGATCGCGACCAACGGCTTGGGGTACGCCGCGATCAGCCCATTCATCCGGTATTCGGCGGCAAAATAGCCATCGGCCTCGGTGCCACGGCCGTCGAGGACCAGCGCCCGCGCCGCCCGCACATCGCCGCCCGAACAGAAGCCCTTGGGTCCGTTGCCAGTGAACAGGACGGCGCTGATGGCCGGATCGTCTCGCCACTTCAGCAAGGCAGCCTCAATGCCCTCGATCATGTCGAGGTTCAGGGCGTTGATCGCCTGCGGCCGGTTGAGCGCAATCTGGCCCAACGCGCCATTGATCGAGATTTCGAGTTCGTCGGTCATAATGAGTCCTTAGCGCGAGCGGTCCGGCAGGTCACCTCCCGGCGCAATTGTCGTTTCCCACGTTCTCCTTCAATGCTACAGCCAGCCTGTCATGCCGACCTACAAATCCCTGACCAACGTCCACCTGACGGGCCTTGCCCGTGATCTTGCCAAGCGCGCCGACGAGAACAAGCCGATCCGCGTCGGTGTGATCGGCTCGGGAGAGATGGGCACCGACCTCGTGACGCAGGGCATGCTGATGCGCGGCATCGAGATTTGCGCGATCGCCACGCGCCGCCCGCATACGGCGCTCGAGGCCACCGCCATCGCCTATGGCGACACCTCGCACGCCGTCGAGGCCGAGACGCAGAGCAAGGTGTCGGCCGCGATCGAGAGCAAGAAGCTGGCGATCACCTCGGCCGATGTGCTCGTCCGGACGCCCGGGATCGACGTGATCATCGACGCGACCGGCAAGCCCGGGGTGGCCGCCGATTTCGACCTGATGGCGATGGAACACGGCAAGCACCTCGTGATGATGAACGTCGAAGCCGACGTCACCATCGGCCCCTATCTCAAGAAGGAGGCCGACCGGCTGGGCGTCGTCTATTCCGTTGGCGCCGGCGATGAGCCGAGCTCGTGCATGGAGCTCATCGAGTTCGCGACGACCCTGGGCTACCGCATCGTCTCGGCCGGCAAGGGCAAGAACAATCCGCTCAACCACGACGCGGTGCCCGACGACTATCGCGAGGAAGCCACGCGCCGGAACATGAACCCGCGCATGCTGGTCGAGTTTGTCGACGGCTCCAAGACCATGGTCGAGATGTGCGCCATCGCCAACGCCACCGGTCTCGTCCCCGACATTCCCGGCATGCACGGCCCCAAGGCCGACCGCGACCAGATGGTCAAGGTGCTGATCCCCAAGGCTGATGGCGGCATCCTCGACAGGAAGGGCGTCGTCGACTTCACCATCGGCAAGGGTGTGGCGCCCGGCGTCTTCGTGATCGTCGAGGCGGAACATCCGCGCATCATCGAGCGCATGGACGATCTCCATGTCGGCAAGGGTCCGTACTACGCGTTCTTCCGGCCCTATCACCTCACCTCGCTCGAGGTCCCGCTGACCGCCGCCAGAATCATGCTCTACGGCAGGCCCGACATGGTGCCGCTCCCCAATCCCGTGGCCGAGGTCTGCGCCGTTGCCAAGCGCGACCTCGCCATCGGCGAGAAATTCGATGCCATCGGAGAGACCTGCTACCGCAGCTTCATCCTGGCCATCGGCGAAGCCCGCGAGAAGCTGGCCGTGCCGGTCGGCCTGCTCGAGGGCGGCAAGGTGATCGCTCCGGTGAAAAAAGGCGAGCTCCTCACCCGCCACAATGCGGCGCCGGATCCGACGACGCGGCTTTATGCCCTGCGCCAGCGGCAGGACCAGATGTTCGGGCTTTCGACTTAGGAGGCTCAGATGCCGTGGCTCGACGATCTCGCTTACGTCTTCGGCGGTGCGTTTCTTACCAACGCGGTGCCGCACTTCGTTGCCGGCATTTCGGGCCGGCCGTTCCAGTCGCCCTTCGCCAAGCCGCCGGGCGTCGGCCTGTCGTCTTCGACCACCAACATGGTCTGGGCACTGGTGAACCTGATCATCGCCTGGCTCCTACTCGCCCGCGTCGGCAGCTTCGACCTGCGCGATCCCGGCGATGCCATCGCCTTCGGCCTCGGTGTAGCGATCCTTGGCGTCGCGATGTCCTACCGCTTCGGCCGGATCAACGGCGGCAACACGCGTTAGCCGGCGGCTCAGTCGAGCGTCTGGCGGTAGCGCAGCATGGCGATACCGGAGATCACCAGGAGGATGATCAGCAGCGCCCCGCATGCCGGGGCGACGTCGGCGATATTGCCGCCCTTGAGCATCACTGCGCGGATGATGCGCAGGAAGTGCGTCGCCGGCACGGCGGTGCCGAGCACCTGCGCCCAGCCCGGCATGCCCGCAAAGGGAAACATGAAGCCCGACAGCAGGATCGACGGCAGGATGGTGAAGAAGCTCAGCTGCATCGCCTGCATCTGGTTGCGCGCCGCCGTCGAGATCAGAAAGCCGAAGGCCAGGTTGACGATGATGAAGAGGTTGAAGCCGAGGAAGAACGCCCACCAGCTGCCGTCGAACGGTACGTGAAACACGGCCTGCGCCGCGAGCAGGAAGACGATGGTCTGGACGTAGCCCACGAAGATATAGGGCAGGATCTTGCCCAGCATCACTTCGAGCGGCCGGACCGGCGTCGCGATGAGCATCTCCATCGTGCCGCGCTCCGTCTCTTTGACGATGGCGATCGAGGTGATGACGATCATCGTCATCGAGAGGATGATGGCGAGCAGTCCCGGCACGATGTTGGTCGAGGTCTTGCCCTCGGGGTTGTACTCGCGATGCACCGCCACCGAGAATGGCGGCGCCATCGATCCTTGCACGGTCAGTGGCCCGACCATGACCTGCTGGACGGCGGCACTGACGATGCCCGAAAGCGCAGCAGATGCCCCACCGACGGCCGCCGGATCGGACGCATCGGCCGCCACGAGGATTTCGGGATTCCGGCCGCGGATCACGTCGCGCTCGAAGTTCTGCGGAATGACAACGACGAAATTTGCGTCGCCGCGCCGCAACGCTTCTTCGCCGGCCTGCGTGCCCGCAACCTGGCCGCGGAAGTCGAAATAGTCGGACTGCTGCATGCCGGCGATCATGGCGCGGGTGAGCGGGCCGTTGTCGCCGAGCTCGACGAGCGTCGGCAGGTGGTGCGGATCGGCATTGATCGCGAAGCCGAAGAGGAAGAGCTGGACCAGCGGCAGGCCGATCATCATGCCGAAGGTGACGCGGTCGCGCCGCATCTGGATGAACTCCTTGTAGAGCACCGCGCCGAAGCGCCGGAACGAGAAGCGCGAGGCTCGAGGCCGATGCGTGATGGTGTCCGCGCTCATGCGTGCGCCCCGTTCGGATCGCCGGCGTAATTGTCGCGGGCGCCGGCCATCAGGTAGATGAACGCTTCCTCCAGCCCGGCGACCTGTAGCGTCCAGCGATGGGTGCCCTCGGCCCTGAGCCGCTCGACGGCCGCATCGAGCTTGGCCTTGTCGGTGCCGGAGACATGCAGCACCGCGCCGAAACGCGCCACCTGCTCGACCCCAGGTTCAGTCTTCAGGCGTTGCTCGAGCGCCGGCAGATCCGGTCCCTCGACGCGCCAGGTTTCGAGCCCGACCATCTTGGGGATCTCCGCGCTCGGCCCGTCGATCAGCTTCTTGCCGTAGGCGATGTAGGTGATGAAGTCGCACTGCACCGCCTCGTCCATGTAGTGGGTCGAGACCAGCACGGTGACGCCCTTGCCGCTCAGCCGCCGGATTTCGTCCCAGAAGTCGCGCCGCGCCTTGGGATCGACGCCGGCGGTGGGTTCGTCGAGCAGCAGCAATTGCGGCTCGTGCAGGAGACACGCCGAGAGCGCCAGGCGCTGCTTCCAGCCGCCCGACAGGGAACCGGCGAGCTGCCTCGAGCGGTCGGCGAGGCCGAGGTCGCGCAACGCGTCGTCGACCCGCTGCTTGCGGTTATCGAGCCGGTACATGCGGGCGACAAAATCGAGATTCTCGCGGATCGTGAGGTCCTCGTAATACGAGAACTTCTGCGTCATGTAGCCCACTTCCTCCTTGATGCGGCTCGCCTCGTGGCGGACGTCGAGCCCGAGGCAGGTGCCCTCGCCCTCGTCGGGCGTCAGCAGGCCACAGAGCATGCGGATGGTCGTCGTCTTGCCCGAGCCGTTGGGACCGAGAAAGCCGTAGATCGCGCCCTTCGGCACGCGGATGTCGAAGTGATCGACGACGGTGCGCTCGCCGAAGCGTTTGGTGAGCCCGTGCACGTCGATGACGGGCGCGGCGTCGCTCATTTTTCGAGCTCGATGCTGACCGGCTGGCCGGGCAGGATGTCGTCCTGCTGGTCCATCGTTGCTTCGGTGAGGAACACCAGCCGCTTGCGTTCGTCCCGCGAATAGATGATGGGCGGCGTGAACTGCGGGTCGGACGCAAGGAACGTCACGGTCGCCGTCAGCCCCGCGGCGCAGCCGTCGCAGCTCACGCCGATTTTGGTGCCAAGCGGAAATTGGCTGCGGTCGGCCTCGTTGACATAGAACTCGATCTTCATGGCCGCGCCGCCGCGCAGCGACAGCACCGGGGTGCCGGCATTGGCGACCTCGCCGGTCTTGAAGAACAGCCGCTCGATCCGGCCATCCTCGGATGCGGTGACCGTGCGGTCGTCGAGTGCGGCCTTGGCCACCAGCGCTTGCGCCTGCGCCGCCGCCAGTTGCGCTTGCGCGGCGGCCTGCTGGTCGGGACGCGCCGGCAGATTGGCGACGGCGATCTGCGCCTGCAATGTGTCCACCTCGGACTGCGCCGACTGCACGGCCGAGGACGCACTATCGACGTTCGACTGCGGCGCGTTGCCCTGCCGGAACAGATCGAGCGTGCGCGACAATGTCTGCTTGGCGAGCGCCAGGTTGGACTGCGCCTTGGCCAGTTGCGCCTTCGTGACCTCGATTTCTTCGGGGCGCTGGCCGGACTGCAGATTGGCGAGAGTGGACTGCGCCGCGTCGGCCTGCGCCCTGGCGGCGGCGTAGCTCGCCCGCTGCTGGGCGGCATCGAGCGTGAACAGCACCGCACCCTTCTTGACGTCGTCGCCTTCCTTCACGGCGATCGTGTCGATCGGACCGGCTGTGGGCGCGGCGGCATAGACATAGTCTTCCTCGACATAGCCGTTCCAGGTCGCCACGGCCGGTTGGCCCACACCGGGGATGAGGGCGAGCAGTCCCATCAGCCAGGCGACGACACTGTTCATGGCGAGGCTTTCTGGAACGCTGCTTCGATCGTGCCTGACGCGTGCATGATCCTCTCCTCAGGTGGCCATGAAGGCGCGCTCGCGCTGCGGCGCGCTCAGTCCGTCGAATAGAATGTTCAGGTGATTGTCGACCAGCCGCTCGATGGCGAGGCCGTCCTTCGGCACGAGGTCGAAGATCTCGGCCATCAGCATGTGCAGGATCACCGGACCGATCAGCGAGCGTAGCGTCAGCTCCGGGTCGACCTTGCGGAAATAGCCCTCGGCGACACCGGTGCGGATCAGCTCGATGACGGTCGGGATGATCCGGTCGAGCACTTCGCGCCGGTACATCTGCGCGAGCTCGGGGAAGTTGATCATCTCGCGGATCAGCAGCCGCGGAATGGCGATGAGCTGCGGATCGCTCAACCGCCTGGCCACCATCTTGAGTGCCGCCGACAGCACCGGGCGCGGATCGCCCGCATAGTTGCGCAGCATGCCCAGCGCATTGTCGGCAATGGGCGAGACCGCCCGCTTCACCAGCCCCTCGATGATCGATTCCTTGCTCGGGAAATAGAGGTAGACCGCGCCCTTGCTGAGCCCGGCCCGGGTGGCGATGTCCTCGACCCGGGTGCTGGCGAAGCCCTTTTCGATGAACAGCGCCAGCGCCGCATCGAGCACCTCGTCGGGCCGTGCCTCGGCGCGCCGCCGGAATTTCGGACCTCTTTGCTCGGTGGCCTCTGGCATCTCGCATCCTGAACTGACTGCTCGGTCATCACCGTAATAACCGACCAGTCAGTCAGTTGCAAGGGATTTGAGCAAGGTGAGGAGCATTCGATGCGAGGTGGCTGGAGGGAGGGGTTCCGCGGGCGAGCGGACGCGTCCGGTTGCCCGGTTTTGCGAAGGCGGGCCGCGATGACTGCGGCCGGCGAGGCTCCGAACCCCGGAGCGGGGCAGTCCCGCATGAAATGTGAGGCCGGAGCCTCGCCATGCGATCGGGTTTGACCCCCGAGCCGACTCGTTACCCGGTTGTCTTGACTTAAGGCCGGCCCTGGCGCATCGCCCCGGCCAATGCCGCCGGAGCGCCTTGCCCCACGCCACCGGCAAGGGCGGCGCGGACGAACCGACCCCGGGTGCAGATTCACACCCGCCGGGCTCGGACGGCCGAAGGTGGAGGGGGTCGACACCCCATCCTCCGACCTCCCCCCGCAGACCGTTCGTCGCGACCTCGCAGATGCGAGGGGATAGGGAGGAATATAAGCCCGCTGGAATGACCGGGCATAAGTTTTTTGAAATCGGGCTCAGAGCCGCAGCAGCGCTGGGGGTTGCGAAGATGAACGCGTGCCGGTTGGGGGGATCGTGGTTGGGCCAAAGTCCCCCCACCCCGGCTCTGCTAAGCTCGCTGCGCTCGCTAAGCGCGCCGCCCGCGCCATTCGAGCGTCGCTCTCATGGCCTTCTTACCTAAAATCGCTCCACTGGAGCGATTTTGCC
>DATMTK010000084.1:0-21023 GCA_035564755.1 Devosia sp. | reverse complement strand
TAGAACGCGATGTGGAAGTCCATCAGCGCCGGGTCGCCGCCGTGAGTCCGGCGGACGAGCTCCAGCGTACCGCCCCCGAGGGCCACGCCGAACGCCAGCGAAAGCTGGATCGTGACCTGGCTGATCGCTGTGGCCTGGCCGGCGTCCTTGTCGTCGATGTCGGCGAAGGTGAAGGCATTGGTCGCGGTCCAGAAGATCGACTGGAAGAAGCCGGTGATGACCAGCAGCGGCAGCATCAAGGCAAGCGGCGTCTGCGGGGTGTAGAGCCCCATTTCGATGACGCCGATGACGGTGACCAGCGTCGCGATCACCAGCGCGACGCGGAAGCCGAGCCAGCGCAGGATCGTCTCGGAGACGAACTTGGCGCCGAACGAGCCGACGGCGGTGGCGAAGGTGATGCTGCCGCTCTGGAACGGCGACAGCCCGAAGGCGAGCTGCAGCATCAGCGGGAAGAGAAACGGCATGGCGCCGGTGCCGAGCCGGAAGAAGGTGCCGGCGACGACCGTGGTGCGGAACAGCGGGAAGCGGAAGAGCTTGAGATCGAGGATCGGAAACTCGGTGCGGCGCGCCCACCACAGATAGATCGCGGCGGAGATCGTGCCGACGATCAGCGTCACATAGCCGTAGATCAGCGGCAGGGCGGGAAGGGTCAGCACCGAAATGCCGAACACCCAGCCGGCGAAGGCGACGCCGGTGAAGAAGAACCCCGGAAAATCGATGCGGCTCGGCGCGTTGCGATGCCAGTCGGGCAGCAGCCAGGTCACCATGACGATGCCGAGGATGCCGATCGGCACATTGATCAGAAAGATCCAGTGCCAGCTCAGATACGTGGTGATGAAGCCGCCGACCGGCGGCCCGACGATGGGGCCGATGAGGCCGGGGATCGAGAGCCAGGCCATGGCGTCCACGAGGTGGTTGCGCGGCGTGATACGAACGACGACGAGACGCGCCACCGGCGTCATCAGCGCGCCGCCGAAGCCCTGCAGGAAGCGTGACAGCACGAAGGTGAACAGCGAGTTCGACGCGGCGCAGGCGATCGAGCCGGTGATGAAGATGACGATGGCGACGCGAAACACGTTTCGCGCGCCCCAGCGGTCGGCCATCCACGCCGAGATCGGAATGAAGATGGCGAGCGCCACCAGGTAGGCGGTGAGCGCGAGCTTGAGGGCGATGGGCTCGGAGCCGATGTCATGGGCGATGGCGGCGAGCGACGTCGCGATCACGGTCGAGTCCATGTTCTCCATGAACAGCGCCACGGCGAGGATCATCGGGACGACGCGATTGTACATCAGGCGATCGCTTCGGCCTTCTGCAGCGGCTTCACATTGTGGCCCGAAACGTTGGCGCCGGCATCGGGGGGCAGGCGCAGGAACTGCACCGTGCTGATGACGGCGAGGAGCGCGACGATGTACCAGGCGATGTGGAAATCGAGCAGGTCGAGCGGCGCATTGCGGATCTGCGTGGCCGCCTCGAGGATGCCGCCGGCCACCGCGACGCCGAGCGCCACGCTGATCTGCTGCACCACGGCGGCGATCGACGTCGCCTGGCTGGCGTCGGCTTCCTTGATGTCGGCGTAGCCGAAGGTATTGACGCCGGTGAAGAAGAACGAGCGCGTGAGCCCGCCGATGAACAGGACGAACATCAGGAGGTAGTGGTTGGTCTGCGGCGTGAACAGGCCATTGGCGGCAAGGAAAATGCAGCCGAGCAACGACGTTGCCGCGAGCACCCGCGGGAAACCGAACCGCGCATAGAGCCGGGTCGCCCCGATCTTCGAGACGATCGCGCCGAATGCCGACACGAACGTGGTGAGGCCCGATTCGAACGGAGACAGCCCGAAGGTGATCTGCAGCATCAGCGGCATCAGGAACGGGAAGGCGCCGATGCCGACGCGAAAAAACGAGCCGCCGATGACGGCGGTTCGGAACACCCGGTTGCGGAAGAGTTTCGGATCGAGCAGCGGGTGCTCGGTCCGCTTGGTGTGGAAGTAATAGATCACCAGCATCGCCGCGCCGACCACGACGCCGCCATAGCCGAGACTTTGCGGGATCGCCGGCAGGCTGATCACCGACAGGCCGAAAATGACGCCGGAAAACCCGAAGGTGGTTAAGACGAACCCGGTGAGGTCGATCGGCCGCGGCGTCCGCGGTTCCGGCGGCGGCAGGAACCAGGTGGCGAGCAGGATGCCGATTGCCCCGATCGGCACGTTGATCCAGAAAATCCAGTGCCAGCTCAGATAGGTCGTCAGGAAGCCGCCGACCGGGGGACCGGTGAGCGGTCCGAGGAGCGCCGGCAAGGTCAGCCACGCCATGGCGGAAACGAGCTCGTTGCGCGGCGTCGCGCGGATCAGCACAAGCCGCGCCACGGGCGTCATCATCGAGCCGCCGATGCCCTGCAGGAAACGTGAAACCACGAACGTCGGCAAGGAGTTGGAGAAGGCGCAGGCGATCGAGCCGACGACGAAGATGCCGATGGCGATGCGGAAGATGTTGGTGGCGCCGAAGCGGTCGGCCATCCATCCCGAAATCGGGATGAAGACGGCGAGCGAGACGAAATAAGCCGTCAGCGCGAGCTTGAGCGCGATGGGGCTCGACCCGATATCGGTGGCGATGGCGGGGAGCGACGTAGCGATGACCGTCGAATCCATGTTCTCCATGAACAGGGCGACGGCAAGGATGAGCGGAGTGATGCGGATCAATTGCGGGACGTGCAGGCGGGGGAGGGAGGCCGGCGCATTTGCTATGATCCTAACAGTCCCGTCCGGCAAGGGAAAAGCAGGGGCTCGCGCCTTCGTGAGCACCCCGGGGTGATTGACCGGCGTCCCCCAGATGTTGGAAAACGCGCATTAGCTGAAAATACAGGGTCAAGATGAAGAGTTTCTCGTCGTCGAGCTTTGCCTCCGAACACGCGGTCGCACTCGATCTTGCCGCCGAAGCCGTCCGGGACAACCCGCATGCGTTGTTCACCGACTTCCAGTGGTTCCTGCTGGAAGGCAAGGACACCATCTTTTTCACCGCCTTTTCCAGGAGCCGGTTCGACAAGGCTGCCATCGAGAACCTGACGGCGCAGATGGTGGCGCTGGCGCCGCAGCTTACGCACGGCTTCCTGGGCGCCAAACCGGGCTACCCGTTCCCGCAGCATATCCTCGATGCGATCACCTCGGTGGAGGAAATCGACAGCTTCGAGGGCTATCCCGACAAATGGCTCGGCAACAGCCAGGACGTGTTCGACCGTCCGGAGCTGCCGCTGTTCCGCGTCATGGCCGCCAACCTCAAGGGCGGTCCGGATGCCGAAGGCCGCGCCTCGGTGATCCAGGTGCGCTCCGCCCACTGCCTCATGGAGGGCTCCGACGCGGCGCTCCTGACCCGCTCGCAGACCGCCAACCACGGCATCCAGTCGGACAAGGGCAACAAAGCCAACTGGCTCAAGCGCTTGCGGGGCGCCTTCACGGGCTACTCGATGGCCCTGATCTCGGCGCTGGCCGCAACGCTGGTCAATCCGCCGGAGCGGCCGCTGTTCTTCAGGACGCTCGCACTGCCGCGCCAGCGGATTCGCAATATCGCCCACAAGCTCGGCGTCCGTCAGCGCTCGCTGTATTTCGCGCTCACCACGTACGCATTGCATGCCGAGAAGGACCGGCGGGTGAAGGACAAGGTGATCACCGCTGCCTACACGATGCTCGACACCAAGCGGACGGCCGAGGACGACGACTTCTTCCGCGTCCGGGCGCTCGAGGCGAAATTCCCGGTCATCACGGATTTCCCGTCCTATGCCCGGGCGGTCGATGAGGTGATCGGCACCAGCGAGGCCAAAGATCTGAGCAAGTTCCAGCTCGTGATTCTCGCCATGATGCGCGCCATGCGCCGGCTGAAGTCGATCGCGCCGTGGCTGATCACCGACAAGTTCTGGCGGCTGCAGGGGACGACCGCCGACCTGGTGCTGACGCTGGTGCCGCCGCACCGCACGATGGGGCCGCTGACCGAGTGGATGATCGAGCCGATCTATTGCGGCGCCTTCCACCAGTCGACCAACATCTGCACCTTCTGCCCCGGCCGTGAGTACATGACGCTGAACTTCGTGGTCGAGGAACGGCACCTGACCCATATCGCTCGGGTCGAGCAGCTGATCGCCCAGCTCGAGGCCGCCTGACGCTTCCCAAAGCCGGGGGCCGATGCTAATGACCCTCGCCAACCCGCAGCAGGGCTTCGAGTCGTTGCTGCGGGCTTCCTGTTTTTCGGCAGAGAAGGGCATGCCTTGGCAAAGATCATCACCTCCGTCACCGGCGACCAGGCACTGACGTTCGACGACGTGCTGCTGCAGCCGGCGCGCTCCGACGTGCTGCCCACCGATGTGAGCATCCGTTCCCGGGTCACGCGGGATATCGAGCTCAACCTGCCGATCCTGAGCGCGGCGATGGACACGGTGACCGAGCACCAGATGGCGATCGCCATGGCGCAGGCCGGCGGCATCGGCGTGATCCACCGCAATTTCGAGCCGGCCGAGCAGGCCGAGCAGGTGCGGCAGGTCAAGAGCTTCGAGAGCGGCATGGTGGTGAACCCTATCACCATCGGGCCCGACGCGACCCTCGCCGACGCGCTGGCGCTGATGCGGGCCAACCGCATCTCCGGCATCCCCGTGGTCGAGAACGGCGGCAGGGGCGGCCGCGTGACCGGCAGGCTCGTGGGCATCCTCACCAACCGCGACGTGCGCTTTGCCAGCAACGAGCGGCAGACCATCGCCGAGCTGATGACGCACGAGAAGCTCATCACGGTGCGCGACGGCGTCGGCAAGGACGAGGCGAAGCGCCTGCTCCACGCCAACCGCATCGAAAAGCTGCTGGTGATCGACGACGCAGGGCGCTGCACCGGCCTCATCACGGTCAAGGACATCGAGAAGGCGCAGCTCAACCCGATGGCGATCAAGGACGCGCAGGGGCGCCTGCGCGTCGCCGCCGCCTCGACCGTCGGCGACAAGGGTTATGAGCGCTCGATGGCGCTGATCGATGCGGGCGTCGACCTGCTGGTGATCGACACGGCGCATGGCCACTCGGTGCGAGTGGCGGAGGCGGTGGAGCGGGTGAAGCGCGAGAGCAATTCGACCCGGATCGTTGCCGGCAACGTCGCGACGGCGGAGGCGACCCGGGCGCTGATCGACGCCGGCGCGGATTCGATCAAGGTCGGGATCGGGCCGGGCTCGATCTGTACCACCCGGATCGTCGCCGGCGTCGGCGTGCCGCAGCTCGCCGCCGTGATGTCGTGCGCCGAGGAAGCGGACAAGAGCGGCGTGCCGGTGATCGCCGACGGTGGAATCAAGTTCTCAGGAGATCTGGCTAAGGCATTGGCCGGCGGAGCGTCTTGCGCGATGATCGGCTCGCTGCTCGCCGGTACCGACGAGAGTCCGGGCGAGGTCTATCTCTACCAGGGCCGCAGCTACAAAGCCTACCGCGGCATGGGCTCGGTGGGCGCCATGGCCCGCGGCTCGGCCGACCGCTACTTCCAGCAGGAGGTGCGGGACCAGCTCAAGCTCGTGCCCGAAGGCATCGAGGGGCAGGTGCCGTACAAAGGACCGGTGGGCAACGTGCTGCATCAGCTCGCGGGGGGGCTCCGCGCCGCCATGGGCTACACCGGCGCGCACGACCTCAAGGAGTTCCGTGACAACGCGACCTTCGTGAAGATCTCGGGCGCGGCGCTGAACGAAAGCCATGTCCATGACGTGACCATCACACGCGAGCCGCCGAACTACCGCGGCGGCGTCTGATGCGCCTGCCCGGGCGGCTCGCCGCTGCCATCGAGGTTCTGGACGACATCGACAAACGGCATCGGCCGGTGGCCGAAGCGCTGAAATCATGGGGTCTCAACAATCGCTTCGCCGGAGCGGGCGATCGCGCCGCGATCGGCAACCTCGTCTATGACGCGCTGCGCAAGCGCGCGAGCCATGCCTGGGCGATGGGCGAGGACACGCCGCGCGCTCTGGTGCTGAGCGTTGCCGCGCGCGACTGGGGCACCACGCCGGAAGAGCTCAACGACCTGTTCGCGTCCGATGCGCACGCGCCTTCGGTGTTGAGCGCCGATGAAGCGCATCGGCTGAGCACCTCTGAGCCGTGGCTCGGCGCGCCGGACCACGTGCTGGCCGATTTGCCGGAGTGGACGATGGACTCGCTCCATCGCAGCTTCGGCGGCGACGTCGTGCAGGAGGGGCGCGCCCTCGCCGGACGTCCGCCGCTCGACCTGCGGGTCAATACGCTGCGCGCGGAGCGCGACCGCGTGCTCAAGGCGCTCGATCGCTTCGGGGCCAGGCCCGCCCACATCTCGCCGGTCGGCATCCGCATCGCCGCCGGGACCGGCGACAGCCGCACGCCCAACGTGCAGGTCGAGGAGGGCTACCTCAAGGGCTGGTTCGAGGTGCAGGACCAGGGCAGCCAGCTCGTCGCCATGATCGCAGGCGCGAGGCCGGGGGAACAGGTGCTCGACCTCTGCGCCGGAGCCGGCGGCAAGACACTGGCGATGGCGGCCGCGATGGGCAACAAGGGGCAGATCTTCGCCTATGACAGCGACCGGCACCGGCTGGCGCCGATCTACGAGCGCCTGAAGCGCAACGGCGTCCGCAACGTCCAGGTGCGGGCGCCCGGCGAGGGCGTGCTCGACGACCTCGTGGGCAAGATGGACCGCGTGGTGATCGACGCGCCGTGCACGGGATCGGGCACGTGGCGTCGCCGACCCGACGCCAAATGGAAGCTCAATGCCGAACAGGTGGCGGCGCGGGCGGCGGAACAGCACGCAATCCTGAGCGATGGAGCGCGGTACGTCTGCCCCGGTGGAACGCTGGTGTACATCACCTGCTCGATCCTCGATGAGGAGAACGGCGCGCAGGTCGGCCACTTCCTCAGTGAGAATCCCGAGTTCGAGGCCCTCGATACGAGCCGCGAGCTGGAAGCGATTGCCGACGGTGCATCGCAGAAGGCCCATCGCATCGCAGGAAACGGCGTGCTTCTGACGCCGCTCCGAACGGAAACCGACGGGTTCTTTGCGGCGCTGCTGCGCCGCCGCTGACGGCCAGAGTGAACCGATTGCGTCCGGATCACGTTCAAACGGGCATGAACACGCTCACCATCGACTATCGCAACCCCCGCGCGCTCTGGACCACGATTGGGTTCATCGTCCTCGTGGTCGTCGTCGGCGGCTTGATCGGCATCAGCGCCATTCCCGACGCGTGGTACCAAGCCCTTCGCAAAGCGCCATGGAACCCGCCGAACTGGGTCTTCGGTCCGGCGTGGTTTACCCTCTACGTGCTGATCGGCATCGCCGGCGCTCGCTCGTTCCTGCGCGGCCCGGCCAGCGCGAGCAGTGTCATCTGGGCGGTCCAGATGCTGCTCAACTGGAGCTGGTCGCCGATCTGGTTCCGCCTGCACGCGATCTGGCCAGCCTTTGCGGTGATCGTGTCGATCTTCGCCCTCATCGTCGCGTTCATTGCGGTGAACTGGCGGACCGACCGGACCGCCTCGTGGCTCTTCGTGCCCTACGGACTGTGGGTGGCTTTCGCCTCGAGCCTCAACCTTGCCGTTGGGCTCCTGAACTAGCGCCCGTCGCGGCTAACCCGCCGCCGGGGAAAGTGTCGGCGCTGCCGGTGCCCGCCGCCGTTCGAGCCCTCGTGCCCAGTCGATGATAGGCCGCTCGAAGAACCGGTAAGAGAGATCGGCGAGCACGAGGCTGACGATGACGATCAGGCCGCTGGCCCAGGCCAAACGGAGAGGATCGGTCATGTGGCCCTGGCCCATGTCGGGCGCGATCGTGAGATGGACCAACTCCAGCACCACATAGTGCCAGACGTAGAGCCCGAACGAGATGCGGGCGAGATAGCGCACCACCGGATTGTCGAGCAGGCGGCCCACGACCACCGTCGAGGGGAGGAGCGCAAGGGCCGCCCCGACGGCCAGCTGGAACCAGGGATAGTCGTAGGGCACGCGCAGGGCCCCGTAGCTCTCGGTGCCATTGGCGAAGCTTTGCAGGCCAAGCAGCACGAACATGGCGATTAGAGCGACGAGCTCCAGGATGTCGAATACTGGGCCGCGGAGCGTTGCGAGCCTGATGCGGATGCCGGCGGCCAGGGCACCGAGCGAGAACATGGCGAAAAAGCCGAACGGGTTGAACATCGGCATCCAGGTCTTGGCGCCGCCGATGAGGCCGTAATCCCAGCCGCGCTGCAAGGGGCCGGGGTTGACCCAGCGCGTGAACAGCCAATGCGCCCCCAGCGCAACGGCGACGACCGCGAGCCAAAGGATGCGGGTGCGCCACCCTTGGCCGAGGCGGGCGGCCACAGCGAACAGCGCGATAAAGCCGAGCGGCAGCAGCACATACGAGCTGACCTCGAAGCTGATCGACCAGAGCGGGCCGTTGATCTCGACCGGAAAGAAGGTCACCCAATGCCAATCGGCCACAAGAAAAAATCCGGCCAGATAGCGCAGCAGCAACTGCCCCGTGGGCGGGTAGTGGAAGACGGTGATCGTGAGGATGAAGGTGACCGTCAGCGCCAGCCAGAAGCCGGGAAGGATGCGGGCGGCACGGCGAAGCGCGTAGGTCCGCAGCGACGGCAGAGATTGGCCGCCATCGAGCGCGGTCCAGAACGGTTGGGCCAGCAGGTAGCCCGAGAGCACGAAGAACATGGCGACGCCGAAGCCGCCGAGCTGGACGAAGACGCGCATCCACTCCATCCAGCCGAGATCGGAATTCCACGCCATGCGCTGCGAAAGATGGTGACCCACGACGATGAGGCAGGCAGCGGCGCGGATGAAATCGGCGCCGGCGAGGCGGCTGTCGGCCATCGTTCCTCCCTCGGGTAAATGGCGAACCTGTTTGTCCCGCGTGAGCGCAAATTGCAACCGGCGGGACTTGTGCCGGAACGCTTGCGGAATCCCGACGGCGCCTATATTTCCCCGCCATGACAGAGCCCGGCACGCCTCCCGTCGACTCCATCCTGATCATCGATTTCGGCTCGCAGGTCACGCAGCTCATCGCGCGGCGCCTGCGCGAGGCCGGCGTCTATTGCGAAATCCACCCCTTCAACAAGGCCGCCGAGGCCTTTGCCGCGATGCGGCCCAAGGGGGTGATCTTCTCCGGCGGCCCGGCTTCCGTGACCGAGGAAGGCAGCCCGCGCGCACCCAAGGCGGTGCTCGAGTCCGGCGTGCCGATCCTGGCGATCTGCTATGGCCAGCAGACGCTGGCGCTGCAGCTTGGCGGCAAGGTCGAGGGTGGCCATGCCCGCGAGTTCGGCCGGGCCGACGTCGAGATCAGGGAGCCGAGCGCACTCTATGAGGGCATCTGGGAGATCGGCGAACGCTACCCGGTGTGGATGAGCCACGGCGACCGGGTGACGGAGCTGCCACCCGGCTTCAAGGTGGTGGCGACATCACCGAATGCGCCGTTCGCCATCGCCGTGAATGAAGACGCCAAGCGCTACACCACGATGTTCCACCCCGAGGTGGTGCACACACCGGACGGCGGGAAGCTGCTCGCGAACTTCGTGCACAACATCGTCGGGCTGAAGTCCGACTGGACCATGTCGGCTTACCGCGCGCGCATGATCGACAAGATCCGGGCGCAGGTCGGCAAGGGCCGCGTGATCTGTGGCCTCTCCGGCGGCGTGGACTCGTCGGTGGCGGCGGTGCTGATCCACGAGGCCATCGGCGATCAGCTCACCTGCATCTTCGTCGACCATGGACTGATGCGGCTCCACGAAGCCGACGAGGTCGTCGGCATGTTCCGCGACCACTACAACATTCCACTCATCCACGTGGACGCCAGCGAGACCTTTATTTCGGCGCTCGAAGGCGAGGCCGACCCCGAGACCAAGCGCAAGACCATCGGGCGGCTGTTCATCGAGACCTTCGAGGCCGAGGCCAAAAAGATCGGCGGCGCGCAGTTCCTCGCGCAGGGCACGCTTTACCCCGACGTCATCGAGTCCGTGAGCTTTTCTGGCGGCCCGTCGGTCGTCATCAAGTCGCACCACAATGTCGGCGGCCTGCCCGAGCGCATGAACATGCAGCTCGTCGAGCCGCTGCGCGAGCTGTTCAAGGACGAGGTCCGCGCGCTGGGCCGCGAACTCGGGCTGCCCGATAAATTCGTCGGCCGCCATCCGTTTCCCGGCCCGGGGCTCGCCATCCGCCTGCCGGGCGGCGTGACGCGCGACAAGCTCGATATCTTGCGGCAGGCCGACGCGATCTATCTCGACGAGATCCGCAAGGCCGGGCTCTACGATACGATCTGGCAGGCCTTCGCCGTGCTCCTGCCGGTGCAGACGGTGGGCGTGATGGGCGACGGCCGCACCTACGAGTTCGTCTGTGCGCTGCGCGCCGTGACCTCGGTCGACGGCATGACCGCCGACTTCTACCCGTTCGACATGGCCTTCATCGGCAAGGTTGCGACCCGCATCATCAACGAAGTGCGCGGCATCAACCGCGTGGTCTACGACGTGACCTCAAAGCCGCCCGGAACGATCGAATGGGAATGAGATGAGCACGCGCAAGCACCATCTCGCCTCGCAGGAGCGGGTTACCAAGCGGCGGCTGGGGCGGTTCAATTTCGATCTGCTGAAGCCACTGAAGCTCACGCCCAAGATCGTCGAGCACGGCGGCTACAAGGTGCGCGATGCGGCGACCGGCAAGATCGTGTTCGGCGAGCAGGGCTATGAGTTTTCGGCGACGCTCGAGGACATCGAGAGCTGGCTCGAGACCTACGACTATCCCGCGGGCGACGGCACTGGCGATTAGGCGGTCCTGGCGATCGTCACGTCATCGAGGTGGACGAAGCCGAAACCGCGCGTCTTGAGCGCGAGGATACCGGCGATGACGCCGGCGCCGGCCGGACGCTTGGGCTGGTTGATGTGCGAAATGATGACGTCGCCGCTCTTGGCCGCCGAAATGCGGGCGTGCGCTTCGCCCGCCGGCACGCTCGCGCCGATGTCGCCGTTGAGCGAAAAGCCGGCGATTTGAAGGTTGAGCTCACCGATGAGGCCCATCGCGTCGCGGCTGTAGAGGGCGGTCGCGTCGCGATACCAGGTCGGCGCGACGCCGGTCGCGGCGGTCACTGCCCGCTCGCCGTTCTGCACTTCGGCCACCACCGCATCGGGCGTGCCCGCGGGCTCGAGCCCGTAGACCTTCTCGGTACCGATCACCGCGGGCAGGTGCATCGCACCATGGTTCTGGATGTCGAACAGGTCCTTGTGCTGGAGAAGCAGCGCCAGGGCTGGTGGGTTGTTGTCCAGCCAGCGCTTGGTGGCGAAGATCGTCACCGGGATGCGGTTGGTGACCAGCGGCCCGAGGATGCGCATGTCGGTCTCGCCCATGCAGGCATCGAGCGTCATCGCCACCTGCGGCCCGCGGCCGTGCGGCACGAAATGCATGTGCGGCTCGACGAGGCCCTTGGGAATGCCGGCCAATGACGGATCGGCCGCGCCGAGGCACGCGGCACATCCACAGCCGATAAGGAAATCGCGGCGGCGCACGAAAAGGGAACTCCCGGACGCCGCCTCATACCGTGCCGGCCGCCCGGCCGCCATGGTATCACGCAGTGTTGGTCAGCCGCGGACCAGCGTGACGCGGGTATTCTGCATGCCGACCGATTTGACGAGGTCGTAGAGGACCTCGGCATTGTCCGGATCGAGCCGGACGCAGCCGTGCGAGGCGCGGTGCCCGAGGTGGTTGACCTCTTCCGTGCCGTGGATGGCGTAGCCGCCATAAAAGAAGATCGACCACGGCATCGGAGCGTTTTCGTACTTCGAGGAGTACCACATGTCTTCCATGCGCACCGGCCGATAGGTGCCGGTGGGGGTGTCGTAGCCCTTGCGTCCCGTCGAGACGTCCCAGTCGTAGAGCGTCTCGCCGTCCTCCGTGACGGTCATTTCCTGGCTCGCAATATTGACCGTGATGGTGACACGGCCGCCCGAATGAGTGTGGGTGGTATGCGGCCGGGCCGCGGCGATGCCGCCGGCATCGGGCGCGAAGATGCTGTCCTCATCGCCGCCGCCGAACAGGTCGCCGAACAATGACGGCCCGGCGGCACAGGCCGGAGACGCAAGTCCGATGACGGCAATGGCGACGAGCACCGGTTTGAACATCTTGAACATCCGAGCTTCCCAAGCCGAATACTGACCACGGCGGCTTTCATTGCCGTTAACGAGGCCGGACGGACGGTTTTGCGGCGACATTGCCGCATTTGCAATCCCTCAAGCCGGACACTATGTTGCGCCCGATTTTTGACCCCGGGCCGTAGGTTTTCATGTCCAGCGATATGCTGATCCAAGAAGTCGACGAGGAGCTGCGGCGCGACCGTATGCGCAAGCTCTGGCGCCAGACCGGGCCGTGGATCATCGCCGCCGCGGTGGCCGTGGTGCTGGGCGTCGCCGCCTATGAGGGCTGGACCTGGTGGCAGAAGACGCAGTCGTCCGCTTCATCCGACCAGTTCTACGCCGCGACCAAGATCGCCGATGGCACCGATTTCGCCGCCGCCAAGAAGGCGCTGGACGACATCATCGCCAAGGGGTCGGGTGGTTACCCGATGCTGGCGCAGTTCCGCGAAGCGGCGCTGCTGGCGCAGCAGGGCAAGACCAACGAAGCGGTTGCCGCCTACGACGCGCTCTCGAGCTCGATCAACAATACGCATCTGCGCGAGCTGGCGTTGGTGCTGGCCGGCAACCTGCTGGTCGACAAGGGCGACGTCGCCGCGGTCGAGCAGCGGGTGGGCGGCATCATGACCCCCGCCTCGCCGCTGCGGAATGCCGCCCGCGAAGAGATGGGCCTGGTCCAGTACAAGGCCGGCAAGCTCGACGACGCCATGAAGAGCTTCGAGGCGATCGTCGAGGATCCGCTCTCGACCCGCGACGAGCAGAGCCGCGTGCAGATCTACATGCTGCAGCTGCAGGCCGAGGGTGCCAAGCCGATCTCGCCGCCAGCCGATGCGACGACCCCGTCGGCGCCGCCTGCCGATATATCCTCTGTCGCGCCGCCCGCCGAAACCTCGTCGGCAAGCGCAGCTCCCTCGGCCAGCGTCGCTCCATCGGCCAGCGCCTCCGCCCCAACCGGAGCCTCGGCCGAACCCTCGGTTGGTGCCTCGGCAGCTCCCGCGGCGGCGCCAAGCGCCCCAGCGGCGACTTCGGCCGCGACTGACGCCGGCACCGATCTCGCCATCACTCCGCCGGTCATCGATACCTCGGCGCTGCAGATGGCGATGCCGCAGACGTCCGCGGCGCCCGCTGACGCCACATCGTCGGTTCCGGCGGTCTCGGCGGAGGCGGTGAGCTCGTCCGCACCGGCGGTCTCGTCCTCCGTGCCGGCGTCGCCGGCATCCTCGTCGGCGCCCTGAGCGCCAAAAGGCTGGTCTGAATCGTGAGCGCGCTCGTCGCTATCGTGGGCCGGCCCAATGTCGGCAAATCGACGCTGTTCAACCGGCTCGTCGGCCGGAAGATGGCGATCGTCGACGATACGCCCGGGGTCACCCGCGACCGCCGCGAGGCCGAGGGCCGCATCGGCGATCTGACCTTCCGCATCCTCGATACGGCAGGCTACGAGGACCGCACCGACGGCTCGCTCGAAGACCGCATGCGGCAGGGCACGGAACTCGCGATCCGCGATGCGGATGTGATCCTGTTCATGATCGACGCCCGAGCCGGCGTGACGCCGCTCGACGAACGCTTCGCGCAAGTGCTGCGCAAATCGGGCAAGGACGTCCATCTCATCGCCAACAAGGCGGAGGGCCGCGCCGCCGACGCCGGGTTAATGGAGGCCTATTCGCTCGGCTTCGGCGAGCCGGTGGCGCTGTCGGCCGAGCACGGGCTGGGGCTGGCCGACCTGCACGCCATCATCAGCAAGGCGGTCGAAGTCGAGAAGCCCCTGGAGCCGCTGGCCGAGGAGATGCCCGAGGTCGACATCGACCTGCCCGAGGACGATGGATCGGTCGAAGACGGTCCGCCGCTGCGCTGGAACCCGCACCGCTATCTCAACGTCGCCATCGTCGGCCGGCCCAACTCCGGCAAGTCGACGCTGATCAACACCATGGTTGGCGACGAGCGGCTGCTGACCGGCCCCGAGGCCGGCATCACCCGCGATTCCATCATGGTGCCGTGGGAGTGGGAAGGCCGCACGATCAACCTCGTCGATACCGCCGGCATCCGCCGCAAGTCGCGGGTCGAGACCAAGCTCGAAAAGCTGGCGGTGACGGACTCGCTGCGCTCGATCCAGTACGCCGAGATCGTGGTATTGCTGCTCGATGCCACCGTGCCGTTCGAAAAGCAGGACCTCGCGCTCGCCGACCTCGTCTATCGCGAGGGGCGAGCGATGGTGATCGCCGTCAACAAGTGGGACCTGATCGAGGACAAGCAGAAGGCGCTGGCCGAGCTGCGAGCCAAATGCGACGAGCTGCTGCCACAGGTGCGCGGCATTCCTCTGGTGATGATCAGCGGGCTGCAGGGCCGCAATATCGACCGGCTGATGGCCGCGATCTTCTCCATCGAGCGCTCGTGGAACACCCATCTGTCGACGGCCAAGCTCAACCGCTGGCTCGGCGCCGTGGTCGAACGCCACCCGCCGCCGGCGGTCTCCGGCCGCCGCCTCAAGCTCCGTTACATGACGCAGGCCAAGATGCGGCCGCCCAGCTTCATCATCTTCGCCTCGCGCTCGGACGCCGTGCCAACCTCCTACCTGCGCTATTTGATGAACTCGATGCGCGAGACCTTCGAGATGCCGGGCACGCCGATCCGGCTGTGGCTGCGCTCGGGCAAGAATCCGTACGCGAACAAGAGCGAGCATTAGTGCTTGATCAGACGCCCCGGCCACCGAGGATGACCTGGGGTTGGGGCGACCGGGCCCGATCTTGTCACCCGAAAGTCGCGTTTTTGACTCCCCGGTTGCTGATTGGCTACTCACAGGGTCCTCATGCTGCTCGAACTGCTGATCGTCCTGGTCCTGGTCCTGTGCAACGGCCTGCTCTCGATGTCGGAGCTCGCCGTCGTGTCGTCGCGCCCCGCGCGGCTCAAGGTCATGGCCGCCGAGGGCAACAAGGGCGCCGCGATAGCGCTGAAGCTGGCTGAAAATCCCGGAAAATTCCTGTCGTCGGCGCAGGTGGGCATCAGCCTGATTGGGGTGCTGTCGGGAGCCTTTTCGGGCGCCACGCTCGGCGAGCGCTTCACCGAGTACCTGCTGTCGCGGGGCTTGCCCGACGCCGCTGCCTCGACCATCGGCGTCGGCTCGGTGGTCGTGATCATCACTTACGTGTCGCTGATCCTGGGTGAGCTGGTGCCCAAGCAGATCGCGCTGCGCGACACCGAGCGGATCGCCGCGCGGGCCGCGCCGGCCATGCAGTTCATCGCCACGTTCGCCGCGCCGCTGGTGTGGCTGCTCGACGTCTCGAGCAAGCTGGTGATGACCGCGCTCGGCCAGACCGGGCAGAGCGAGGATCGCGTCACCGACGAAGAGGTCAAGACCATCATCGCCGAGGCCGAGAGCCAGGGTGTGCTCGAGAGCGAAGAGCGCTCGATGATTTCGGGCGTGATGCGCTTTGCCGACCGGTCTGCGCGCGGGCTCATGACCCCGCGCCTCGAGGTGGAAGTGGTCGATCTTTCCGATCCCGCTGAGGCGATATCGCAGAAACTGCGTGCCTCGCACCATTCGGTGTTGCCCGTACACGAGGGCGAAGCGGACAAGATCATCGGCGTCTTGGTGCGCAAGGACCTGATCGACATCTTCGCCGGCGGTGCTGCACTCGATATCCGCGCGCTGGTGAAGCCGGCCCCCGTGGTCCTCGACCAGGCAGACGCCCTGTCGGTGCTGGCGGCCATCCGCTCCTCGGTCGTGCACCTGGCGCTGGTATTCGACGAGTATGGGCACTTCGAGGGCATCGTGACGCCCGGCGACATTCTCGGCGCCATTACCGGCGGCTTCCAGGAGGAGGAGGGCGCCGAGGACGCCTTCACCCAGCGCGACGACGGCAGCTATCTGGTGTCTGGCTGGATGCCGGTGGACGAGTTCGCCGACAAGATCGGCGTTCCAATTCCGAAGGACCCGCCGTACGAGACGGTGGCGGGCTACGTGCTGGCCGAGCTCAACCATCTGCCGGTGGCCGGCGAGAGCTTCACCCGCGACCCGTGGCGCTTCGAGGTGCTCGACCTCGACGGCCGCCGCATCGACAAGGTGCTGGTCGCCAGAGCCGGCTAAAGCGGCCGCGTCTCCCCGGTGGGGAAGTTGTAGTAGATGCTATTCTCGGCATAGCCGGGCATGATCATGTCGATCAGCGCGGGCGCGACGGCTGCGGGCCGCTGGAAATCGTCGGGGTCGGCGCCGGGGAAGGCCTTGGCGTGCATCTGCGTGCGCGTGTGGCCCGGGTTGAACACGTTGGCTTTCGCCTGACTGACCGTGAGTTCCTCCGCATAAGAGCGGACCAGGGTTTCGAGCGCGGCCTTGCTGGAGGCGTACAGGCCCCAGAACGGCATCACGCCATGCGCCGCGCCCGAGGTGAGGAACACCGCGCGTCCGGCCGCCGACTGGCGCAGCAGCACGTCGAGCGAGCGGATCAGCCGGTAATTGGCGGCGACGTTGAGCGCAAAGGTCTGCTCGAACTCCCTGGGCTCGAGATGCGCCACCGGCGACAGCACGCCCAGTTGCGCCGCATTGGCGACGAGCCCATCGAGCCGACGCCAGCGCTCGAAGATCGATGCGCCGAGCCGGTCGATGCCGTCGCCGTCCCTGAGGTCGAGCGGGACGAGCGTGGCGGAGCCGCCGAGCGTCTTGATGTCGTCGTCGAGGTCTTCGAGGCCGCCAACGGTGCGGGCGAGGGCGATGATGTGAGCGCCGCGGCGGGCGGCTTCGAGGGCGGCCTGATAGCCAATGCCGCGGGATGCCCCGGTGACGAGGACGACCTTGTCGGTGAGATCGGACATGCGAGAACTCAGCTCGCCTCGCGCATCAGCGAGAGGCCCTTGGGATCGGCGATGCCGCGGCCGTTGAGATCGGTCAGCGTCGTGGGATAGTCGCCGGTGAAGTAGTGGTCGGTGAACTGCGGCGCGCGCGGATTGCGCTTTTCGCCGCCGACCGCCTGGTAGAGCCCGTCGATCGACAGAAAGCTCAGCGAGTCCGCGCCGATGAACCGGCACATCTCCCCGATCGTCGCGTAGCGGTTGGCGAGCAGGCTGTCGTGGTCGGGCGTGTCGATGCCGTAGTAATCGGGATGGAAGATCATCGGCGAGGCGACGCGGATGTGCACTTCGCGTGCGCCGGCGTCGCGCATCATCTGCACGATCTTGACCGAGGTGGTACCGCGCACGATGGAATCATCGACCAGCACGACGCGCTTGCCGTCGATCTCGGCGCGATTGGCCGAGTGCTTGAGCTTGACGCCGAAGGCACGGATGGACTGCGTCGGCTCGATGAAGGTGCGGCCCACATAGTGGTTGCGGATGATCCCGAGCTCGAACGGGATGCCGCTCGCCTGCGCATAGCCGATGGCCGCGGGCGTGCCCCCATCGGGCACCGGCACCACGACGTCGGCCTCGACCGGCGCCTCGTGCGCGAGGTTGATGCCCATGTTCTTGCGGGCCACGTACACCGAGCGGCCGCCCACGACCGAATCCGGCCGGGCGAAATAGACGTATTCGAACAGGCAAAGCCGCTCCGGCCGCGGCGGCGCGGTCATCGACGAGTCGATGCTGATGGTGCCGTCCTGCTGGATTTCGGCGATGACGACCTCGCCGTTCTTCACGTCGCGCACGAACCTGGCACCGATGATGTCGAGCGCGCAGGTCTCGGAGGCGAAGATCGGGCGGCCGTCGAGATCACCCAGGACCAGCGGGCGGATGCCGTTGGGATCGCGCGCGCCGATGAGCTTGGTGCGCGTCATGGCGACCATCGAGTAGGCGCCCTCGAGGTGGCTCAGCGCGTCGACGAACCGGTCGGCCGAGCCCTTCTTGCGCGACCGTGCGATCAGATGCAGCACGACCTCGGTGTCGGAGGTCGACTGGCAGATGGCGCCGCCGGCGATCAGCTCGCGGCGCAGCGTCAGGCCATTGGTGAAGTTGCCGTTGTGGCCGATGGCGATACCGCCGACATCGAGCTCGGCAAACAGCGGCTGCACGTTCCTGAGGATCGTCTCGCCGGTGGTGGAATAGCGGACATGGCCCATTGCCATGTTGCCGGGGAGGCGCTTGACCACCGCCGGATCGGTGAAGTGGTCGCCGACCAGCCCGAGCTGGCGCTCGGAATGGAACTGCCGGCCGTCGAACGACACGATGCCCGCCGCCTCCTGGCCGCGATGCTGCAGCGCGTGCAGGCCGAGCGCGGTGAGCGTCGCGGCTTCGGGGTGCCCCAAAATGCCGAACACGCCGCACTCTTCATGCAGCGTGTCGCCGTCGAGATCGGACGAGGGGACCGGTCTGTCCGTCATGCCCCAGGGGCCGCCGGAAGGCTCGACACATCGGCGGGCGGCGGCTCGGCGCTGCTGCCGCCATTGTCGGTGGTGTCGCTGCTGGTGGTATCGCTCGGCGTCGTGTCGTTGGGCGCCGCCTCGTTGTTCTGGTTGCGCTTCTGCAGGAAGTCGGTGACCTGCTTTTCGATGTCGGGGGGCAACAGCCCGATGAGCCAGTGGCCGGCGTCGTCGAGCGGCGGGTAGCTCTTGGCGTCCTTCACCATCGGCGGCAGGTTCGGCGAGAGCAGGAACTCCGCGAACACCGCGGCGACGATGCAGATCAGGATGCCGCGCGCGGCGCCGAAGACAAAGCCCAGCGTGCGGTCGAGCGGTCCGACGCGCGAATCCACCACCATATCGCCGATCCACATGGTGAGCAGGTGCAGCACGATCAGCGCCACAAGGAAGCTGCCGATCACCGTGACGCCGGTCGCCACGATATCTTCCTTGATGTACGCCGCGGCGATGTCGCGATGATAGAAGTACATGTAGGCCGCGATGGCCGCCGAGCCCGCCCAGGTCGCAAGCGACAGGATTTCGCGGGTGAAGCCACGTGCGGTGGCGAGGATCGCCGAGATCAGAACGAGGACGGCGACGCCGACGTCGACACCAGTGAAAACCATGCTTGTTTTGATCCCGGGACCGCGTTTCCGCACCGTTTAGCCGCTAATGCGGGCCGTGCCAAGGCGGCAGGAGCGAATGGCGGGTAGCGAGTAGCGAGTAGCGAACAGAAAAGAAGGCGCTGCGCCCTATTCGCTACGCCCTATTCGCTATTTGCCCGGCCCTTGGCGGCAATTCGCCCGATCAGGTCGGCGAGCTCCGAATATTCGCGCACGCTGAGGCCATTGGCGGCGTCGCCCGCCCCGAGCTTGCCGGTGACGGCGGATTTGAAGCCGAGCTTTTGGGCCTCGCGCAGGCGCAGCGAGGCGTGGACCACCGGACGGACGCCGCCCGCCAGCGAGATCTCGCCGAAATACACGGCCTCGGGCGGCAGCGGCGAATTGGTGAGCGAGGAGATGAGGGCCGCCGCGACCGCCAGGTCGGCCGCCGGCTCGTTGACCTTCAGCCCGCCCGCGACATTGAGGTAGATGTCGTTGGCCCCGATCCGTACGCCGCAGCGCGTCTCGAGCACGGCGAGCACCATCGACAGGCGCGAGGCGTCCCAGCCGACGACCGCCCGGCGCGGCGTGCCGAGCGGGGAGGGCGAGACCAGCGCCTGGATTTCACACAGGACGGGGCGGGTGCCTTCCATGCCGGCGAACACGGCGGAACCGGCGGAGTCCTTGTCGCGCTGATCGAGGAACAGGGCGGAGGGATTGGCCACCTGCTGCAATCCCAGCGTCGTCATCTCGAACACGCCGATCTCGTCGGTCGCGCCGTACCGGTTCTTGACGCCGCGCAGGATGCGGAAGGTGTGGCTGGCGTCGCCCTCGAAATAGAGCACCGCGTCGACCATGTGCTCGACGACGCGCGGGCCGGCGATCTGCCCGTCCTTGGTGACGTGGCCGACGAGGACGATCGCGGCGCCCGATTTCTTGGCGAAGCGGGTCAGCGCCTGCGCCGAGGTGCGGACCTGGGTCACCGTGCCCGGCGCGCTGTCGACCCGGTCGGTCCACAGCGTCTGGATGGAATCGATGATGACGAGATGCGGCGCTTCGCCCGCCTGCAGCGTCGACAGGATGATCTCGACGTTGGTCTCGGACGCGAGCTGCACATTGGCGCTGCCGAGCCCGAGCCGCTGCGCGCGGAGGCGGATCTGCGCCACCGCCTCTTCGCCCGAGACGTAGATGACGCGCTTGCCGGCGGTGGCGAGGGCGGCGGCGGCCTGCAGCAGCAGCGTCGATTTGCCGATGCCCGGATCGCCGCCGACCAGCACCGCGGAGCCCATGACGAAGCCGCCGCCGGTCACCCGGTCGAGCTCGCCCAGGCCCGTGGTGACGCGCGCCGCGGACTCGGTTTCGCCCGAAAGCGGCACCAGCGCCACCGGCCGGCCGCCGGCGGTCGCCATCTTCGGCCCGGCGCCGATGCCGGACTCGACCAGCTCCTCGACGATGGAGTTCCAGTCGCCGCAGCCCTCGCAGCGGCCCTGCCAGCGCACATGCGCGGTGCCGCAGGACTGGCAGACATAGGCGGTCTTGGCTTTGGGCATGGGCGCTCGCGGGGTGAGTCCAAGGGGTACGCGAGGATAAGGCGGGAGTAAAGAACGAAAAGTGAACATGCGGGCGAGCGGACGCGTCCATCGGCTCCTTCGACTGGCTCAGGACAGGCCTCCGGTTGCGAGGTGGGGTACGGGCCGCGAGACGCAAACCGCCTCGGAGCTATTTGATAGAGACGCTTCGCGTCTCGCGGCGCCGAGCTTTCCGGACCGGGCGGCCGAGCGCCGGCATTGGCCGACGGCAACCGTCCGCGTCCCAGGTCTCGGGAACGGCCCTAAGACCCTCTCGGCTGTCCTGCCCGCTGCCGGTCGTCCGATCGACACCGTACCCGCCGCGGGCGGATGCGAGGGATTATGCGCCCGCTCAAATGACCGGGCATAAGTTTTTTGAAATCGGGCGGAGAGGCGCAGCAGCGCTGAGGGTTACGCAG
>DATMTK010000083.1:0-3970 GCA_035564755.1 Devosia sp. | reverse complement strand
TCTCGCTGGTCGCTCGCTTGCCAATGCCGACAAGGTAACTGCCGCTCATAGCGCGAATATCGGCGAATAGGCCCGCACCCGATCGATATCGTCTGTAAGGACAGTCGTGCCAGCCTGAATCCAGCAGTGAGCGGCAAATGGTAGCGTCACGCCGACCACAAGATGGATGCGCTCGCCGCGTCTGGCCAGAAGACGTGCCATGGCGATGCCCCGGACGAGGCATTGATCCGTTTCGGAAAGATAGCGTTTGGCGCGATGGAAGGCTGCAGCAACCACTCCGCAATTCTCCAAAGTTGTGTGGCGCGCGCCTCGCATTGCCATGTCCAACTCCTGGAGCGTGAGCGAGAGGGGACGCCGGGACAGGGTCGATTTGGCACGCAGCTGGGCGAGTAGTGCCCGCGCTACCAAGGTTGGTGGTACTAAGCGGACGCTCCGAAAATCTATGCTTGCCGTGGGCACCGGAGGTGGCCAACACGGCCACGGCCTCTCGTTGTCGCCGTCTTGGACAAGCCCTCGATCAATGAGCCAATCGATCTCCGATTCCGTAGCGGATGCGGCCAGAAAGTGGCCGAGTCGCTTGGCTACGGCGCCACGGAACAGTGTGTAACGGCTGCTTTGAAGGTCCAAGCCAACCACATGACCGGAAATTCGGCAGAGATGAAGCTGGGGGCGAATGACGTAGGTCATTGTGAGCGGACCGGCAAAGGAGCGGGCGCGCGGCGACCGTCGCACGCCCGCAGCTGTCAGTCGTCCTGGTCGATCCCGGCACCCAGGAAGTACTGCTGTGTCGCGCTGTCGTAGATGCCGACCGGTGCGCCGCCGCGCGTCTCGCTGGTCGCGTCACCGAGATCGACGCTGTCGTCGGCATGCATTTCATCTTTCGTCTTCATCATGGCCTCCATTCTGAATTGCGACTCAGTCAGCCGCTTTGGCACCATGAGAGATCCGTCGTCCCTGTTGAATTTTATAATGTAATTATAATCGTTTCGGCTTTTTCCGGTTGTCACAACTTGGCTTTCCGGAACGCCGGTCATTGTTTTGGCTGCTGGCGAAGCCGCTTGAATGCTCGGTCCGATGCCATGAACCGATCCAGCATCGGCCCGATCAACTTTTCGAACGGCAGCGGTGTGGACATACCACTCTGCTTCGCGTGTGCCGCGGCATAATCCTTGAGGTCACGCACTGTGTCGGCGTTCAGCTCGAGAGCTACCTTTACCGGCTTGTCGTCGAGAAGAGGTCCTAATCGCAATTTCGTCATGGTTCGAATTCCAGTGGCTCAAGCACTAAATCCCGCGTGACGATTACACGTAGCGGGAAGCCGGACCGGATCGTCAGGGTCGGCGGTACATGGATCTTCTGCTGGACCAGATTGCGCCCGGTCTGATTGACCGTATCTTGCGTGCCGTAACGCAACGCCTGAACGAGCTGGCTGCCACCGTCCGTTGCCAGTTCGGTGCCGATTCCCAGCAGGGTCGAGACCGCCGTTGCTTTGAGCAGATTGCCCCAATGGTAATCAGTGCGGTCCTGCAATCCTGCCATTCCGGCCGCGTCCGCACCCGGCTGGCGGTCGAGCAGAATCGATCTGCCGCCCGGCAGAATCAGCCGGTTCCAGGCGAGCAGAACGCGATTCTGCCCGGCCGAGACGTCGCTGTCGTAGTCGCCGATCAGGCGCGAGCCTTGCGGGATGAGGAGGATACGACCGGTCGGGCTATCATAGACGTTCTCGGTCACCTGAGCGGTCACTTGGCCCGGCAAGTCCGAACGAATCCCCGTAATCAGCGCCGCGGGAATGATGCTCCCGGCCTGCAGCACATAAGGCGACGCCGGGGCGATGAGGCGCTGGGCGCTCTCCGTCGAGCGATCGGCGGTGACCTGAAAGAACGCTCGTTTGCTGGCGTGTGACGAGGTGCCGCCGCCGCTTCCGGGTTTATCGCCGGCATCTGCTGCCGGCTGCAGCATGGGCGATGGGCTTCCGCTGATCGCTGCCGCCGCTATTTCGGGTTGCGATGCTCCATGGCCGCCGTCGAGAAACAATTGGCTGACCCGAGCGGATTCCCTTTCCTGTAGCAGCCGCTGCCGCGCCTGCTCCGCAGCGGTGCGAGGATCGCGTTGCTCACCTATTGGCGGAGCCGGCACCGCGCTACCATCCTGCTGGGCATTGAGAATGGGGCGGCCGAGGTCGCCGGGAAGCGGCGGGCCGAGCTTTGGCACCTTCGAATAATCAGCAGGCGCGCCGGTTACCAGTTCCGACCTCGTACGGCCGTCGTCGCTGAGGACGTTCTGTGGTGCTGCGACCGGCTGCCGGTCTTGCAACGCATAGATCAACGAGCCGCCAATAGCGGTGCCGCCGACGACCCCGAGGACCGCCATCGCCCTTCGTGACAATCGCGTCACCCGCGGCGGCGCTCCCCGGAGGCGGAAGGCGTCCGGGTTGTTCGATATCGGTGGGCTCTGAGGAGCTGTGCCCTGCTCGGTCGCAACCGGATCATCAGTCGCGTCTGTCATGATCGCTGACCACGCTTGGAATTCTTGCGCGTGATGCGCACCCGCTGGTCGCTCTTCTTGGTGCCGAGCCTAAGTTCGGCCACGCCGAACAGCCGATCGACGATCATATAGCGGCCGCGTACCCGGTAATTGACCAACTCGTCCTTGCCATCGGCACCGACAACGAAGAGCGGCGGCATCTCGCCCGTGCCAATTGTCGCCGGGAACTCGATATAAGCCTGCCGCCCGTCGTCGAACGCCCGCACCGGCCGCCAATCCGGCCGATCACCGTCGATCTGATAGCCGAAATTGAGCGCCCTTGGATCGATACCCGCCGCCACCGGCGCGGTGCTCGCTGCCTGTGTCTCGGCCTTGCGCAACGCGATCAGTTCGTCCTGCGGATAGGTCCAGGACACCGCCGCCATATAGGTTGCTGGTGTCGCATGGAGCTCGAGGTGATACGTTCGCCGGTCGGTGTTGATGACGAGGTTGGTCTCGAGGTCGGGGCGCGTGGGCTTCACGATAATGTGCATGCGCTTGGTCGGACCAGCGCCGCTCTCAGTGTCACCGATGATCCAGCGAACCGTATCGCCGGCGGCGACAGGGCCGCTTCCGGCCAATGCCTCGCCTTGCTGCAGCACGATGTCCGTCACCTGACCCGGCGCGGTGTAGACTTGGTAGAGCGCGCCCTCGGTATAGGGATATTGCTGGATCGCGTTCAGCCACGATACGCGATCGGGTTCGACGCGCGCCTCTGCATTGGCATGGTTCACTCGGGCTTTCGGATCGATGAGCGGTCGCGGTCGCTGAGCCGCCTTGAGCGGCTTCAATTGGCCGGGAAGCGGGAGCGGGGAGGGGATGGCGATCACCCGCAGGCTAGCGCGCGGCTGGGGCGCGATCGCGGCAGGAGGTGGCGGCGGCTGATCTTGCGACAGGGCAGGTGTCGCCAGGCTAGCGAGGAGGGGGCAAGCGAGCAGGGGAGCGATTGACCGGCGAGCGCCGGCCTTCGTGAAAGCGATCATTGGCTGAGTTCCTTCGACCAGTTGAAGGCATCGACGAAAATGCCGAGCGGGTTCTTGCGCAGCGCATCGGCGCTGCGTGGGAGGCGGATCGACACCGTCAGGATCGCCGACCACCGCGTGGTGTCGGCGAGGGCCCCGTCCTGATAACGGCGTTCGACCCAGGCGACCCGGAAGCTGTTGGGTGATGCGCGGATGACGCTCGACACATCGACCGCGACCTGAACCTTGCCGACTTGAGCAAAGGGGTCGCTACGCCGCGCGTAATCGTTGAGTGCGGCAGCGCCCTTTTCGGTCGCGAAGTCATAAGCCTCGAGCCAATTCTGGCGCAGCACGATCGGATCGGTCGGTAGCGAGCGGACATGCTCGATGAAGCGCGCGAGATGGAATGCGATCTGCGGATCGGTCGGCCGATAGCCCGCCTCAGCAGGTGCAATCGCCTCTGCCTGGCCGAGCTTGTCCACCTC
>DATMTK010000082.1:0-15493 GCA_035564755.1 Devosia sp. | reverse complement strand
ACCGGCATGTCGACCTGCAAGCAGTGCAACGGCCACGGCAAGGTGCGCGCGGCGCAGGGGTTCTTCACCATTGAGCGGACCTGCCCGATCTGCCAGGGGCGCGGCCAGATCATCGAGCAGCCGTGCACCGATTGCGGCGGCCAGGGCCGCCGGCAGGAGAACCGCAAGCTTTCGGTCGATATCCCCAAGGGCATCGAGGACGGCACCCGCATCCGGCTCGCCAATGAAGGCGAAGCGGGCCTGCGCGGCGGCCCGCCGGGCGACCTCTACATCTTCGTGTCGGTGAAGCCGCACGACCTCTTCCACCGCGACGGCGCCGACCTTTACGCCCGCGTGCCGATCGCCATGACCACGGCGGCGCTCGGCGGCGAGTTCGAAGTGCCCACGCTCGATAGCCAGCGCGCCAAGGTCAAGGTCGCGGCCGGCACGCAGCCGGGCCAGCGCGTCCGCTTGAAAGGCAAGGGCATGCCGGTGCTGCGGGCCAAGGACATGGGCGACCTCTATGTGCAGCTCGACGTCGAGACGCCGCAGAACCTCACCAAGCGCCAGCGCGAGCTGCTCGAGGAATTCCACCAGCTCACGACGAAGGAGACCTCGCCGACGAGCGACGGCTTCTTTGCCAAGCTGAAGAACATTTTCGACGCGTGAGGCACTCGGCGTGCCCCATCCACGGAGTCATCCCCGCACAAGCGGGACCTCCGCTTCTGCAACGATGTTCTAAGTTGCCAACAGAGGTTCCCGCTTGCGCGGGGAAAGACCCGGTGGAAAGATGAGCGACGGTGCCTCTCAGAAGACCGCGATCACGCTGTGCGGCTCGCTGCGGAAGGGTTCGATCAACGAGATCCTGCGCCGCCACATGTCGGCAAAGCTGCGCGAGGCGGGCGTCGCCGTCACCGATCTCGACCTCAAAGATTTCGAGATGCCGGTCTTCAATCAGGACCTCGAGGCCGAGCACACGCCCGAGGCGGCAAAGCGTCTTGCCGACCTGTTCCGCACGCACGACATCGTCCTCCTCATCACGCCCGAATACAATGGCGGCATCACGCCGCTGATCGCCAACACCATCGCCTGGATCAGCCGGCAGAAGCCGAGCCCGTTCCGGCACGCGATCTTCGGCATCGGCGGGCTGAGCGACGGCAAGTACGCGACCATCTTCGGGCTCTCGCATTTGCGCGACTCGCTCAGCAAGGTCGGCGCGCTGGTGGTGCCGACGCTGCTCGGCCTCGGCCCCTGGCCCGACGTGTTCGACGCCGACGGCAACCCGAACGAAGCCAACATCCAGTGGAAGGTCGGCCAGATGGTGCGCGAGCTGACCCACTTCTCCCGCGGCGGAATCTAGCCGTCGGGATATCCCTCCCGCTCGCTTCACTTTCCGTTCCGTCATCCGCGGGCTTGACCCACGGACCCAGCCGAACTCTCCGCTGTCGCTGAAGGTCCATCTGGGTGGCCGGATCGAGTCCGGCCATGACGGACCGAGAGGAAGAGTGCCTGATAGGACCGCGGCATCGCCGAGCTTCAGCAACTGGGCAGCGGTTTCGATCCCGGCCGCGCGCTTCCTCGGCCGGCGCCTTGCCGATACTGGGCAGTGTTTCGAGCGCCGCCGTCATCGTCCTCCTGTCTTCCTGGGCACGTGCTCGCTGAGCCCGAACATCTCCACCGCGTCGTCGAACGCCGCCTTCAGCCGCTCGAGCCGCGCCGGGTCGTGGTCCATGGCGCGCAGCCGTACCGGCCCGGCCATCGGCGCCCGCTCCATCAGCGCCTTGCCGGCCTCGGTGATCGCCACCACGCGCGCCCGCTTGTCGTGGCTGTCGCGGCTGACGGTGCACAGACCCATGGTGCGCAATTCGTCGATCGACTGGCCCAGCGTCGCCGGATGCATCACCAGCGATTTGCGCAGCGCCGCCAGCGGCAGGCTCGGCCGCTCGCCCAGGATGCGCAGCACGGCGAGCTGCAGCCCGGTGATGCCGAACTCCTTGCGCAACGTCTGGTTGAAGCCCTGGATGGCGGTGTCGAGCCGCACCCAGGCGACCATGGCGGAAAGCGCTTGCTGCTGCATCCGGATGTTATGGCAGCATAGTATCTGCGCCGCAAGCTGCTATGGCGGCATAATATGCTGGCGCAGCAGGCATTACCGGCGGCCGTGGCGGGTGAGGACAAGGCCATCGGCGTGCCGGTGCTGGCCGCCGGCACCTCCGACAATGGCCCGGGCCCGCTGGTCAGCCACTTCGGCCGGCCATAAGAGCCTCCACATCCCGGGGACGATCCTCCCCGGCGCCATGGCCGGCAGAAATCGTCGTTGCCGCCGGATCCGTGCATTCCGCTGCCGGCCTCCTCTGCTATGGTCCGCCGAAAGGGGAGATGTCCGCATGACCGAACTACAACCGATCCGCTTCATCGACGGCGCCGGCTACGAGCAGATGATGGGGATCTGGAGCCGCTCGGCCGGCGAGGTCTTCCTCGACTGGCTTGCGCCCTCAAAGGGCCTGCGCTGGGCCGATATCGGCTGTGGCAACGGGGCCTTCACCGAGCTCGTCGTCGAGCGCTGCGCTCCCGCGCACATCGTCGGCGTCGACCCCTCTCCGCAACAGCTGGCCTATGCGCGCCAGCGCCACACCGCCGGGCTGGCCGAGTTCGTTCAGGGCGACGCGATGGCCCTGCCGGTCGCCGACCAAAGCGTCGACGCCGCCACCATGGCGCTGGTGATCTTCTTCGTACCGGACCCCGCCAAGGGCGTCGCCGAGATGCGGCGTGTCGTGCGTCCCGGCGGCGTGGTCGCCGCTTACGCCTGGGACTTCACCACCGGCGGCTTTCCCTGGCAGCTCCCGCAGGACGAGGTGCGGGCGACCGGCGCCACGGTGCCCTGGCCGCCGCAGGCCGAGATCGTCAGGATCGACCGCCTGCATCAGCTCTGGGCCGATGCCGGGCTGCAATCCGTCGCTTCGCGCGAAATTGTCGTCGAGCGGGTGTTTCCGAGCTTCGACGAGTTTTGGCGCGTCGCCATGCTGACGCCCGTCCTCGGCGCGCTGGTCGAGGCGTTGCCTTCCGATGCTCTGGCCGGCGTCAAGGAGCGGGTACGGGCCGCGCTCAGGATCGAAGGCGGCAAGGTGGTCCACACCGGCAAGGCCAATGCCGTCAAGGGCGTCGTGCCCCGCTAGGCTTGCTATTCCAAGGTCGGTTCTCTATTTTAGAATGGTTCCAAGACGACCGCGGTAGATCGAGCCAGCGCTCCCGCCATGGCTCGATCCAAAGCAGAGAGACCGACCAGCGATGTTTATCCAGACCGAAGCCACGCCCAATCCGGCGACGCTGAAATTCCTGCCCGGCCGCGAGGTTCTGGCGGGCGAGCCGCGCGACTTCCGGACGGCCGATGCGGCCGCCGTATCGCCGCTCGCCTCGGCGCTGTTTTCGATTCCGGGTGTGACCGGCGTGTTTCTCGGCTCCGATTTCGTCTCGGTCAGCAAGGACGTAACCGAGTGGAATCATCTGAAGCCCGCGATCCTCGGCGTCATCATGGAGCATTTCCTGTCCGGCAAGCCGGTGATCGACGAGGGCGGCGAGGCCGCCAAGTCGGGCGAGGAATTCTTCGAGGCCGCCGACAGCGAGACCGTCGAGATCATCAAGGAACTGATCTCGACCCGTGTCCGTCCCGCCGTTGCCATGGATGGCGGCGACATCACCTTCAAGGGCTTCCGCGAAGGCACCGTCTATCTCCACATGCAGGGCGCCTGCTCGGGCTGCCCGTCCTCGACCGCAACCCTCAAGTCCGGCATCGAGAACCTGCTCCGCCACTTCGTGCCCGGCGTCGAAGCCGTGCAGCAGGTCTAAGTCATTGCTCCTGAACGGCGGGGAGCCTATCTCTCCGCCATGGGCATTCTCCTCGCCATAGACACCGCGGCCCCGCGCCTGCAGCTTGCGCTGCTGCGCGACGACGACCGGCCGGAGACGCTGGTCGAGGACATGACGACCGGCCAGGCGGAGCGTCTGTTTCCGGCGCTCGATGAGCTGCTGGCACGCGTCGGGGCGAAATACGCCGATCTCACCCGCATCGCGGTGACCACCGGGCCCGGCTCGTTCACCGGCCTGCGCATCGGGCTCAGTGCGGCGCGCGGGCTGGGACTGGCGCTCGGCATCCCCGTGCTGGGCATACCGTCGCTGTTTGCGATCTCGTTGAACGCCGGCTGCAACCCCGTCGCGGTGCTGCTCGACGCGCGGCGCGATGAGGCCTATTTCCAGACCTTCTCCGGCCCCGGCATCGCCATTCGGCCGGCGGCGCTGCTGCCCATCGAGACGGCGCGCCATCTCGTGCCGGCCGGCGCCGAGACGCTGACCTCGCCCTTCATCGATATTGCCGCGCTCGCGCGGTTCGCGGCGACTGCCGATCCTGCCGACTATCCGCCCGAAGCCACCTACATCCGCGATGCCGACGCCAAGCCGCAGGAAAAATTCCGCGTCGCGCGGGTGAGCGGAGACGTTCCCGCATGATGGTGCGCAGCTGGATGGCGCCGATGGGGCTCCACATCGAGCCGGCGCAGCCGCGCGATGCCGATGCGGTGGCGAAGCTGCACGCCTCGAGCTTTTATCGCGGCTGGCCGCGCCAGGACATCGAAGCCTATCTCATCGATCCCGATACGCCCACGCTCGTCGCCTGCGACAGCAAGCGCAAGGTCGCGGGCTTTGCCATGCTGCGGCTGTTGGGTGACGACGTCGAGCTCATGACCATCGCAGTCCAGCCCAAGCTCCGTGGCAAGGGCGTCGGCGCGGCGCTGATGAAGGCCTGCTTCGAGGATTTGCTGATGACGCCGTCCAAGCGCATGATCCTGGAGGTCGCGGCCGACAACCCGGCGGCGATCAAGCTCTATCAGCGGCTCGGATTCCAGAAGCTCTCCGAGCGCAAGGGATATTACGCGCGGCCCGATGGCCAGCCGGCAACGGCCCTGGTGATGGCCCGTCCACTGGAGTAGCGTTTTATATGCTCAAGCCCGGCCAGACCGAAACCCTCGAAGAGCGCTGCGTCAAGAAGGGCATGCGCATGACCGACCAGCGCCGCGTCATCGCGCAGGTCATCGAGAACGCCGCCGACCATCCCGATGTCGAGGAGCTCTACCGCCGCGCTTCGGCGCAGGATCCGCGCATCTCGCTGTCGACCGTTTACCGCACGCTCAACCTGTTCGAGGAAGCCGGCCTCGTCACCAAGCACGACTTCAAGGATGGCCGGGCCCGCTTCGAGCCGATCCCCGACGAGCATCATGACCATCTGATCGATATCCGCTCCGGCAAGGTCATCGAGTTCCGCAACGAGGAGATCGAGGCCATCCAGGAGCTGATCGCCAAGCGCCTGGGCTATCGCCTCGTCGATCATCGCCTCGAGCTCTACGCCGTGCCGCTCAAATCCCAACCCGACAAATGATCTTCAGAACTCTGTTCTTCATCTTCATCTTCATCCCGTTCCTGATCGTCGGCGTGCCGGTCCAATTCGTCATCACCCGGCTGGGTCTGTTCTCGCCGGTGCTGACCATGGCCTTCCACAAGGTCGGCTGTGTCTTCTGCGGGCTGCGGGTGCGCGTGATCGGCGAGCCGCTCCACAACAAACCGACGCTGCTGTTGTCCAACCACATCTCCTGGACCGACATCATCGCCATCGGCTCGGTCGCCGATGTGACCTTCGTCGCCAAGACCGGGGTACGCGACACCTTCTTCGTCGGCTTCATGGCGTCGCTGCAGCGCACCTTGTTCGTCGACTACAACCGCCGCGCCGACACCAGGCGGACGAGCGCCGAAATGGGCCGCCGCCTCGCCAGGAACGGCGCCGTGCTGCTCTTTGCCGAAGGCCACCGCGATCTCGGCGATCACGTGCAGCCGTTCCGCTCGGCGCTGGTCGGCGCCGCGCAGACCGCCATGCTCGAGGGCGGGGCGCCCGACGTGGCCATTCAGCCGGTCGCCATCGCCTACACGCATTTGCAGGGGCTGCCGATCTCGCGCAACGAGCGCAGCGGCGTTTCCGGCATGAACGCCCGGGGCTTCAAGGCAGTGGTCGCCGGCATCCTCGGTTCCGGCATGAAGGACATCACCATCGCCTTCGGTGCGCCGATCCCGATGTCCGCCGAGACCAACCGCAAGGTGATCACCAAGCAGGCCGAGGACCAGGTGCGCCGCATGCTGGTCGCCCTCAACCGCCACGAGGACATCGGTCAGGTGATGGCCGAGCCCGCGGCGGCGGCGGCGTAGCGCATCGCACACCGGGCGATGGCCTTTTTGCGTTGCTGGCGCTGAAGGTGCTATGCACCGCCGCCATGACCAAGAAGACTGAACCCACCGAGCTCCGGCCCAAAAAGCTGTTCATCAAGACCTACGGGTGCCAGATGAACGTCTACGATTCCGACCGCATGGCCGATGCGCTGGCGCCCCACGGCTATGAGCCGACCCAGACGCTCGACGATGCCGATCTCGTGGTGCTCAACACCTGCCACATCCGCGAGAAGGCCTCGGAGAAAGTGTTCTCCGAGCTTGGCCGCCTTGCCGAGCTCAAGGCCGAGGGCCGTCAGTTCATGATCGGCGTCGCCGGCTGTGTCGCGCAGGCCGAGGGCGAGGAGATCGCCCGCCGCGCCAAATCCGTCGACATGGTATTCGGGCCGCAGAGCTACCACCACCTGCCCGAGCTCGTGGCGCGCGTGCGCGCCGGTGAAAAGGTGGTCGAGACCGAGTTCCCGGCCGAAGACAAGTTCGAGTATCTGCCGCACGCCGAGCCCAAGGTGATCCGCTCGCGCGGCCTCACCGCCTTCCTCACCGTGCAGGAAGGCTGCGACAAGTTCTGCTCGTTCTGCGTCGTGCCCTATACGCGTGGCAGCGAGACCAGCCGGCCGGTCGAGCAGGTGCTCGCCGAAGCCCGCGCCCTGGTTGCCGCGGGCGTGCGCGAGCTCACCTTGCTCGGCCAGAACGTCAACGCCTATCACGGGCTCGATGCCAAGGGCCGCCCGCTCGGCCTTGGCGAGCTCTGCGAAAAGCTGGCGGAGATCGATGGGCTGGCCCGCATCCGCTACACCACCAGCCATCCCTCGGACATGACCGACGAGCTGATCGCGGCGCATCGCGACAATTTCAAGCTCATGCCGTATCTGCACCTGCCGGTGCAATCGGGGTCCGACCGCATCCTCAAGGCGATGAACCGTCGCCACACCCGCGCCGACTATCTGCGGACGATCGAGCGGATCAAGCAGGCGCGGCCGGACATGGCGCTGTCGGGCGATTTCATTGTCGGCTTTCCCGGCGAGACAGACGCCGATTTCGACGCGACGCTGTCGATCGTGCGCGAGGTCGGCTACGCCTCGGCTTATACCTTCAAATACTCGATTCGACCCGGCACGCCGGGCGCCTCCATGCCCGACCAGGTGCCCGAGGACGTCAAGGCCGAGCGCCTGGCCCGGCTCAACGAGCTGGTCACGATGCAGATGCGCGGGTTCGCCCGCTCCTGCGTCGGCCGCACTTTCGATGTGCTGCTGGACAAGAAGGGCCGGATGCCTGGCCAGCTGGGTGGCCGCTCTCCATATCTGCAGGCGGTCCATCTCGAGGCGCCGGAGCATCTGATCGGCACGGTGCAGCCGGTCCGTATCGTGGCCGCCGGAAATAACTCAATTGAAGGCAAGATTGTCACACACGCGGAACTCAAACCTGCTAGCGTAATTGAGTCCCGAGCCGTCCCCGCGTGAGCGCGGGGCAAGGAGAAAATCGAGTTTGAACAGGCACTTGTCCGCGACGACCGACAACGCCCTTTCCTCGCAGCTTGAACTGGCCTTCGAAGACAACCGCCTCGCGGCACAGCTTTACGGCGATTTCGACCAGAACCTGGCTCTCATCGAACAACGGCTTTCCGTCACCGCGACGCCCCGTGGCAATCATCTGATGCTGAAGGGCTCGGCGAGCGCCGTCGACCAGGCGCGCCGGGTGCTCGACTCGCTCTATGCGAGCCTCGAGGAAGGCCGGAGCGTCGAGATCGCGAGCGTCGACAGCCTCATCCGCATGGTGCAGCAGGAAGACAACCAGCTCACCCTGCCGACCCTCGAAAAGAAGGGCCGCGTGCGCATGGCGCAGATCGCGACGCGCAAGGCAACCATCGTTGCCCGCACGCCGGCGCAGGATGCCTATATGCGTGCCATGGAGCGCGCCGAGCTGGTGTTCGGCATCGGCCCCGCCGGTACCGGCAAGACCTATCTGGCGGTGGCACACGCGGCGACGCTGCTCGAGCGTGGCGACATCAACCGCATCATCCTGTCGCGTCCGGCCGTCGAAGCCGGCGAGCGCCTCGGCTTTTTGCCCGGCGACATGAAGGAGAAGGTCGACCCCTATCTCCGGCCGCTCTACGACGCGCTCTACGACATGATGCGCCCCGAGCATGTGGAACGCTGTATTACATCGGGCGTCATCGAAGTTGCCCCGCTCGCCTTCATGCGCGGCCGCACGCTGGCCAACGCCGTGGTCATCCTCGACGAGGCGCAAAACACCACCTCGATGCAGATGAAGATGTTTTTGACCCGCCTGGGCGAGAACTCCAAGATGATCGTTACCGGCGATCCGAGCCAGATCGACCTGCCGCGCGGCGAGAAGTCCGGCCTCGTCGAAGCCGTCAACCTGCTCGAGGGCATCGAGGGCGTTCACATCTCGCGCTTCAACGACAAGGACGTCGTCCGGCACGCCCTGGTCGGCCGTATCGTGCGCGCCTACGATCAGGCGTCGGCGAACAAGACACAGGCGTGAATGGCATGCGGCAAGGCCCCCTCACCCTGAGGGCTGTGCCCTCCGACCTCTCCCCCCAGGGAGAGGTGGTGCATAGACGGGATTTCGCCGCGTCCCCACCTCTCCTTTTGGGGGAGAGGTCGCCGCGCAGCGGCGGGTGAGGGGGCCTTTCTTGCCACCCGCTCTCACCATCGACATCGCCCGCAACACCGAAGGCTGGCCCGACAATCTCGATGCACGTGCCGACGAAGCCGTGCGCGCCGCGCTCAAGGCCAGCAAGGCCCGCCTCACGGGTCCCGCCGAGCTCTCGATCGTATTGACCGGCGACGCCGAGCAGCGCGTCCTCAACCGCGACTGGCGCGGTATCGACAAATCCACCAACGTGCTGAGCTTTCCGCAGATCGAGCCGTTCGGGCCGGTTTCCGGGCTCATCGGCGACATCATCCTCGCCCGCGAAACGCTGGAGCGCGAGGCCGATGAGCAGGGCGTGAGTTTCGAGGATCATTTCACCCACCTGGTGGTGCATGGCTTTCTGCACCTTCTGGGCTATGATCACATCAAGGACGACGAGGCCCTTGTCATGGAGGGGCTCGAAACCCAGATTCTCGCTTCCCTCGGGGTGGCGGACCCCTATGCCCAAGACTGAGCGATGAGCGACAGCAGCACCACCGCGCGCCCCGAACCGGGTGAGCGCCCCAAGGCGGAACCTCCGTCGACCACCGCCCCCGTGACGCCGCGGGGGCCTTCGCTGCTTGCGCGCCTGATCTCGATGTTCGTGCGCGCCCCTTCGCTGCGCGACGATCTCGAGGTCGCGCTCGAGCATGAAGCGTCCGGTGAGACGCAAGACTTTTCGATCCCCGAACGCACCATCCTGCAGAACGTGCTGCAGCTCGGCGACAAGCACGTCGAGGACGTCATGGTGCCGCGTGCCGACATCGAGGCCATCGATATCGAGTGCACACTGGGCGACATGATCGCCCGCTTCCGCAAGGTCGGGCACTCGCGCATCCCGGTATACGCCGAGACCATCGACAACATTTCGGGCTTCATCCACGTCAAGGACGCGCTGCGCCGCATCACCGCCGAGGTCAACGATCCGGACAAGAAGGACACTCCGATCCGCCTGGTGACGCCGACGTTGAAATCGAAGCTCGGCAAGCTCGACATCATGCGCCAGGTGCTGTTCGTGCCGCCGCTGATGCCGGTGGGCGATCTGCTGCAGCAGATGCAGTTGAAGCGCGTGCACATGGCCATCGTCATCGACGAGTATGGCGGCACCGATGGGGTCGTCACCATCGAGGACCTGCTCGAGGCCGTGGTCGGCGAGATCGAGGACGAGCACGATACCGAAGACGGCCCGCTCATCCGCAAGATCAATTCCAACATCTTCATCGCCGCGGCCCGCGCCGAGCTGGGCGAGGTCGAGGGCGTCATCGGTCCCGATTTCGATCCGGGCGAGCACGGCGACGACGTCGACACCATCGGCGGGCTGGTGTTCGCGCTCGCCGGCCACGTGCCGATGAAGGGCGAGATCATCGGCGGCATCAAGAACTTCGATTTCGAGGTACTGCAGGCCGACTCGCGCCAGGTGCGCCGCATCAAGATCCGGCGCCTGAAGCAGCGCGCGCCGCGCACCGCCGCCGAGACCAAGGCCAAGGCGGAGAGCGGCAAACGCAAGCCGAAAGCCGATGGCCGGACATCCGGCGACGACGAGGCGACCGGCTAGCCTGTCGGCCTCCGGTGAGGGCCGGATTTATCCGCCGTTGAGCCACCGGGCCGCGTTGATCCCGTGGAATCGCTGGGGTTAGGTGGCGCGATGCTCAACGCCCCCGCTGATTCGGCCTGCGCCCGATGACCCGCCTCGCCGAATGGACGATGCTGTCGCATGGCTGGCGGCGGTTCCTGCTGATGCTGGTGGCCGGCGCGGTGGCGGCATTATCGATCCCGCCGCTGTTCGTGCTGCCGGCGCTGTTCGCGACCTTTCCGCTCTGGGTCTGGGCCCTCGACGGCGCCGAGCGCCGCACCGGCCTCGGCCGCATCTTCGGGCCGGCCTTCTGGATCGGCTTCGCCTTCGGCTGGGGCTATTTCACCGTCGCCTTCCATTGGCTCGGCGCCGCCTTCCTGCTCGAGGGCGGCTGGTACCTCGTCCCGATGCCCTTCGCGATCCTCGCGCTCGCCGCGCTGATCGCCCTGTTCTGGGGCCTCGCCTCGGCGCTGGCACACCTCTGCTGGAGCCACGGCGTCTGGCGCATCGTGACCCTCGCCGCGTTCCTCAGCGCCGCCGAATATGCCCGCGGCACGCTGTTCTCGGGCTTCCCGTTCGACCTGCTCGGCTACGCCCTGACCGCAACGACCGAGATGATGCAGTCCGCTTCGATCGTCGGCGTCTACGGCCTCACCGCGCTCGCCGCACTGCTGGCGATGACGCCGGCGCTGATCTGGCCGGCGGATGGGCGGGCCATCGCCCCGCGGCTGGTGCCGTTCGTCCTCGCCATCGCGGTGATCGCGGCGATGCTCGGCTGGGGTCACGTGCGGCTGCAGTCGACTCCGGTCACGGCGCGCACCGACATGAAGGTGCGCATGGTGCAGCCGGTGATCACCGAGCATTCCGACTGGGCCGCCGCCAATCCGCCCGACATCGTCAGCCGCCTGATCGACCTGAGCTCGGCCAGGACGGGGCCGAGCGATCCGGGCCTTGCCGACAAGACGCAGGTGATCTGGCCGGAATCGGTCTTCCCGTTCTTCATGAGCCAGTATCCGGAAGGCCTGGCGCGCATTGCCCGCATGCTGCCCGACAAGACCATGCTGCTGACCGGCGCGCCGCGCGAACCGGACCGGGATCCGGCCAATCCCGACGACACCAACCCGGGTTACAATTCGCTGCTCGCCATCGACACCAATGGCGAGATCGTGGCGAGCTACGACAAGTCGCACCTCGTGCCGTTCGGCGAGTATTTGCCCTTTCAGAACTTCTGGAAGCTCTTCGGCATCCGCCAGTTCGTTCCCGGCACCAACGGCTGGGCGCCGGGCAATGGCAAGCGGCTGATGAGCCCGCCAGGGATGCCCAGCTTCATTGCGCTGATCTGCTACGAGGCGATCTTTTCGGGCGATCTCGGCGCCGACCCGGCTGAGGCGCAGTTCCTGCTCAACATCTCCAACGACGAGTGGTTCGATGGCTCGATCGGGCCCGCCCAGCATGCGCACCACGCGCTGCTGCGTGCCGTCGAGACCGGCCTGCCGCTGCTGCGCGTTACCAATTCGGGCGTGACGTTCGCCGCCGACCCGCTCGGCCGCATCACCGCGAGCCTCGCTCCCTACGAGCCGGGCGTCCTCGACGTGGTCCCGGCCAACAAGATCGCCGAGACCGTCTTCGACCGCTTCGGCAATTGGCCGTTCCTGATCGTGGTGTTGCTGGGGATCGTCCTCGCCGTGCTGACCCGGACGCGCAAGCCGAGGCCGCTGTAACGCCACGGCATCCGCATGGATTTTGCGTGACACCGCGCTGCGACATATCAAGCTTTCTTTATATCCCCATTGACCGGACAACCGTCCGGTGACACATACACCCCCGAACTGCGCGATTTTTCGCGTTTTGGGTCAATTTTTCGGGGTTTCGGCCGTGCGGTCCTCTTATCTCTTCACCTCTGAATCGGTCTCGGAAGGTCATCCGGACAAGGTCTGCGACCGCATCTCCGACGAGATCGTCGACCTGGTCTTCAAGGAAGCCAAGAAGACCGGCATGGACCCCAGCCAGGTCCGCATCGCCTGCGAAACGCTGGCGACCACCAACCGCGTCGTCATCGCCGGCGAGGTTCGCGTCCCCGAAACGCTGCTCAAGCACGGCAAGGACGGCCAGATCCTGCGCGACGCCTCGGGCGCCCCGATCGTCAATCCGGCCAAGTTCAAGTCGACCGCCCGCAAGGCGATCCGCGCCATCGGCTATGAGCAGGATGGCTTCCACTGGAAGAAGGCGCGCATCGACGTGCTGCTGCACGGCCAGTCGGCCGATATCGCGCAGGGCGTCGACGAGAAGGGCAACAAGGACGTCGGCGCCGGTGACCAGGGCATCATGTTCGGCTATGCCAGCCGCGAGACCCCGGAGCTGCTGCCCGCGCCGATCTATTACGCCCACAAGATTCTCGAAGTGCTCGCCCAAGCCCGCAAGGCGGGCGAGGGCAGTGCCAAAAAACTCGGCCCCGATGCCAAGAGCCAGGTGACCGTGAAGTACGAGAACGGCAAGCCCGTCGGCGTCACCCAGATCGTCGTCTCGACGCAGCACGTCGACGCCTCGCTGTCGAGCGACGACGTCCGCAAGATCGTCGAGCCCTATGTACGCAAGGCGCTGCCCGAGGGCTGGATCGGCAAGGAGACCGTCTGGCACGTCAACCCGACCGGCAAGTTCGTGGTCGGCGGCCCCGACGGCGATGCCGGCCTGACCGGCCGCAAGATCATCGTCGACACCTACGGCGGGGCAGCCCCGCATGGCGGCGGTGCCTTCTCGGGCAAGGACCCGACCAAGGTCGACCGTTCGGCCGCCTATGCCGCGCGTTACCTTGCCAAGAACGTCGTTGCAGCCGGCCTCGCCGATCGCGCCACGATCCAGCTCAGCTACGCCATCGGCGTCGCCAAGCCGCTCTCGATCTATGTCGATCTGCACGGCACCGGCAAGGTCGAAGAGGACAAGCTCGAGGCCGTGCTCGGCAACGTCTTCGACCTCTCCCCGCGCGGCATCCGCAACCACCTGCAGCTCAACAAGCCGATCTATGCCAAGACCTCGGCCTACGGTCACTTTGGCCGCAAACCCGGCCGCGACGGCTCGTTCAGCTGGGAAAAGACCGACCTCGTGCCGGCGCTCAAGGCGGCCGTGAAGGCGGCGTGACAGAGCGGCAGGTTTGCGTCCGCCCGCCCCAAGGCATATCTTCCGGAGGTTGAAATCCTCCGGAGTCCTTGAGAATGACTGACGAGGACGCGCAATTGCTTAGCCGCATCGTATCAACGCCCGGGGTGCTGGGTGGCAAACCGCGCATTGATGGCACACGCGTCGGGGTTTCGCACATCTTGGACGCCCTTGCGGCCGGCGACACCGCCGACGAGATCGTCGAAGCCCTGCCGTGGGTAACGCACGAGGATATCCGGGCGGCCCTGTTTTACGCTGCCCGTCAGGCTGAGCAGGGCGTGCAAGCTGCGGAGTGATGGAGTTCCTGCTGGATGCCCAGCTCTCGAGGCAGTTGGTGGTGCGCCTTGTCGGGCGTGGCCATCGAGCCACCCACGTCTTCGATCACCTCGATCCGCAAGCCGATGATCGGGCCGTTGCCGAAGTTGCAAACCGTTTGGGAGCTTCCGTGGTCAGCAAGGACGCCGACTTCGCGCGTCTGGCCAGCCGAGGGCTTCTGCTCCACACACTGGTCTGGCTCAGGGTGCCCAACCTGAACAACGAACGCCTGTGGCTGAGGGTTGAAGCAGCGCTGCCCGCAATCGAGTCTGCGGTGCGTGACCGCAAGCCCATCGTCGAAGTGCTTTAGGCGTGACCGACAAGCTCCATCATCCCCTCACGATCAACGGCGAGCCGCGGGCGTTCTTCGGCCGCCGGTCCGGCAAGCGCCTGCACAAGGGGCAGGACCGGCTGTTTCGCGACAAGCTGCCGGCCCTCGAGATCAAGCTGCCCTCCGGGCCGCTCGATCCGAGAACGCTGTTCCAGACGCCGGCGATGCGGATTGAGCTCGAGATCGGCTATGGCGGCGGCGAGCACCTGGCGCGCCTCGCACGCAGCCATCGCGACACCGGCTTCGTCGGTTGCGAGGTGTTCTCGGGTGGTGTCGCCAAGATGCTCGAGGCGATCGATCAGAACGATCTCGGCAATGTCCGCCTCTTCACCGACGATGCTCTGAAGCTGCTGGTCAAGCTGCCCGATGCGAGCCTTGACGCCGCTTATCTGCTCTATCCCGATCCGTGGCCGAAAACGCGGCACCACAAGCGCCGATTCATTTCGCCGACGACGCTGGCCGAGCTCGCGCGCGTTTTGAAGCCGGGCGCGATCTTCCGCTTCGCCACCGATATCGAGGACTACGCCAACTGGACACTCGCCCACATCCTGCGCGAGCCGCGCTTCCGCTTCCTCGGTGCAAGTCCGGGCGAATGGCACACGCCCTATCCCGGGTGGGAGCCGACGCGCTACGAGGAGAAGGCGCGGCTCGAGGGTCGGCACGTCAGCTTTTATTTTCAATTCGAACGACTCGCCTGAACGGAAATATTCCCGTCACGTTCGCGTTTTCGCCCTCTGGACATCTGCGCTTCGGATTCCGACATCACCCCGCACGGAGGGAGGCTGCGTTGCCCAAGAGGAAACGCACCAGCCGGAGTATATTTCATGGGGACAAAGCGTCCGCCACTCGACAGCGCCGTCCTTGAGGAGTTGCTGACCCAGCGTCACAGCAAATGGAACTTGACCATCGTCCTGCACCTGAGAAGCGAGACCAAGCGGTTTTCAGAATTGCAGCGCGAGATCGGCGCGATCTCGCAGAAGGCGTTGACCGCCAGCCTGCGTGCGCTCGAGCGCGATGGCTTCGTGTCACGCACCAGCTACGCCACGATTCCGCCGCGTGTCGACTACGCACTGACGGCGCTCGGCATGGAAGCGCTGAAGGCGTTCGAGGCCTTCGAGAAGTTTGCCAGCGTGCATTGGCAGAGCGTGATCGAGGCGCGCCGCGATTTCGATGCGCGGCTTGCCGCCCCGCCGGGGCTGCCGCTGGGCAGCCCTCTCCGCAGC
>DATMTK010000081.1:0-4762 GCA_035564755.1 Devosia sp. | reverse complement strand
ATGGCGAGCACGAAGCCGACGATGATCGGCGACACCGAATTGGGGATCAAATGGCGCCAGACAATATGCCAGGGCGAGGCGCCGAGCGCCTGCGCCGCCATGATGAATTCCTTCTCGCGGAAGGACTTCACCTGGGCGCGCACCAGCAGGCAGACGTCCTTCCAGCCGAAGATCCCGGCGATCAGGATGATAGCCCACACGCCGCCGCGGGTGACGGTGGCGAGCAGCAGCGCCGCGAGCAGCGGCGGCACCACCGAGAATAGCTCGATGATGCGCATCACCACCCAGTCGAACCGGCCGCCCAGATAGCCGGCGAGCGCGCCAAGCGGCAGGCCGACAAGCAGGCTGAAGACGGCGGCGGAAAAGCCGATGCCGAGCGACACGCGAGCGCCGTAGACGATGCGGGTGAAGAAATCGCGCCCCAAATTGTCGACGCCGAACCAGTGGGCACCCGACGGGAAATTCAAGGCGTTGGTGAGGAAATCCTGGTCGTTGGGACCAGTGGTGGTGATCACCGGCGCAAAGATCGCCATCAGGATGATGATGAGCAGGATGATGCCGGCTCCCACGGCCGCCTTGTTGGCCGTGAAGCGGCGCCACGCAAAATAGAGCGGGCTGCGTTGACGCACGCTGTCGGGCTTGGCGAGCGGCACGGAGGCGGTGGTGCCGGTGGTGAGCTCGGTCATCGTGCCCGCCCCTCGATGCGGATGCGCGGGTTCAGCACGGCGTAAAGGATATCGGCGAGCAGATAGGAGATGCTGTACAGCGCGCTGATCAGCAGCATCAGCGCCATCTCCAGCGGATAGTCGCGCTTGTCGATGGACGAGACGAAGTAGGCGCCGAGGCCCGGGACGCGGAACATCGCCTCGACGAAGATCGAGCCGGTGGCGATGCCGACGAACATGGCTGGGAAGATGGTGACCATCGGGATGGCGGCGTTGCGCAGCACGTGCTGGAAGATGATGCGGCGCTCGCTCAGCCCTTTGGCACGCAGCACCGAGACGAAGGGCTTGTTGAGCGCATCGAGCATGGTGGCGCGGGCGTAGCGCGCATAGGTCGCGAGCGGCACCGCGCCATAGGCCATGATCGGCAGGATCCAGCGCTTCGGTTCGCCCCAGCCACTGGCCGGCGTCCACTTGAGCCACACGGCAAAGACCAGGATGAGGCCGGTCGAGATGATGAACACCGGGATGGTCAGGCCCAGGGTCGCCAGCGCCGACGCGAGATAGTCGATCCAGGAGTTGCGCCGAAGCGCGGCGGCCATGCCGAGCAGGACACCGATCGGCGCCCCGAAAAGGATGCCGAGCCCACCCAGCGTAACGCTCGGCAGCCAGGCATGAGCGACGAGGCCGATCACCGTGTCGCCCGGGCTCTGGAAGGGCACGCCGAAATCGAGATGCAGCGCCCCCCACATATAGCGGATGTACTGCTCCCACAGCGGCTTATCGAGGCCCAGCGTCGCCATCAGCTTGGCCTTGATATTGTCTGGCAGCGGCATCTCGTAGCCGTCGAACGGGCCGCCGGGGATCGAGTGCATCATCAGGAAGATGACGATGGAAACGACGATGAAGGTGACCGCCATCGAAATGACGCGGCGGATGATGAATCCGGTCATGGCGTGGCCCTCTCGGCAACAATGGCTTCGACGAAATGGCTGCCGGCCAGCGCGACGAGTTGCGGATCGGCGGTGTCGAGGAGCGGCTCGGCGACAAGGTCAGACGCAGTGATCCGCGGCGTGCGGGCTGTGATCTCCTCGGCGCTCAGGAAGGTGCGGCGGCGCCGCGCCGCCGGATCGATGACCGGCACCGCGTCGAGCAGCGACTGCGTATAGGGATGCCGTGCATTGGAAAAGATCCGATCGGTCGGCGCGCGTTCGACGACACGGCCGCGCAGCATCACCACGACTTCGTCGGCGAGGGACCGTACCACCGACAAATCGTGGCTGATGAACAGCATCGACAGGCCCATGTCGGCCTGCAGGCCCTGCAGCAGGTTGACGATCTGCGCCTTGACCGAGACATCGAGTGCCGAAGTCGGCTCGTCGGCGACAAGCACCGAGGCACCGAGGATCAGGGCCCGGGCGACCGAGACGCGCTGGCGCTGGCCGCCCGACAGCTCGTGCGGATAGCGGTTGGCATAGCTACCGTCGAGCCCGACCTTTTCGAGCCAGCCACGGGCCGTGTCGCGGCGTTCTGCAGCGGTAGCGACGCCGTGGATGCCAAGCGGCTCGGCGACGATCTCGCCCAGCGTCATCATCGGATCGAGCGAGGAATAGCTGTCCTGGAACACCACCTGCAGCCGGCGGCGATAGGCCTTCATCTGCTTCTGCGACAGCGTGGAGATGTCCTCGCCGTCGAGCAGGATCTGGCCGCCGTCGTGCGCGAGCAGCCGCAGCGCGAGGAGCCCGGTCGTGGTCTTGCCCGAGCCGGATTCGCCGACCAGCGCCACCACCTGGTTGCGCGGCACCGCCAGGTCCACGCGGTTGACCGCGACGAAATCGCCGAAGCGCTTGGTCAGTTGCTTGAGTTCGAGGGCCGGGGTGTCGCTCATGCCGGCACCAGCTCGGATTCGACGCGGATGCAGGCCGCTTCCCGGCCCGGCACTTTGGTCTCGAGCGGCGGGGTCACCTGGTGGCAGGCCGCGATCGCCATCGGGCAACGGGGATGGAACGGACAGCCGCCCGGCGGCCGCACCGGATTGGGCGACGAGCCAGGAATTTCTGTCAGGCGGCGCTTGCCTGCGACCTGGCCCGGAATGGAGTTGAGCAGCGCCCGCGTATAGGGATGCAGCGGCGCCGAGAAGATCTGCTGGACGGGACCGGTCTCCATCACCTTGCCGCCATACATGACGACGACCCGGTCGACCGTCTCGGCGATAACGCCGAGGTCATGGGTGATCATGATCAGGCCCATGCCGGTCTCGGCCTGGATGTCCTTAATGAGCTGCAGGATCTGCGCCTGGATGGTGACGTCGAGCGCGGTGGTCGGCTCGTCGGCGATCAGAACGTCGGGCTCGCAGCTCAGCGCCATGGCGATCATCACGCGCTGCAGCATGCCGCCCGAAAGCTGGTGCGGGTAATAGCGCAGCACGTCGTCGGCGTTCTTGATCTCGACGCGGTGCAGCGCGGCCGCGGCCTGCGCCAGCGCCTCGGCCTTGCTGACCTTGCGGTGGACGATGATGGTTTCGGCGAGCTGATGGCCGATCGAGAACACCGGATCGAGCGAGGTCATCGGATCCTGGAACACCATTGCAGCGACGCGGCCGCGAACGGCGGAAATCTGGCGGCTCGAGGCGGTCAGCATGTCGGTGCCGCCGAGCTGCATCGATTTGGCGGTGATCCTTGCCGGCGGTTCGCGCAATAGACGCAGCAGCGCCGCGCAGGTGACGGATTTGCCGGAACCGGATTCACCGACGATGCCAAGGCTTTCGCCGGAATCGAGGGAGAAGCTCACGCCGCGGACGGCCTGTACTAGGCCTTCATGCTGGCTGAAGCTCACATGCAGGTCGTCGATCTCGACCAGCCGCATCCGCTACCCATGTCCCTGAGAAAAGTGGCGGGCACCCGAAATCGGGCGCCCGCGGTTCGGCCTTACGGCGTCTTGGTGATGTGGGTGTAGAGATACCCGGCCAGGCGATCGAGCGGGGTGAAGCCCTGGCTATTGGGCGTCACGCCGGGACCCTTGAGCTTGTCGCTGACCGCGGCGATGGTCACCGGGTGGACGAGCGGCACCAGCGGTGCCTGGTCGATCAGGACCTGCTCGGCCTTGGCGTAGTCCGCGAGGCGCTTGTTCCAGTCGGCTTCGGCGTCGCCGGCGTTCACCGCGGCATCGTAGTCCGGGTACGAGTAGTGGTGACGACCGCCGGTCTTGAACAGATCGTAGAAGTTCGACGGGTCGAGGTAGTCATACTCGTAGGGCGCGAGGAATAGGTTGTTGCTCTGGTCCTTGAGGGCCTGCGTCCAGTCCTTGGTCGGCATCGACTTGATGCCCATGTCGATCCCCAGGATCTGCTTGAACTGGGCCTGCAGGTACTGCAGCATCGGGGCCGCGATGGCCGCGTTGTAGCCGCCCTGCTCGCGATACCAGATCTCGATCGGCGGGAAGCCCTTGCCGCCCGGATAGCCGGCCTTGGCCATCTCGTCCTGCGCGAGCTTGGGATCGAACTTGGCCTCGTCGGCGATCTTCTGCTGGAAGCCCGGATAGGAGGGCGCCAGGATCGACTTGGCCGGCACGGCGGTGTCCTTGAGCACCGTCGAGGTCAGCTCGTCGCGGTTGATCGCTGCCTGGAAGGCCTTGCGCACGTCGACATTGTCGAACGGCGGCTTGGTCACGTCGAACGCCAGATAGTATACCGCAAAAACGGCGTTCTTGCGGATGGCGTCGGGGAACTGCTGCTGTACCACCGGCACCTGCCCGGTGTTGAGGTAGGTCCAGTCCGCCTCACCCGACATGAAGGCCGGGAAGCCGACTTCCGGCGCACCCATCTGGTTGTCGAGCACAAGCTGGTCGATCTGGGCCGGCCAAGGACCGTTGTACTTCGGGTTCTTGACGTAGGTCATGTTGTTGTTGGACTTTTCCCAGTCCTTGACCATGAAGGGGCCGGAGGCGACCAGCGTGTTGACGTTGAGCGCGTAGTCGTCGCCGAGCTTGTCGACGACGTGCTTGGGTACCGGGTACCAGAGGCTGGCAACGCCCGGGAAGTAGGATTTCGGCGTGTCCGTGGTCACCTGCAGCGTGGTGTCGTCCACGGCCTTGATGCCCAG
>DATMTK010000080.1:0-14291 GCA_035564755.1 Devosia sp. | reverse complement strand
CGTGTTCATCGGCGACCGCAAGAACTACGCCGAGCTCAACGACGTGCTGGACGAGCTGGCCAGGAAATACGGCGTCACCCCCACCGGCATCGCCATCGGCTGGATCACCCGCCACCCGGCGAATCTGCAGGTGGTGCTGGGCACGACCAAGCCGGGCCGCGTGCGCGAGAGCGTCGCCGGATCCGACATCACGCTGACCCGCGAAGAATGGTACCGCCTGTTCCGCGCCGCCGGCCACACGCTGCCGTGAGGCCGATCGGGACAACACCTTGGGTCTCGTTATAAACGGCAGGAGAAACTAGCACCGCCGCGAGGCCACGGCGCTGGCGGTGGTGTTCCAGCCGGCGTGCAGGGCCGCCGCCACCAGGATCAATGCCGTCGTGGTCCAGGCCATCGCCCTATTTGCCGGCCTTCCCCGTGAACAGCGCGGCGACGATACGGCCGAGGCGGGATTGTTCGGCGGCGTCGGTGCCGGCTTCGCTGCGCAATGCGGAGAGGACAGCCGAGGTCGCGTCAAGCCGCTGCGCGAGCACCGTTGCGATGTGAAGGCCGATCTCGGGCTGCCGCATGACGAAGCGCATGGCGTCGGCGACGACGCGGACGATCGCCTGGCCGTCGGCCCGCACGGTGGCCGAATTGGGTGACCCGGTGAGGACGCTCATTTCGCCCACCAGCGCGCCCGGCTCGTCGATGCGGGCGATGACGGAGCCGCCGCGCTCGACCGTCAGCCTGCCGGATTCGAGCACGTACAGGTCCCCGCCGCGATCGCCTTCGGCGATCAGCGTCTCCCCCGGCTTCAGCGTGCGGGTCGGCTGCGAGTAGGTCAGCGTAACGAGGCTCGCCATGGGTCGCGTCTCCTGTCGATGGTGGAACGCTAAGGCAAACCATGGTGTCAAGACAACTGCGCCCGGCCAGCGTGTGGCGCAGCCGGACTTACGACACCCCGGCCTGGTGCGCGCCGGTGAGCGGCACGAAGGGGATCACCTTGCCGCCGAAGATATCGGAGCGGGCGACCGTCACGGTGCCGTCGGCCGCGGTCTTCTTGTTGACCTTGAGGATGTGCTGGGCGCCCGGCGGCCCGATCGGGATGACCATGATGCCGTTGGGGGTGAGCTGCTGCAGCAGCGGCGGCGGGATGTGGTCGATGCCGCAGGTGACGATGATCTTGTCGAACGGGCCCGCCTCTTCCCAGCCGTAATAGCCGTCGGCCGCCCGCGTGGTGATCGACTTGTACTCGACATAGCCGGCCGCGATCAGCTTGTCGTAGATGCCGCGCGTGCGGTGCGCGAGGCCGGGGATGATCTCGATGGTGTAGATGTTGGGCGTGAGGTAGCTCAGGAGCGCCGACTGGTAGCCCGAGCCGGTACCGACCTCGAGCACCCGGTCGGTCGGCTTGACCTCGATGGCGCTGGTCATGCGGCCCATCGTGCCCGGCGGCGTCAGCGTCACGCCGAAGCCGATGTCGAGGTAGTGCCCGACATAGGCATTGGGGATGTCCTCGGGCCGCACGAACGCCTCGCGCGGCGTGAACAGGAAGGCGCGCTTGTCCTCCTTGGTCCACAAATCGTTGAAGTCGAGCAGCACCTTGTAGCGGTCGAAGCGTTCGCCTGCGAAGTTCGCGTCGTCGGCCCGGTGCGCCAGCATCCAGGCGATATAGGCGGCGCGGTCGGTCAGCGGCGGCCACTGGTCGAGCGTGTACGGCTCCGGCTGCGGCAGCGCCGTCGCGGCCAGGGCCGGCAGCGGCACGAGGCTCGCGGCCCCGGCGAGCAGCAGATCGCGTCTGCGCATCATGATGAACCCTTCTCTGGCCCGGCCGGCCCAACCGGCGGCGGGTGGAAACCCTCGCGGCAATGCCTAGCGTGTTATCAGATCAAGGGAAACTCCCTGCCACATCCACCACCTAGTGGTGGCGGCGTTTGGGCTAGCGCAGCGCCGTGGCCAGAAACGCGCGCAGCGCGGCCTTCGCCTGTTCGCCGGCGACGCGATTGTACTGCAGGTGCATCCCGAACAGCGCCTTGCCGCCGGCAAAGTTCGGGTCGTCGAACACATGCTCAGCCCCGGGATAGACCGTGAGGGCGACGTTGGGCTGCCCCTTGGCGAGCGTTGCGCACGTCGCGGCCGGCGTCACCGTGTCGGCGGCCCCAACCAGGATCAGGGTGGGGAGCGCCAGACGGGTGCGGCGGAGATTGCCGCAGGGCGGATAGTACGCGGCGACCGCCCGGAACTGCGCGCCGCCGGGCAGCGCGAAGCCGGCGGCGATGCGCGGCACCGCGAGCTTGAGCGCGGTGTCGCCGCCCTGCGAATAGCCGACGGCGCCGATGCGGGCCGTGTCGACGTCCGGCCGGGCGGCGAGGAAGGCGAGGGCGCCATAGGCGTCGGCGACACCCTCGGGGAAATCGACGAGGCAGGTCTGGGTGAGGCCGCGCGTCGAAAAATCGTCGACGTAGAGGGCGACATAGCCCCAGCCCGCCAGCATCGCGCCGATGGCCTTGCGGTCGGACGGAAAGCCGAGGCAGGAGTGGAGCAGCACCACGGCCGGGAACGGCCCCCGGCCCGTGGGGGCGTCGAGGTAGCCCCGGATCGCGCTGGCCGGTTCGGTCGGCGTCGCGGCGCTCGGGAATGTCACCAGCTCGCCGGCCGCCGCCGGCGCAGCGAGTGCGAGCGCGAGGGCCGCGAGCCACAGCCGCGCCACCTGCCGTGTGGATCTCTTCATCGGCGCCATCCTGCCTGCTTCACAGGCCGAACGCCATGGCGTGATCGCCCTGTTCAGCCGCCGCGGTTCCGCGCTAGCCTCCTGCCCGATGACCGCCGGCGGCAAGACCGGCGCACGGCAAGATCGCAGGAGGAGACTCCCATGGCCCGCAAGCTGCAGGTGCTGAGCCCCGCGGACGCCCGGCATTTCGTCGAGAAGGGCTATGTGCGCGTCAAAGGCTGCCTCGATCCGGCGCTGGCGAAGAAATGGACCAGCGAAGCCTACGGACGGCTCGGCTACGACCCGCTCGACCGTTCCACCTGGACCAGGGACATCGTCTGGATGGACCGGCACAACATCGCCAAGATCAAGGACATCTCGCCCAAAGGCTGGGCTGCGCTGTGCGACGTCGCCGGCGGCGAGGATCGCATCGACCACAAGGTGATGGAGATCGAGTCCAAGCACTTCACCACCATCGACTCGACCGAATGGTCCGACGCCTTCGTCGTCAATTTCCGCCGCGGCGCCGACGAGCCGTGGGTGAAGCCCTCGCCGGCCTCCGGCGGCTGGCACAAGGACGGCAGCTTCTTCCGCCACTTCCTCGACAGCCGCGAGCAGGGGCTGCTGACCATCGTCTACTGGTCCGACGTGCGCCACCAGGGCGGCGGCACCTTCATTGCGCCCGACTCGATCAAGGTCGTGGCGCGTTATCTCGCCGACCATCCCGAGGGCATCGATCCCAAGGCCGGCTTCGGGCACCTGATCAGCGAGTGCCGCGAGTTCGAGGAGATCACCGGCGAAACCGGCGACTTCATCATCCTCCATCCGTTCATGCTGCACGCCTCGTCCAACAACCATTCGGGCACGGTGCGCTTCATGACCAATCCGCCGGTGGTGCTGAAAGAGCCGATGAATCTCAACCGCGCCGATCCCGCCGATTTTTCGCTGATCGAGCGGGCGACGCTCCATGCGCTGGGCAAGGAGCGCTACGACTTCCGCCCGACCGCCCCGCGCGTCGAGGATTGGCGGGTGATCGGCTGAGCGTTACGCCGCCGCGGTCGAAACGCCGTCGCCATCGGCCTGGAACATAGTTCGATCCCCGCGCGGATCGGGTGTAGGCTGAGGTGCTGGCGGACCCGACGCCGAGCTTCAGGAGAAGCGAGCATGAACCCGATCACAGCCTTCCTTTTTGCCGTCATCGTTCTCGTTGGAATTGCGGCGGGTTGGTTCGTCAGCCCATTCCTGGGCGTGCCGATCATTATCGTGGCGGTCCTCGTCGGGCTTTCGCTCAAGATGGCCAACACCTGGCAACGCTTCGTCATCCTGCGGGCCGGCAACCTGCAGGGTGTGAAGGGCCCCGGGCTGTTCTGGATCATTCCGATCATCGACAGCGTCGTTGCCGTGATCGATGAGCGCATCCAGACGACGTCGTTCAATGCCGAGCGGGCGCTGACCATGGATACCGTGCCGGTCGATGTGGACGCCATCATCTTCTGGCGGGTGCACAACTCGGAAATGGCGGCGTTGAAGATTACCGACTACCGGCAGGCGATCGACCGGGTTGCCCAGACCTCGCTGCGCGAGATGATCGGCTCGTCGATGCTGGCGAATTTGTTGTCCGACCGGCAGGCGGCCGACCAGCGGCTGGGTGCGGAGATCGGCAGGAAGACCGCGCCCTGGGGGATCACGGTCGGCTCGGTGGAGATTCGCGACGTGGCGATTCCGGTGGCGCTGCAGGATGCCATGTCCCGGCAGGCGCAGGCGGAGCGTGAAAAGCAGGCGCGGGTCATCCTCGGATCGGCCGAGCAGGAGGTTGCCGGGCGGTTCGTCGAGGCCGCCAAAACCTATGCCGATCATCCGGTCGCGCTGCAGTTGCGCGCCATGAACATCATCTACGAAACGACCAAGGAGCGCGGGGCGACGATCCTGATTCCGAGCGCCATGGTCGACAGCCTGAATCCGGCGTCGGCGCTGGTTCTGGCGAATCTGGGAACCCTGCCGCAGGGCAAACCCGGGTAACGGCCTCAGGCCGGGCTCCCCGGATGCCGCCAGATGGTTTCCTGCTGCAGGTCCTTGTCCTGGACGATCACCTCGGTCTCGCGGTGATCGGTGGCGCGGGCTTCTTCGATGGCGGCGGCGATCGCCTCGTCGCGCGTCTTGAACGGCGCGGTGATGGCGCCGCGGTGGGTGAATTGCCAGGAGTGGTCGCGCTCGTAGACGATGAAATGCTCGGTCATCGGGTCCTCGTTCGCCGTCAACGCATGGGCCGCGCCCGGCGTTGCCTCGGGCGGAACGAGACTACGGCGATCGACGCCAGGTGAGAAGCCCGCTGAGGATCGCGTCGAGCCCGGTCTCGAATGCCGCATCGATGCCGCCGCCGAGGCGAAACGCCTGCGACAGCTCCATCGACACGAAGCCGTGCAGGAACGGCGTCAGCACCCGCGCCGCGGCCAGCGCCTTGTCCTCGCCGACGAGCGCCACGAAGCCGGGGAGGCATGGCGCCAGCGCCGCCCCCCGCACCGCGGCGCCCTCTGCGGTCTGGCTCGCCCGCGGATCGAACATCAGCGCATAGCCATTGGGGTTGGCCTTGGCAAAGGCGCGATAGGCGCGGCCCTGTGCCGAAAGACCCTCGAGCGGTTTCTTGATGAGCCGCGATGGCGTCGCGGCGGCCTCGAGTTCGCGCCGGAGCGCGGCCCAGAGAGCGAGCTCCACCCGGTCGAGCAATGCGGCGCGACTGGCGAAGCGCGAGAACAGCGATGGTGTCCGCACGCCGACGGCGTCGGCGATCTCGGCCATGCTGAACCCGTCGCGGCCCTGGGCTTCGAGCAACGCGCGGGTGGCGTCGATGATCTCGGCGTCGGAGGTCTTGGGGCGGGCGGGCATGCCGGCAAGTATTAGCCGTGGTGCGGCGCCGGCGCGATGCGGTTCCGCAGCTTGTGGACAGGCACGAAGGCTAATGATAATAGCCTTCGTCGCTGACCCGGCCCTGTCCGGCAAAGCCATGCTGGGAGAGCGCCGTGCAGTTCCTGATTGCCTTGTTCCTGTTCGTCATCGTCTGCGGCGTCATCGATGCCCGCATCACGTGGCCGAAGGCCCGCAAGGGGAGCGACCGATGATCGCCGGACATTTCGGCCTTGCCGCCGCGGTGAAGGCCAGGGAACGCTCGGCGCCGCTCTGGGCGCTGATGCTCGCGACGGCCTGGCTCGACGTCGTGTTCGTGCCGCTGTTCCTGACCCATGTCGAAACCGTCGAGCCGGCGCCGGGCGCGACCACCAGCTATGGCGGCGGCATCATCCACGCCGACTATACGCATTCGCTGGTCGGCGCGGTGGTGCTCTCGGCGGTGCTCGGCGCCGCCGGCTGGGCCATCTGGAACCGCCGCGTCGGCATCGTGCTCGGGCTGGTTGCCTTCTCGCACTGGATCCTCGACCTCGTGGTGCACCGCATGGATTTGCCGATCCTGCCCGGCAACGCCCTGGGCTGGCCGCGGCTCGGCTTCGGGCTGTGGCGATTGCCCGATGTATCGGGTGTGGTGGAGCTGCTGCTGGTGGTCGGCGGCGCCTGGCTTTACTGGCGGGCGGCGCGGGACACCGGGCGGGCCAACGATCGCGGCAACCGCTGGGCCGACATTTCGACCGGCGTGCTGGTGCTCTCGGGCCTGATCGTGCTCGGGCTCGATTTCACCGGCATCCTCGGATAGGAGCGTTGTGCTGCGATTTCGGGGGAACGGAAGGCGGCGCGAAGCTCCCCTCCCATCCTGATATGTAGCGCGCAAGGGGCTTGCTTCAAGCCCCGCACCATCCGGTAAACCGCGCCTCCCATTCAACGAGCGCGGAGGGTTTTCGGATGATCCAACATCAGGTGGTGATCGCTGGCGGTGGGCCGACGGGCATGATGCTGTCGGCCGAGCTGAAGCTGGCCGGGATCGATGTCGCGATCGTCGAGCGGCGGCTGACGCCGGACATCGACGGCTCGCGCGCGGGAGGGCTGCATGCACGCACCCTCGAGCTGCTCGACCAGCGCGGCGTGGTCGAGCGCTTCCTCGATGCCGGCTACACCGCGCAGGTCCATGGCTTCGGCACGGTGCACTTCGACATCGGCGATTTCCCGACGCGCCATCCCTATGGCCTGGCGCTCTGGCAGAATTACATCGAGCGCCTGCTGGCCGACTGGATCGGTGAGCTCGGCGTATCGGTCTATCGCGGCCGCGAGATTACCGGGTTCCGGCAGGACGAAGCAGGCGTCGACCTGCACCTGAGCGACGGCGAGCCGGTGCGCGCGGATTATCTGTGCGGTTGCGACGGCGGGCGCAGCGTCATCCGGCGGGCGGCCGGCATCGCGTTCGAGGGCTGGGAGCCGACCATCAGCCACCTGATCGCCGAGGTGGAGGTCGGCACCGAGGCGATCGAATGGGGCGTGCGTCACGATGCCCGCGGCATACACGGGCTGAGCCGGGTGGCCTACGAGATCCGCGACGGCAAGGTGATCTACGGCGACAGCGGCCCGGTACGCGTGATGCTGACCGAGAAGACGGTCGAGCACGACGGCGAGCCGAGCTTCGACGATCTGCGCGCGCGCCTCGTCGAAATCTACGGCACGGATTTCGGCGTCCACAGCCCGATCTGGATTTCGCGCTTCACCGACGCGGCGCGGCAGGCGGCGCAGTATCGCAAGGACCGCGTGCTGCTCGCGGGCGACGCGGCGCACATCCATTATCCGGCGGGCGGCAAGGGCCTCAACATGGGCATGCAGGATGCCGTGAATCTCGGCTGGAAGCTGGCGCTGGTGGCGAAGGGCGCGGCGCCCGCGAGCCTGCTCGACAGCTACCAGGCCGAACGGCATCCCGTCGCCGCGCAGGTGCTGCAGGATACCATGGCGCATGTCGCCTTCATGCGCCCCGATCCGCGCAGCAAGGCCCTCGCCGGCCTCGCCTCCGAGCTGCTGCAGACGGAGGACTCGCGAAAGCGCTTCGGCGCGCGCATGGCCGAGCTCGACATCGCCTACGAGCCCGGCGCCGGACACCCGCTGCTCGGCCGCCGCATGCCGGACCTCGACCTCATGACCGGCGACGGTCCGGTGCGCGTCTATGCACTGCTGCACAAGGCTCGGCCGGTGCTGCTGAACTTCGGCGAGCCGGGCACCCTCGGCGCCGCCGGCTGGACCGATCGCGTGCCGCTGGTGGACGCGGTCTATGACGGCGTCTGGGAGCTGCCGGCGCTCGGCGAGGTGACGGCGCCGGGCGCGGTGCTCGTGCGGCCCGACGGCCACGCTGCATGGGTCGGCGCGGGCACGGCCGACGGGCTGGCCGAGGCGCTGGCCAATTGGTTCGGGCCCGCGGCCAACTGAAGCGCCGTTACACTATCGCTTCAGCAGCTCGCGGGAGGCGCCGTGCGGCGCCTCCCAGCCCCGTCGCGCCAGCTCGGGCCGGTCCGATGCGGCTTGCGGATAACCGACGCACAGATACGCCGTGAAGCTCCAGCCGGGATCGACCGCGAGGTCGGCGCGCAGGGCGTCGGGATCGAGGATCGACACCCAGCCGACGCCGATATTGGCGCTGCGGGCGGCGAGCCAGAAATTCTGGATCGCCATCACGGTGGAGTAGGCGAGGGTCTCGGGCATGGTCTTGCGGCCGAGCCCGTGGCCGATCTGCGTGCCGGCATCGGTGAACACCGCGAGCTGCACCGGCGCGTCGCGCAGGCCGGCGAGCTTCAGCGACGCATAGAGTTTGGCGCGCTCGCCCTGATAGTCGCCCAGCGCCTCGGCATTGGCGCCCTCGAAATTGGCGCGGACCGCCTCGCGTGCCGCCTCGCTCTCGACCAGCACGAAGCGCCAGGGCTGGCTGTAGCCCACCGACGGCGCGAGGCACGCCGCATCGAGCAGGCGATCGAGCAAGTCGGGAGCAATCGGATCGGGGCGGAAGTGCCGGACATCGCGGCGCCAGCGCAGCAGGGTGGTGAACGCCGCCGCGAAGGCGTCGTCGAAAGTGGGTTCGGCAGGGGCTGTCACGGTCAATGGCTACTCGGTTGCGGCGCCGGCGGAGTTCTAGCGGCCCTCCCGCGGAAGTCCACGCTCCATTGCGTCGAGCGTCGACGCCCGCCCGAACGCACCGGCGGCGGCCCGCCGCAAAAGGTTGACCGGATGTTAAGGCGCGGCCGTTCAATGGCCCAAACACGCGATTGTGTCCCATCCGCGGACGGGAGCGGCCGCCTGTTATCAGGGTATTTACTACGGCAACCTACTTTATTCGTGGTTTGTTGGGGGAAGCATCTTGCGTCGCAGCACTCTTGCCTATGCCTCGATCGTCATTGTCGGGCTCGTTGCCGCCGCTGGAGCCGGCGCCTACTGGCTGCAGCAATACGACAGCCAGAAGCTGCGCTACATCAGCGACCAGACCGACAAGACCGCCGTGCTCGCCAAGGGCGTCGAAACCGCCTTCGCGACGATCTACCAGAACATCCGCACGCTCTCGATGCTGCCCAGCATCCGCACCATCGACCGGCACGGCACCAATCTGTCGGACGAAGCTAAAACGACGATCCAGCAGGTCTACAACAACCTCGCCGACAACGTCGCCGTCTCGGAAGTCTATATCCTGCCGGCCAATTTCAATCCGGAGGCGATCGATCCGGGCACCGGGCACCATGAAGCTCCGGCGCTTGCCTTCGACGAGCTGATCACCGGCTCGGAAAGCGCCTCGTCCGGCGTTGCAGACTCCGGCCCGGTCATTCCGCCGGAGCACGATTTCGACGGCATTCCCGACCAGGCGGGCATCCCGCAGGTCGAGATCGAGGAATACCGGCTGCTCAAAAAGCAGATCGACTGGTACAAGCAGAACGACCCCACTGCCGCTTCGATCAAGGGCCTCGCCGTCCCGGTCGTCGCCGGACCGGAGGTGATCACCTGCGACAATAGCGTGTACGACACGACGCATATCGACCAGGACCGCCGCGGCCTGGTCCAGACCGTGCCGGTTTATGGCACCGACGGTCAGCTTTCCGGCGCGGTCGCCGCGATCATGCGCTCCGATGCCTATCGCGACCTGCTGCCGGACACCGATTTCGCCTTGGTCAACACCACCTATGGCTACGTGGTGGGCTCGGCCAAGGGCGGCCAGCAGGATGCGTCGGCCGATGCCGTAAAGGCGGCCAGGCCCGACCCGGCCCTGATCTATTCGCAGGCCGTGCCGTTGCACACCGCCGATGCGCAGAGCACCTGGATGCTGTGGGCCGGCCAGCCCAACAGCGCCTTCGACAGCAGCGCCGACGTGGTCAACCTGAAGATGGCGGCCATCGGCAGCGAGGCGGCGATCCTGCTGCTGGTGCTCGCCGGCATCGTCGTGACGGCGCTGGTACAGCGCAACCAGGACGCGTCGCGCCGCGCCGCGAGCGAGCTCGAAGCCAAGGTGGTCGAGCGGACCGAGGAGAGCCGGCAGCACGCCGCGAGCGCGCAGCGCTCGAGCGACGTCAACGTCGCCCGCATGGGCCAGACGAGCCAGGTCAATGCAAAGATCTCGGAACTGGTCGAGCGCGCCATCCAGGGCGATTTCTCCGCCCGCGTCTCGACCGACGGACTGAGCGACCAGGGCCTCGTCGAGCTCGTCGAGCGCGTGAACCAGCTCGTCGGCGGTTTCGATCATGGTCTCGAGCAGATGCGCGCGGCCCTCTCGGCGCTGGCCGATGCCGACCTCACCGCGCGGATGGAGGGCGAACATCAGGGCGCGTTCGAGAACCTCCAGGGCAATTTCAACACGCTCGGCGAACGGCTGTCGGCGATCATCGTCAGTATCCGTTCGGCCTCCGGAACCCTGAAGACCGCAACCGGCGAGGTGCTCTCGGGCGCCGACGAGCTGGCGGAGCGGACGGCGCGCCAGGCCGCCTCGGTCGAAGAGACCACGGCGACGATCGAGCTGCTGTCGCGCTCCGTGCAGGAGGTGGCCGAGCAGGCATCGGTCGCCAACACGCGCTCGGCGGCGGCGTCGGACGCGGTGGCGCATGTGACCGCCACGATCCAGGAATCCAACACGGCCATGGGCCGCATCACCGACGCCTCGACCAAGATCTCCAACATCATCGGGCTGATCGACGACATTGCCTTCCAGACCAACCTCCTGGCGCTCAACGCCTCGGTCGAGGCAGCGCGGGCCGGCGAAGCGGGCAAGGGTTTCGCGGTGGTTGCCGTCGAAGTGCGGCGCCTCGCACAGTCGGCGGCGCAGGCCTCGTCGGAGGTCAAGGGGCTGATCCAGAACGCGGTCTCCGAGGTCGCCGCGGGCGGCCGGCTGGTCGGTGCGGCGACCGGCGAACTCGCCGCCGTCCTCGATGCGGTCCGGCAGAGCAGCGTTCTGGTGCAATCGATCGCCCAGGCGACGAGCAGCCAGGCCGGTTCGCTGACCGAGGTCGCGAGCGCCGTCCGCGACATCGACGATGTGACGCAGCGCAATGCGACGCTCGTCGAGCAGACGAAATCGGCAGTCCAGCAGGTGCAGTCGCAGGCCGCGGCGCTCGACCAGATCGTCGATCAGTTCCATGTCGCCGCCGCCACGCCACGCGATCGCCGCAGCGACCGGCCGGTGCGCCGCCGCGCGGCGGCGTAGTCGGCCGGTCAGCCGACGTCCCGCAGGGCGGCTGCAACGCCGCTGAGCTGCGCCATCGGGATCGTGATGACGCACACCAGCCCGGTGGTCCGGAACTCGAGGCTGGTCACCGCCTTCAGCGGCACGCGCAGCGGCCGCGCTGGCAGAAGCCGTTCCGGATCGGGCAGATGCCGGCGGCTCTCGCCGGCTAGAAGACCGTCGCGGCGAGGAAATCGTTGCGGAACTTGCCCGTAGGGTCGTAGCGGCCGGCCAGGGCCCGGAAGTCGCCGAGGCGGCTCCAGCGTGTCGCGATCTCGGCCTTGGGCATGGTGAAGAGCTTGCCCCAGTGCGGCCGCACGCCGAACGGCCCGAGCGCCGCCTCGATCACCGGCAGCACCTGCTGCACGGCCGGCCAGTCCGGGTGCCAGGTGAAGTGGAAGGCGAGGCAGTCCTGGCGGTAGGCCGAGCTCAGCCACAGCTCGTCGGCGGCGATGGTGCGCAATTCGCCCACCATCAGGTGCCCGGCGAAGCGGTCCTGCACCGCATGCAGCGCCTGCAGCGCCGCGGGCCCGTCCTTGCGCGGGACGAAATACTCCGACTGCAGCTCGGCCCCGTTGCTCGGAGTGAACTCCAGCTTGAAGTGCGGCAGCCGCAGGTGCCACGGACCCACGGCGCCCAGTTGTTCGGTGGTCGGCGCTGCATCCATCCCGGTGATCGGGTGGTAGCCGACGGCCGCGGCGCGCGCCCCGAACAGCTCGCCGCTCCGCGCCGGCGCCGTCGACCGCGCCTTGAGCCACACATGCGCGATGGTGTCGCCGCGCCAGTGCGTGAAGGCGCTGACCGAGTAGGCGCTGCCGGTGATCGCCTCGAAATTCTCGACATAGATCGTAAACGGCATGTCGAGATAGACGTTCTGGCGGACCTCGAAATGGGGTTCGAGATCGAGCGTGATGGAGGTGACGACACCCAGTGCGCCGAGATTGACCACGGCGCCGTCGAACTCCGCATCGCTGCGGCTGAGCGGCACGATGTCGCCCGTGGCGGTCACCAGCTCGAGCCCGGCGACCGCGCCCGCGAGATTGCGGTTGGCGTTGCCCGAGCCGTGCGTCGCGGTGGCCACGGCGCCCACGATCGAGATATGCGGCAGCGAGGCGAGGTTGTGGAGCGCATACCCGGCCGCGGCGAGGCGCGGCCCGAGCTCGCCATACGTCATGCCGCCATCGACGGTGACGGTGTTGGCGGCACGGTCGAGGTCGAAGCGCCGCTCGAGGCCGCGCAGCGACAAGAGCGTGCCGCCGGTGTCGGAGATGCGGTTGAACGAATGCCGCGAGCCGAGCGGCCGCAGCTTCTTTGCGGCCTTCACCGCCGCCTGCACCTCGCTGACGGTGCGGGGCATGCTGATGCTCCCGGCGGCATAGGCGATGTTGCCGGCCCAGTTGGTCTCGGTCATTTCGATGGCGGTCCCCCGGTGCGCTGCTGTCGAGCGGTTAACGCCAAGTTAAGATGCGGCGGCGCGCCTGTCGACCATCAGCCATGCGCCACAAAGCTTGCTTTGCCGGTGAACTTGCCCATATAAGCCTGCGTCGCCCGGCGGATCTTTTCCGGCCGAGGCTGACCGGCTTCTCTTCTTATCGGCCAATGCGGTGAGCGGCGAAGTCCTCCGGAGCACAGTGCTCCGGGTGGGAACGCAACCGCGGCAGGATTCTCTTCCGCTTTGCTTTTATCAACGCCCCGCCACTGAACGCGCGGGGCCGCCGTGGTGCCGATTGGCTGGCGCCCGGCCAAGCATGGATATCTACGTGACTCAATCCTTTTCCGATCTCGGCCTGCCGCCGCCGCTGTTGCGCGCCCTCGACAAAGCCGGGTTCGCGACCCCCACGCCCATTCAGGCCAAGGCCATCAAGCCGCAGCTCGAGGGCCGCGACATCATGGGCATCGCCCAGACCGGCTCGGGCAAGACCGCAGCCTTCGGCCTGCCGATCCTCGCCGGTCTCGCGGCCCTGCCGGGCCGTCCCAACCCGCTGACGACGCGCGTGCTGATCCTCGCGCCGACGCGCGAGCTCGCGGTGCAGATCGACGAAGTGTTCCGTTCGCTCAGCGAAAAGAAGCTCTCGACCGTCCTCGTGCTCGGCGGCACCTCGCGCTCGGCGCAGATCAACAAGATCGCGCGCGGCGTCGACGCCGTCGTCGCCACCCCCGGCCGCCTCAAGGATTTGATCGACGACCGCAAGATCAAGCTCAACGAGACGCGCTGGCTGGTGCTCGACGAAGCCGACCGCATGCTCGACATGGGCTTCATCGGCACCGTGCGGCAGATCGCGGCGGCCATCGGCCCGCGCCGGCAGACGGCGATGTTCTCGGCCACCATGTCCGACGAGATCGCCAAGCTGGCCAAGGGCCTGCTCAACGACCCGCTGCGCGTCGAGGCCTCGGCCCCGGCGACCACCGTGGTCAAGATCGACCAGAAGGTCATTCTGGCCGGCACCAAGCAGAAGCGCGACGAGCTCAATACGCTGCTCGCCGATCCGGCGCTCGAGCGCGTCATCATCTTCTCGCGCACCAAGCACGGCGCCGACAAGGTGACCAAGAACCTGATGATCGACGGCCACGAGGCCGCGGCCATCCACGGCAACAAGAGCCAGAATGCCCGCCAGGCCGCGCTCAAGGCCTTCTCGTCGGGCAAGGCGCGCATCCTCGTCGCCACCGACATCGCGGCCCGCGGCATCGACGTGCCCAATATCACCCACGTCATCAATTACGAGCTGCCCGACGATGCCGAGAACTACGTGCACCGCATCGGCCGCACCGGCCGCAACGGCGCCTCGGGCGTCGCCATCTCGCTGGTCAACGGCGAAGAGCGCAGCAAGCTCCGCGATGTCGAGCGCCTGATCCGCCGCACCCTGCCGGTGACCGGCGAGATCAAGGCCGGAAGCGACACCAGGACGGCGGCGCCGGCCCAGCGTCCGGTCCGGCCGTCGCGTCCGCATACGCCGGCCGGCCGGCGTCCCGACGGCGAACGGCGCGCCGAAG
>DATMTK010000079.1:0-13098 GCA_035564755.1 Devosia sp. | reverse complement strand
GATGCCGCGTTCTGCTCGGGCGCCAGTGTTAGCCGAGGGCGCGCCGACTCGCAATATTCAGTAAATATTTACTCGCAAGCGGACCGGGAGACGTCGCGCCGTCTGGAATCGGATGGTGCGGCATTGTAACGAGGGGCAGTTGCAGGGGGCACGCATGTTCGTTGTCGGCGGCGAAAGCCTGATCGATCTCATCAGCAAGCCGGTGGCCGCGGACGGTACGCGCGAGCTCGTGGCCAAGGCCGGCGGCTCGCCGATGAACTGCGCCATCGCGCTATCGAAGCTCGGCAACGAGTCCGGGTTCCTGTGCCCGATCAGCACCGACACGTTCGGCGATTTCATCCTCAAGCCACTCAACGCGGCGGGGGTCAAGCAACTCATCGCGCAGCGGGTACGCGAGCCCTCGACGCTGGCGGTGGTGACCGACGACGGCAAGGGCAACCCACGCTACGCATTCTATCGCGAGGCCGACCGCGCCTTCACGCGCGAGGGGCTGATCGCGGCGCTGCCGCAGCGGATCGAGCTGTTCCAGATCGGCGGCTTCTGCACGATCGAGCCCACCGACATGGCGGTGTGGCTCGAGGTCGCGCAGGAGGCGAAGCGCCGCGGCGCGACGATCTCGTCCGACCCCAACCTCAGGCCCTCGCTGATCTCGGACATGGAGGCCTATCGCAAGCGCGTGTTGGCGTCGCTCGATCTCGTCAGCCTCGTGAAGATGTCGGAGGAGGATCTGGCCTATCTCGACGCCGGCAAGAGCATAGACCAGCACGCTGCGGACATCCTGAGCAAGCCGAACTGCAAGCTGCTCGTCGTGACGCTCGGCGCCGAGGGCTCGCTGGCCTTCACCAAATCCGCCAAGGTGCGCTCGCCGATTTATCCGGCGGCGCCGGGCGGCGACAATGTCGGGGCGGGCGACACGCTGATGGCCGCCATCATCACCTGGCTCAAGGACCACGATGCGCTGTCGCCCGAGCGCATGGGCGCGCTGAGCCAAGAGCAGCTCAAGCAGATGCTCTGGTTCGGCGCGGTGGCGGCCGGCATCAACTGCAGCCGCGTGGGCGCCAATCCGCCAACACGGGCGGAGGTGGACAAGGTGGTCAACGCGCGCACATAGCCTGCGGCGGACGGCCTCCACATTTTTCCGTTCCGTCATCCGCGGGCTTGACCCGCGGACCCAGCCGGACCAGCCGCGCACCCTGCATGCGTCTCTGGGTGGCCGGGTCAAGCCGGCCATGACGGACCGAGAGGTTAGCGCAAGCGGCTGCGCCTCCGTCGGCTTCGCCGGTCGCCGGCATTAATCCCCGATCACCGAAATATTGTTCGGTTGCGGGGCCGGAACGCCTCTGCTTTCTTTTGCGTCATGCGTATCGTGGCCATCATCGTCGGCGTGCTCGTCGTCATCGCCGCGGCGGGCGGCATTTTCATGCTGACGCCGGTGCGCGGCACGCCGCGCGATACGACGCTGGTCGGCGATGCAACACGCGGCGCTTACCTCATCCGGCTGGGCGGCTGCGTGACCTGTCACACCGATCCCAAGGCCAAGGATGCGCTGCTCGCCGGCGCGCAGACCGAAGGACTCAAAACGCCGTTCGGGACGTTCTATCCGCCCAACATCACATCGTCGAAGACCGAAGGCGTCGGCGGCTGGACCGAGGCACAGTTCGCCGCGGCGCTGAGCGATGGCGAGGGGCCGCAGGGGCATCTCTATCCGGCGTTCCCGTATGACAGCTACACCCTGATGAGCGACCAGGAGGTTGCCGATCTCTATGCCGCGCTGATGGCAACCAAGCCGGTCGATACGCCGAGCAAGCCACACGCGGTGAGCTTTCCGTTCAACCAGCGCTGGGCGCTGGCGGGATGGAAGCACCTGTTCTTCCATCCCGGCCGTTATGTGCCCGACACCTCAAAGTCCGATCTGTGGAATCGCGGCCGCTACATCGTGCTCGGGCCGGGCCACTGCGTCACCTGCCACAGTCCGCGCAACGCGCTGGGCGGCATCGATCCGGGCACGCAACTGAGCGGCAATCCCGACAAGAGCGGGCCGGGCGGCCGGGCGCCGCCGCTCACGGCGGAGAGTCTCAAGAAGCATGGCTTCGACGCCGACAGCCTGGCGCAGACGCTCACCGACGCCTTCACCCCCGCCGGCGACAGCCTCGGCGGCGCGATGGGCGATGTGGTCGAAGACGAGACCTCGCAATGGACCGACGACGACCGCAAGGCCGTGGCGACGTATTTGCTGGGCGGGGGTTAGCAAGCTAGAGAAGAGCGCCGATTGCAAGCTTCGGTTAGCTCTTGCTCCTTGCGGCCGAACCTCTTACCTCAACCTCAACCAAGTTGCTGCGTTGTCGCGTTTCCGAACCGCAAAAGTGGTGCCCACTTTTGCTGGAAACGCTCAGGGAGCCGAAGATGCCGCAAGATGCTGCTGCGCTGCGCGCCATGCTGTCGCTGGCGCCGGTCATTCCGGTGATCATTCTCGACGACGTCAAGAAGGCGCGGCCGCTCGCGGAGGCGCTGATCGCCGGCGGGCTGCCGGTCCTCGAAGTGACGCTCCGCACGCCGCATGCGCTGCAGGTGATCGAGGAGATGGCCAAGGTCGAGGGCGCCGTGGTCGGCTCGGGCACGGTGCGTTCGCCGCTGCAGATGGGGCATTCGGTCGACGCGGGGGCGCGCTTCATGGTGTCGCCGGGCGCGAGCCCGCGGCTGTTGCAGGCCGCCGACGATTTCTCCATTCCGCTGTTGCCCGGCATCGGCACGCCGACCGAAGCGATGACGGCGAGCGAGCACGGCTACAATTTCCTCAAATTCTTCCCGGCCGAGGCGCTGGGCGGCGCGCCGGTGCTGAAGGCGTTCGCCTCGCCGCTGAGCGACATCATTTTCTGCCCGACCGGCGGCATCGATCTCAACAAGGCCAAGACCTATCTGGCGCTGCCCAATGTGATCTGCGTGGGCGGCAGCTGGATCATGCCGGCCGACGCCATCGAATCGGGCGACTGGAAGCGTATCGAGGGCCTTGCGCGCGAGGCCGCGGCACTCAAAAGAGCCTGATGAAAAAGCCGGTCGCCGCGCCGGGGCTGACGCATCTGCGCGTGACGTTGAGCGACAGCTTTTATGTCGGCCCGGGCCGGGCGGACCTGCTTGAAGGGATCGCCGAGACCGGCTCGATCTCGGCCGCGGGCAAGCGCATGGACATGAGCTACAAGCGTGCCTGGAGCCTGGTGCAGGCGCTCAACGACGGCTGGGGCACGCCGCTGGTCGAGACCTCTCGCGGCGGCGCCGGGCAGGGCGGGGCGACGCTGACGCCCGATGGCGAATTCGTGCTGCTGCGCTACCGCGCCATGCAGGCGGCGACGCGCGAGGCGATCGCAGCGGACGTCATGGCGCTCGGCAAGCGCCGGGATATGTCGCGCAAGAAATAACGCTTGCCGGCTGCCGGCGGGTTTGCGAAAACCCGATATAGTTTCCTGGACATATCGGAGGCTCAGATGCGTCTTCTGCGCCGCTCTTTCCTCGCCCTCGCGCTGGTCGTCCCCGCTTCGTTCGGCGTGGCGCAGGCGCATGCCGGCATCGTCAACGCGGCGGTCGCCGCGAACTTCACGCAGGTCGCGACCGAGCTTGCCGCGAAGTTCAAGGCCGAGACCGGCAGCGACGTGAAGCTGAGCTTCGGCTCGACCGGCGGGCTCTACACGCAGATCACCCAGGCGGCGCCGTTCGACGTGTTCCTCAGCGCGGACGACAAGCGCACCAAGACTGCGATCAGGGACGGCTTCGGCGTCGACGGCACCGACTTCACCTATGCCGTGGGCAGGGTGGTGCTCTATTCACCGACACTCGACGTGACCGACGGCGCGGCGGTGCTCAAGGCCAACGCCTTCCAGAACATCTCGATCGCCGACCCGAAGGCCGCGCCCTACGGCGCCGCGGGCATGGCGGTGCTCGACGCGCTCGGGCTGACCGACGCGGTGAAGCCCAAGATCGTCACGGCCGAGAACATCACGCAGGCGAAGCAGTTCGTCGACAGCGGCAACGCCGAGCTCGGCTTCGTGGCGCTGAGCCAGGTGATCGGCAAGCCGGCGACGCAGACCTGGTCGCCGCCGCAGGAGGATTATCCCGTGATCGCGCAGGACGCGGTCCTGCTCAAAGCCGGTGCCGACAACCAGGCGGCCAAGGACTTTCTCGACTACCTCAAATCGGAAGAGGCCGTGGCGGTGATCAGGGCCGCGGGGTATGATGTAGAATGACGATCGGAATCGCATCACCCACCAGGTCATCCCCGCGAAAGCGGGAACCTCTATTGGGCGGCGCGTTCCGTACGAAACGGAGGTTCCCGCTTTCGCGGGAATGACTCCGTGGTTTCAAGTGGCATCGCGTCCGCGCTTGTCCTGACCCTGTCGCTGGCCGGCGTCACGACCGTCATCCTCCTCCTCACCGGTACGCCGATCGCGTGGTGGCTGGCGCGGACCCGGGTGCGCTGGCGCGAGCCGGTTGCGGCGCTGGTGGCGATGCCGCTGGTGCTGCCGCCGACGGTGATCGGCTTTTATCTCCTCATTGCGCTCGGTCCGAACGGGCCGGGCGGCGTGCTGGCGCGCCTGTGGGGCGGGCGCACGCTGGCGTTTTCCTTCGGCGGGCTCGTGCTGGGCTCGATTCTCTATTCCCTGCCGTTCATGGTGCAGCCACTGCGCGTGGCGTTCGAGGGGATCGAGCGCGAGACCCTGGAAGCAGCGGCGACGCTCGGCGCGCGGCGGACGCAGAGCTTTTTCCGCGTCGTCGTGCCGGGTGCGGCGAGCGGCTTCTTCACCGGGCTGATCCTGACCTTCGCACACACGGTCGGCGAGTTCGGCGTGGTGCTGATGATCGGCGGCAATATTCCCGGCCAGACCAAGGTGCTGTCGATCAGCATCTACGATTTCGTCGAGCAGGGCGACTGGACGAGTGCCCACTGGCTGTCGGCCGCGATGGTGCTGTTCGCGTTCGTCGTGGTGACCGCGACGATGCTGCTCGACCGCAGGTTCGGGCGGCTGACGGGGTGACGGACCGTTGTCCGACTCCGAACGATCGCCTATCACTGTTTACATGTCTCAGGATCTCGCCCGCATTCGCGCGTTTGTCCAGGTGTTCGACGCGGGCGGGTTTTCGGCTGCGGCGCGGCAGCATGGACGGTCCAAGGCGCTGCTCAGCAAGTACGTGACCGATCTCGAGGACTATTTGGGCGTGCGGCTGATGAACCGTACGACGCGCAAGCTGAGCCTTACCGAGGCGGGAGAGGTGTACTATCGCGAGGCGAGCCAGCTCCTGCAGCAGCTCGACGACCTGGATGCCTCGATCCTCGACCAGACGGCAGCGCCACGCGGGTTGCTGCGCGTCTCGGCGGCGCGGAATTTCGGCGAGATGATCCTCGCGCCGGCGATCTTCGCGTTCCTTGCCGAGCATCCGGACGTGACGCTCGACCTCAGGCTCGAAGACCGCTTCGTCGACCTGGTGGAGGAAGGGATCGACGTCGCGCTCCGCATCTCGGCAGCGCAGGATTCGTCGCTGATCGCGCGCAAGATCGCCGACATGCGGCACGGCGTGGTCGGCTCTCCCGAATATTTCCTCGCGCACCAGCCGCCGAAGGCGCCGGAGGATCTGCGCAACCATCACTGCATCGTCGATACGAACCTGCAGGGGCAGGCCAACTGGCGGTTCGTCGAGAACGGGCAGACGGTGTCGGTGCACGTCAACGGGCCGGTGCGGGTGAACTCGCCGCTTTCGGCCCGCGACGCGGCGCTGGCCGGCCTTGGGCTTGCCTTATTGCCCGGATACCTCGCCGATCCGATGATCGAATCGGGCCGGCTGGTGCGGGTGCTCGAGGGCTATGTCCCGACCGGCTCGTCGCTGCAGGCGGTCTATCCGCACCGGCGGCATCTCGCCGGCAAGGTGCGGGCGCTGATCGATCATCTGGTGGACTGGTTCGCCGTCCATCCGTTTTAGAATGAAGCTCCAGTTGCGACCTGGAGCCGGGGCAGGGGTGAATATGCGCCGCGTCTTGGTCGCACTGGTCGGGCTGATCGCGGCCCTCGTCGCTTCACCCGCGCTCGCGCATCCCCACATCTTCATCGACGCCAGGGCGGCGGTCACCTTCAACGATGCGGGCGAGGTGGTTTCCATCCACAACACCTGGAAATTCGATGCGGCGTATTCGGCCTGGTCGATCCAGGGGCTCGATACCAACAATGACGGTAAATACTCGCAGGCCGAGCTGCAGCCGCTCGCCGACGACAACATGAACGGCCTCGCCGACTACGAGTACTACACCTTCGCCGGCGAGGGGAACGATCCGAACCTCAAATTCGGGCACGGCAGCAACCCCACGCTCGACTACGACGGCAAGCAGACGACGCTGAGCTTCGACGTGGCGCTGGCCAAGCCCTACGCGATCCGCAAGTCGCTCGAGCTGTCGATCGACGATCCCGAATATTACGTCGCCATCACCTTCGGCAGCCCGAGCGACGTGCAGCTCATCAATGCGCCCAAGAACTGCTCGATCGCGATGCAGAAGGCGAAGGAAATGCCGCCGGCGCTGGCCGACGCGCTCTATGCGCTGCCGCCGGACGTAACCAAGCTGCCGCCCGAGCTTGCCAATGCGATGCGCGGCATGCAGGGCGAGATCCTGATCAACTGCCCCGGCGGCAGTGCGATCGACACGTCGGCGACGCCGGACAGCACCGCCGCCGACACCGCGCCGGCCACCGCGCTCGATGCTGTCACGGCCATGACCAGCGGGCAGCCGGCGGGCAACGTGCTCGATCCCAATACGATGATCCCGGAGGGCGACGTCGCGTCCGGCCCGGCGCCCGACGCGCAGGCCGCGGTGCCGTCCAAGCAGGCGCTGACGGTGCCGATGTTCGGCGGCAACATCCCGTTCGGGGCCGCGCCCAATGAGCCGGGGCTCAATCTGCCGCGCACCGGGGTGCTCGGCTGGATCATGCAGATGCAGGTGAATTTCTACCTCGCGCTCGAACACGCGATGGCGTCGCTGCACCACAGCTGGACGGCGTTCTGGCTGCTCGGCGGGCTGAGCTTTCTTTACGGCATCTTCCATGCGGCCGGGCCGGGCCACGGCAAGGTCGTGATCTCGTCTTACGTGCTCGCGAATGAGGAGCAGGTACGGCGCGGCGTGTTCCTGAGCTTTCTGAGCGCGATGCTGCAATCGGCTGTAGCCATCGCCTTCGTGCTGATGGCGGCGTCGGTGCTGGGCATGACGGCGATAGCGATGAGCGACGCCGCCAACTGGATCGGCATCGTGTCCTATGCCGGTATCGCGGTGCTCGGCGTCTGGCTGCTGCTGCGCAAGCTGTTCGGCTGGGGACACAGCCATAAGCACGATCACGGGCATGGACACGCGCATGCGCCGGACGGGAACCGCATGCAGGCGCTGGCGCGGCAGCATATGGGGGCGCCGGCGCATGCGCTCGCGGCCGGCGGGCCGCAGCTCACCTCGTTCCGGGTCGCCGAGACTGGGCCCGACGCCTACGGCCGACTGCCGGGCGATGCGCATTACGGCCACAACCACGGCGATGCCGGCGAGGATGGGCACGAGCACGGCCACGCGCATGTGGTGACGCCCGATCAGCTCGGCGGCGGCTGGCGCGAGCAACTGAGCGTGGTGCTGGCGGTGGGGCTCAGGCCCTGCTCGGGCGCGCTGATCGTCCTTGCTTTCGCGCTGAGCCAGGGCGTGCTGCTCGCCGGCATCGTCGCGGTGCTGATGATGGGGGTGGGCACGGCGATCACGACTGGAACCCTTGCAACCCTCGCGGTCGGCTTCAAGGGCCTGGCGCGCGGCCTCGCCGGCGCCGACAACACGATCACGCAGGCGATCCTGTGGTGGGCCGAAGTCCTCGCCGCCTGCGCCGTGATCGTGATGGGCGTGCTGCTGGTGCTGGCGAGCCTCTAGGCCGCTTCCGCCGCGCTCGCTGCCGGGCGCATCTCTTCGTCGCGGCTGCGCCCCAACTCGCGGATCAGCCAGGCGGCGATGAGCTTGCGGCGGTCGGTGATGGTCCTCACTTCGAGGTCTTCGGCGAGGCGCCAGGAATAGGCCTCGGCATCCTCGAAGGTCTGCCGCTCGTGCGGCGGCAACGCGTACCAGCGGCGGATCGCTTCGCGCTCCGCTTCGTCCTTGCTCAGTCGCATCCGGCCCTCCCGCAGCTCAGGAACGTCGTCACCCCGCAGGATCGGCCGGTATGGCTAACGGGAGATTAACGGGGCTCAGTCGGCATCTTCGTGCCGCGAGCGGAGCGACTCGGGCAGCAGGTTGCCCCAGGGGGGCAGGCCGGCCATCTCGCGCGTGAGCCAGCCCATGATGACGCGCCGCCGGTTGGCCATTGTCCGGAAGTCGAGCTGGTCGGCGAGCGCCGCGGCGAAGATTTCGGCCTGTTCGCTGGTCTGGCGGTCTGCCGCGGGCAACGCCCGCCAGCGGCGCAGAGTTTCCTCGCGCGCTTCGTCCTTGCTGAGTTGTTGCAACGTTACCCCGTTTCTAAGCCCCAGCACGGAATCTGCGACCGCAGGATAGGTTCCGTTCACCACTTGCAAATCATTCGCAACTACGCATATTGTTGCGAATGATTTGCAATCGCATGTTTACCTGCGCTAGATAGACTGACCCGATGACGACGGACACGATGGACGCCACTCCCTCACGACGCCCCGGCTGGCTGCGCGAAAGCCAGGTTCCGCCACTCGTGGAGGTGTTCCGCAGCGTTCGCCTCAATCCGAATGCGCCGACCTGGCGGCGCTTCCTCACCTTCGTCGGCCCCGGCTATCTCGTCGCCGTCGGCTACATGGACCCGGGCAACTGGGCGACGTCGCTGTCGGGCGGCAGCCGGTTCGGCTATGCGCTGCTGTTCGTCGCGCTGCTCAGCAACATCATGGCGATCATCCTGCAATCGCTCTGTGCGCGGCTGGCCATCGGCAGCGGCAAGGATCTGGCGCAGGCGACGCGCGACGCGTTCCCGCACTGGATCGCATGGCCGCTCTGGGCCCTGGCCGAGATCGCCATCATCGCCACCGACCTCGCCGAAGTGATCGGCACAGCGATCGGCATCAATCTGATCTTCGGCGTACCGCTCGAGATCGGCATCCTGATCACGACGCTCGATGTGTTCCTGATCCTCTTCCTGCAGTCCAAAGGCTTCCGCTGGATCGAGGCCTTCATCGTGACGATGCTGGGGGTGATCGCGCTCTGCTTCCTCGTGCAGATCGTGCTCGCCAATCCGGACTGGGGCGGGGTGCTGCGCGGCTTCGTTCCGACCACCGATCTCGTGCGCGACCCCAACATGCTCTACCTGGCGCTCGGCATCATCGGGGCGACGGTGATGCCGCACAATCTCTACCTGCATTCGGGCATCGTGCAGACGCGGGCCTATGGCCACAGTCTCGCGGAAAAGCGTGAGGCGCTGACGTTCTCGGTCTGGGACTCGGTGTTCGCGCTGAGCTTTGCGCTGCTGATCAACGCGTCGCTGCTGATCTTGGCGGCGGCGGTGTTCTACCCGCGCGGGCAGGTGGTGACCGACATCGCGCAGGCGTCGCACCTGCTGACGCCGCTGCTCGGCTCGAGTGTTGCGCCGATCCTGTTCGGCGTGGCGCTGATCGCCTGCGGCCTCAACTCGACGGTCACGGCGACGATGGCGGGGCAGATCGTGATGGAGGGCTTCATCCAGTTCCGCATGTCGGCGTGGGCGCGGCGGCTGCTGACGCGCGGCATCGCCCTCGTGCCGGCCCTGATCGCGGTTTATTTCTTCGGTGCGGCGCAGGCAGGCAAGCTCCTCATCTTCAGCCAGGTGATCCTCAGCTTCCAGTTGCCGTTCGCAGTGGTGCCGCTGGTGATGTTCACCGCGAGCCGCCGCAAGCTGGGCGACCTCGCAGCCCCGCGCTGGCTGACGGGGCTCGCTGCCGTGGTGGCGGTGCTGATCATCGGGCTCAACGTCAAGCTGATCTGGGATTTCGCGATGGGCGGGCTGGGCTGAGGCCGCCGGACTGAATCAGCAAAGCAAACGACGACGTCATTCCCGCGAACCCAGTGCGACATAGCGTGGCTTGCGCGGCATCCGTCTGCAGATAAGGTGCGCGCTCCTCAGAACGGTTCCCCACGCCCATGCTGCCGGCCCGCCAACCCGTCGATCATCCGAGCATCAAAGGCCCCAAGATCGGCGTGCTGCTGCTCAATCTCGGCACCCCGGACTCGCCGGACTACTGGCCGATGCGGCGCTATCTCGGCGAGTTCCTCAGCGACCGCCGGGTGATCGAGGTCAATCCGTTGTTCTGGCAGGTCATCCTGCAGGGGATCATCCTCAACACGCGGCCACAAAAGAGTGGGGCCAACTATCGCAAGATTTGGGATGCTGAGGCCGGCGACAGCCCGCTGCGGGTGATCACCAGGCGGCAGGCGGAAAAGCTGCAGGCGCGGCTCGGCGACAAGGTGATCGTCGATTTCGCCATGCGCTACGGCAATCCTTCGACCGAGCTCAAGCTCAAGGCGCTGCAGGCGCAGGGCTGCACGCGTATCCTGCTCTGTCCGCTCTATCCGCAATATTCGGCGACGACGACGGCGACGGCCAACGATGCAGCGTTCGACGTGCTCAAGGCGATGCGCTGGCAGCCGGCAATCCGCACGCTGCCGCCGTATTTCGACACGCCCGAATACATCGCGGCATTGAGCCAGAGCATCGCCGATGGCGTGGCGGCGCTGCCGTTCAAGCCCGACGTCGTGCTGACCTCGTATCACGGCATGCCGGTCGAGTATCTGCTCAAGGGCGACCCGTATTATTGCGACTGCCTCAAGACCACCCGGCTGGTGCGCGAGAAACTCGGCTGGAGCGATGAGTTCCTTAAAGTGACGTTCCAGAGCCGGTTCGGTTCGGCAGAATGGCTGCAGCCTTATACCGACAAGACGCTGATGGCGCTGGGTGCGCAAAAGAAGAAGGTGGCACTGCTGGCCCCAGCCTTTTCGGTCGATTGCATCGAGACGCTGGAAGAGATCGCCATCACCGGGCGCGAGCAGTTCGTGCACGCCGGCGGTGAGCACGAGCACTATGCGTACATTCCGTGCCTCAACGACAGCGACGGTGGCATGGCGATGCTGGAAGCGGTGGTACGGCGCGAGCTGATGGGGTGGATGTGAGCCTCGATGTCACCCTGCCCCGTCAAGGGCAGGTGACTCGACTGCGAGCTACGTGCCTGCCCCGACCGTCTTCATCATCGTCCTGGTGATGGTCTGCTTCACCTTGAAATAATCCGGCCACGGGTCGGGCGCCTGGGCGCGGGCAGCGGCTTCGGCAGGGCCGAAGATGTTGGCGCCGGCGATGCCGTCGAGCTCGTCCCAGCCGAGCGGCACGGCGCAGGTCGCGCCGGTCTTGGCGCGCGTCGAGAACGGACAGACGGCGGTGGCGCCGCGTTCGTTGCGCAGGTAATCGACGAACATCCGGCCTTTGCGGTTGACCTTGCGGATGTTGGCGGTGAAGCGGTCGGGCTCGTCGGTGGCGAGCTTTTCGGCGAAGGCATGGCAGAACGCCTTGACATCCGGCCATTCGAGGTTGGGCTTGAGCGGCGCGATCACGTGGATGCCCTTGCCGCCGGTGACCATGGGGTAGGTCTTGAGGCCGAGTTCGGCGAGCCTGTCGCGGATGTCGGCGGCGGCCTGCCTGGTCGTGCCGAAATCGAGCCCTTCGTCCGGGTCGATATCGAAGATGATGCGGTCGGGCTGCTCGAGCTTGTCGATGTGGCTGCCCCAGATGTGCAGCTCGAGGGCATTCATCTGCACGCCGGCGGCGAGGCCGGCTTCGTCGTCGATGTAGAGATAGATGTCGGTCGGTCCGGTGGTCTCCGTGATCTGCACTTTCTTGAAGGCATCCGGGAAGCCGCCGGAATCGTGCTTCTGGAAGAACGGCTTCTTGCTGCCGGTCGGCAAGCGTACCAGCGACAAAGGGCGTTTCGCTATGTGCGGCAGCATGCGGCCGGCGACGGCGTCGTAATAGGCGACGAGCTGTGCCTTGGTGATGCCGGGCTCGTAGACGACCTTGTCGGGATGGGTGAGGCGGATACCGAGGCGGTCAGCGGCCTCGATCCCCATCTCGTCGGTCAGCTCGACACGTGCCAAGGTTTTGGCCTTCGTCCTGGGTTTGGGCTTCGCCGGCGCGGCGGCGGGGGGCGTCGCCGGCTTTTCCAGCCTCACCTCCCTGGCGTTCTTATCCTGCCGCAGGCCCATGAAGGAAGGGTGGCGAAGGTAGCCGTCGGGGGTGACCTCGCTGAAGGCGACTTCGCCGACCAGCGTCGGCTCGATCCAGCGGGCGCGGCGCGAGATGTCGCGCGGTGCATCGGCGAAGGGCGAGGTCTTGCGGGTGCGTTCGTCCATCGCCCGCTGCAGCTCGGCGGAACTGCGGGCGTTGAAGCCCGTGCCGACGCGGCCGCGATAGATCAGCTTGCCGTTGTCCCAGGTGCCCAGCAGCAGGGAAGCGAAGGTCGATTTCTTCTCGCTCGGGCGCCAGCCGCCGATGACGAATTCCTGGCGCTGGATGCATTTGACCTTGAGCCATTCGCGCGTGCGCTCGCCGATGTAGTGGCTGCGACCGAGCTTGGCGACCATGCCTTCGTAGCCGCCGTCGCACATGGCCTTGAAGAACTTCTCACCCTGGCCTTCGATATGCTCGGAGAACTGTACGGCCGATCTGGCGGAGGTCTTGCCGAGCAGCTTGCGCAGCCGTTCCTTGCGTTCGACCAGCGGAAGTTTGCGGAGGTCTTCGCCATTCTCCTCCAAGAGGTCGAAAACGAAATAGGTGAGGGGGGCGCCCGAGGAGAGCGCGTCCTTGAGGGTCGAAAAATCGGTCTTGCCGCCCTTGAAGGCGACGATCTCGCCGTCGAGAAGGGCCGAGGCCTTAGTGACTTTGGAGAGTGGTTCCACCATGGAGCGAAATTGCTCCGTCCAGTCATTGCCGTGGCGGGTGTAGATGCGGACCTCGGCGCCGGCGATCGCTGCAAGCGCGCGATAGCCGTCGTATTTCATCTCGAAGAGCCAGTCCTTGCCGGACGGGATCTCGTCGACAAGGGTCGCGAGCTCGGGCTCGCGGAAATCCG
>DATMTK010000078.1:0-32217 GCA_035564755.1 Devosia sp. | reverse complement strand
TGCCCGAGCACCTGACCTGGTTCAAATGGGAGAGCTATTTCACCTGGCTCAGCGGCTTCATGCTGCTGATCGTGGTGTATTATTTCGGCGCCGACCTGTTCCTGATCGATCGCCACGTGCTCGACGTTCCGGCGTGGGTGGGGATCGTCATCTCGCTCGCCTCGATCGTGATCGGCTGGTACGTCTACGACCTGCTGTGCAAATCGCCGATCGGCAACTCGACGGGCGGGCTGATGGTGGCGCTGTTCGTGGTGCTGACCGCGATGGCCTACATCTATACGCTGCTGTTCACCGGGCGGGCGGCCATGCTGCATATGGGTGCGTTCACCGCGACCATCATGGCGGCCAACGTCGCCATGATCATCATTCCCAACCAGAAGATCGTGGTGGCCGACCTCAAGGCCGGCAAGGTGCCCGACGCCAAGTACGGCAAGATCGCCAAGCAGCGGTCGCTCCACAACAACTACCTGACCCTGCCGGTGATCTTCTTCATGCTGTCGAGCCACTATCCGCTCGCCTTCGCGACGAAGTGGAACTGGCTGATCGCGTCGCTGATCTTTCTCGAGGGCGCCATCATCCGGCACGGGTTCAACACGCGGCACGCGCGCAAGGGCAACCCGCACTGGACCTGGGGCGCCGCGGTGGTGATCTTCCTCGTCATTGCGTGGCTGAGCGCGGCCGGCAAACCCGAGGACAATGCGCCGCAAACTCTGGCGGCGAGCGCGCAGCCGTTCGTGGCGAGCCCGCATTTCGCGGCGGTGCGCGACGTGATCAACCAGCGCTGCACCGAGTGCCATTCGGCAACGCCCGGCTATGAGGGGGTGTTCGAAGCGCCCAAGAACGTCAAGCTCGATTCCGATGCCGGGATTGCCGACCATGCCGAGCAGATCGCGATGGAGGCGGGGTTCTCGACGGCGATGCCGCCGGGCAATGTGAGCGAAATCACGCCTCAGGAGCGGGCGCTGATCGTGCAGTGGTTCCGCGAGGCGCAGCACTCGTGACGCACGATCCGCAGAACGTGACGGTGCTGCGCGGGCGGGTACTGACCTTCCTGGAGCAGCCGCAGGGCCACGACGACGCCGCAAGCTATCGCTACATCGAGGATGGCGCGGTGGTGATCGGGCCGGACGGCAAGATCATCATGATCGGCGAGTTCAAGCCGGAGGCGGCGGCACACCACACGGTGATCGACCACCGGCCGCACCTGATCCTGCCTGGGCTGATCGATCCCCACATCCATTTTCCGCAGATGCAGGTGATCGCCTCCTATGCCGGCAGCCTGCTCGAGTGGCTCAATACCTACACCTTCGTGGAGGAGCAGAAGTTCGCCGACGCGGCGCATGCCGAGCGGATCGCGGGGCTGTTCTTCGACGAGCTGATCCGGCACGGCACGACGACGGCTGCCGCCTATTGCTCGGTGCATCCGCAATCGGTCGATGCGTTCTTCGGTGAGGCGCTCAAGCGCAACATGCTGATGATCGGCGGCAAGGTGATGATGGACCGCAACGCGCCGGCGGCGCTGTGCGACACGCCGCAGCGCGGCTACGACGAGAGCAAGGCCGGCATCGCCAAATGGCACGGGCGAGGGCGTGGGCTCTATGCGATCACGCCGCGCTTCGCCATCACTTCGAGCCCCGAGCAGATGGAGATGGCCGAGGCGCTGGCGCGCGAATATCCCGACCTCCACATCCAGACCCACGTGGACGAAAACCTCGCCGAGATCGAATTCGCCAAGGAGCTCTACCCGAACCTGCCGGATTATCTGGGCATCTACGAGCGCTATCACCTGCTCGGTCCGAAGACGCTGCTCGGGCACTGCATCCACCTCACGCATCGCGAATGCGAGGTGCTGGCGGAGACCCAGAGCGTGGCGGTGTGGTGCCCGACCAGCAATCTGTTCATCGGCTCGGGGCTGTTCGACCGCGACCGGCTGGCCGGCCACGGCGCCCGGATCGCGGTGGCGACCGATATCGGCGGCGGCACGAGCTACTCGATGCTGCGCACGCTCGACGAGGGCTACAAGGTGCTGCAGCTTCGCGGGCAGCGGCTCGATCCGCTCGCCTCGTTCTACATGACGACGCTGGGCAACGCGCGGGCGCTGGGGCTCGAGGACCGCATCGGGACGCTGGCGCCGCGGCGCGATGCCGATATCGTGGTGCTCAATTCGCGCGCGACGCCGCAGATGGCGCTGCGCATGGAGGCCGTGGATTCGTTGTGGAACGAGTTGTTCCTGTTGCAGACTTGCGGCGACGACCGGGCAGTGGTGGAAACCTATGTGATGGGCCGGCCGATGAAGAGCGGGCTGGAGAGTTAGAATGCCCAACTATCTGAACAAGGCCGGCCTCAAGGTCGACACGCAACTGGTGAGCTTCATCGAAACCGAGGCCCTGCCGGGGACCGGAGTCGAGCCGGCGCGCTTCTGGTCTGGGCTCAGCGGCATGGTCGAGCGGCTCATGCCGCGCAACCGCGAGCTGCTGCAGCTCCGCGACCGGCTGCAGGGACAGATCGACGACTGGCACCATAAGCACGGGCCGGTGGCGAATGACCCGGAGGGCTATCAGGCGTTCTTGCGTGAGATCGGATATCTCGTGCCGGAGCCGGCGGATTTTCAGATCGAGACCGAAGGCCTGGACCCGGAGATTTCGACCCTCTGTGGCCCGCAGCTCGTGGTGCCGGTCTCCAACGCGCGCTACGCGCTCAATGCGGCCAATGCACGCTGGGGCTCGCTCTACGATGCGCTCTACGGCACCGATGCGATTGCCCGCGACGGCGAGCTGGCGCCGGGCAAGGGGTTCAATCCCAAGCGCGGCGCGGCGGTGGTGGCGTATGGGGCGAAATTCCTCGATGACAACTTCCCGCTGGCCGGCGGCAGCCATGCCGGGGTCACCGGCTATCACGTGGTGAAGGAAGGCGAGGCTCGCCGCTTCGTCGCCGACACGCCGGCGGGACGCGTGGGGCTCAGGGAGCCGGCGCAGTTCGCCGGCTATGGCGGGACCGAGGAGCGCGGCGAGCTGGTGCTGGTGCATCATGGGCTGCACGTGGTGCTGGTGATCGATCCGAAAAGCCCGATCGGCAGCACGCATGCGGCGGGGCTCGCGGACATCGTCATCGAGAGCGCGCTGACGACGATCCAGGACTGCGAGGATTCTGTCGCGGCGGTCGACGCCGAGGACAAGGTCGGCGTCTACCGCAACTGGCTCGGCCTGATGACCGGCACGCTGAGCGATACGTTCGAGAAGGGCGGCAAGACCGTGCATCGCACGCTGCACGCCGACCGCACATACAAGGACAGGAACGGCCAGCCACTGGTGATCAAGGGCCGGGCGCTGCTGCTGGTCCGCAATGTCGGGCATCTGATGACGACGCGTGCCGTGCTCGACACGGCCGGCGCGCCGATCGGCGAGGGATTGCTCGACGCCGCCGTGACGGTGCTCTGCGCGTTGCACGACAAGGGCGGCAACTCGCGCAGCGGTGCGGTGTACGTCGTGAAGCCAAAGATGCACGGGCCGGACGAGGTCGCGTTCGCCTGCGAAATCTTCGGCGCGGTCGAACAGATGCTGGGGCTCGAGCCCAATACGATCAAGATCGGCATCATGGACGAGGAGCGGCGGACGTCGTCGAACCTCAAGGCGGCGATCCAGGCGGCGCGGGCCCGGGTGTTCTTCATCAACACCGGCTTTCTCGATCGCACGGGCGATGAAATCCACACCTCGATGGAAGCGGGGCCGGTGCTGCGCAAGGACGACGTCAAGTCCGAGCGCTGGATCCAGGCGTACGAGGACCGCAACGTGCTGATCGGGCTGGCGGCCGGGTTCTCCGGCCGGGCGCAGATCGGCAAGGGCATGTGGGCGCGCCCCGACGACATGGCGGCGATGCTCGCGAGCAAGGCGGCGCACCCCAATGCCGGCGCCAACACCGCGTGGGTGCCGTCGCCGACGGCGGCGACGCTGCACGCGCTCCATTACCACCAGGTCGACGTGTTCGCGGCGCAGACGCGGCGGCACAACCAGCCGACGCCGGGGCTGGGTGAGCTGTTCTCGATGCCGGTGCTCGATGTGAGCGCGCTCGACAAGGCGGCGATCGTGGCCGAAGTCGAGAACAACGCGCAGGGCATCCTGGGCTACGTCGTGCGCTGGGTGGACGAGGGCGTCGGCTGTTCGAAGGTGCCGGACATCCACGATGTCGGGCTGATGGAAGATCGTGCGACCTGCCGCATCTCGTCACAGGCGATCGCCAACTGGCTGCGCCATGGCGTGGTCAGCAAGGACGAGGTGGTGACCATCTTCGAGCGCATGGCCGGGATGGTCGACAAGCAGAACGCCGGCGATCCGAACTATATTCCAATGAGCGGCAATTTCGGCTCGATCGCGTTCCAGGCGGCGCTCGATCTCGCACTCAAGGGCGCGGACCAGCCCTCGGGCTATACCGAACCGCTGCTGCACGCGGCGCGCGACAAGGTCAAGACGCAGGGCGAGACGCGGCTGGTGTGAGAGCCGGAGCCGGCCGCAGGAACAGCCACAGTTGCGTCAGCGCCAGCCCGAGGCTCACGACCCCCACATAGTTGGGGATGAAGACCCACGGGCCCCGGTAGTAGATCGGCTGCAGGGCGATGAAGCCGAGCTGGAAGATCGAGAGGAACGTCGCGTAGGGCAGGCTCAGGCGGCCGAGACGGTCGGCCTCGGCTGAGTGCACCAGCGGCAGGCAGGCGACCAGTGCGCACCAGGTGACGTAGAACTGCTGGTGGCCGACCTTGTAGGCGAGCAGCACGGCGAAGAAACCCCAGGTGGTGGCGACCAGCCAGTTGTCGCGGCGCGCCCAGGCGAGGACGACGGCGCCGATCCATACCGCGACGACCAGCAGCGAGTTGAAGCGGACCACGGCGTCCGCCGCATCGCCATAGCCGGCCTGATGGCCGATCACCGACAGCGTGTGGAAGATCGACAATATGGTCGCGTCGCGGCTGACACCGAAGGCGACGGCTTCGAAGAAGGCGCGACCCCACAGCAGGATGCCGGCGATCATGCCGAGCGCAGTGACGACCAGCGCCGACAGGATCAGGCGCGTCTCGACCTTGCGGTCGTCGAGCGCGAAGAACGGGATCAGCAGCGCCGGGTAATATTTGTCGAGGGTGGCGAGGCCGAGCAGGAGGCCGCACAGTAACATGCGGCGGTCGCGGCGGGCGAGCACGGCGCCGATCACCAGCGCAGCGACGACGCCGTCATTATTGCCGAACCAGAAGACCGACACCCAGGGCAGGATGTTGGCGGCGAAACCGAGGAGATAGACCGCGCGCCAGTCGCGCCATGGGCGCTGCGTCTCGACCGCAAAGACGAGCAGGCCGTTGGCGATGCAGAGACCGGCCGTGGTGACGATCTTGGGGACCAGCGGATGGATGAGCAGCAGCGGCGCGAAGGCGTTGTGCAGCGGGCCGTAGGCGTTGTTGCCGCTCCAGGGGTCAAGGCCGGCAAGCACGAGCCGCCACTGCTCGAGATAATAGGTATAGTCGTGCCGCACGCCGCCAACCACGGTGACGACAAGGGCGAGGGCGGAGCCGGCGATGAGCAAAAGGGCCGAGCGCGACATGGGCGGAGCATGCCACGCGCCGGTTAATCAGAGTTCATACACCGGCAGGTGGATGGCGCTGGGGCGGTCGGGATCGTGGAAGATCTCCATGTCCATGGGGACGAGCTTTGTGGCGGTGCCGAAGGGCTCGCTGGTGCCGGTATTCCGTGCGAAGCGCGGATGCGCGCCGCTGGCGACGATGAGGCGCAGCCGGTGGTCGCGTCTGAAACAGTGCGCGGTGGCGTTGAGGCGAAGGCTCAGCTTCCAGACGTTGTCGGGCGTCGCCGGATCGGCCGCGGTCTTGCGGAGGTAGCCGTCGCAGATGTTGATCGACTTGCCCGTAGGATCGACGTCGGACAGGCGAACAAACAGGTCGGCCTCGGGAATGCTGGCACGCGCATAAATGATGGCGCGGACATTGCCGATGATTGTGGTGTCGGCGAACAGCGGCTCGGAGGTGAAGACCAGAACGTCGCTTCGCGTTTCCAGCGGCGCCTGGTCGACCGGGCCGGCGCCGGTGAAGGCGAACAGGCCGCCACCAATGCTCGGGGTGGGGTCGGCCGGGTCGTAGCGGTAGGTATCGGGCGGCGAGGCCTTGACCGGACGCTGCGACAGGACCTGGTCGGGATGCAGGTGCCAGACCTGCGACTCCGGAGCGCCGGGCGGGTAAGCGTCGAAATTGCGCCACTCTTCGCGGCCGCTGAGAAAGAGGCGAACCGGCTTGTCGCGCAGGCCGGAGCGGTCGGCCTTGAGCTCGGCGGTCATCCAGGCCAGCGTGTCGCGGACGCCTTCGTATTGCAGCTCGGGGCTGACGTGCCACCAGGGGCCGACGGTGAGGCGTGTCGGCCGGCCGGCATCGGTCAGCGCCTCGTAGTCGCGCAGGAGCTGGTCGAGCATGAAATCATACCAGCCGGACACGAAGCTGGTCGGCGGCGTGCGGGCGCCGATACGGTGGGTATGGTCGAGATCGTGCCAGAACGTGTCGTTGCCGATCGAGTGGGTCAGCCAGTCCTTCCAGAACGGCACGTCGTGCCCGGTGGCGCGGCGGTCGGCATTGGTCAGCGGCAGCACCATCGAGGCGGCGAGGGTCTGCCGCTCGATTCTGCCGTTGCCGATGGAGCGGGCGAAGCGGAACGCATTGGTGCGGATGCCTTCGATGACCTGGATCCAGCTCAGCCAGAGCTGCAAATGGAAACCGCCGCCCGGGAAGACGATGGAACGGAACTCGGCGCTCGACACCTTGATGGCCATGGCCGAAGCAGCCGGCAGCGCATCGCAGATGGCCCATTGCGCGTAGCCGAGGTAACTGGGGCCGGTGGTGCCGAGGCGGCCATCGAACCAGGGCTGCGCCTTGATCCAGTCGAGCGTGTCGAGGCCGTCATTGCGCTCGTTGCTCAGCGGGTCGAACTCGCCCTCGGACTTGCCGGTGCCCCGACAGGCCTGGACGACGGCGATATAGCCGCGTTCGGCGTAGGCCTCGGCTGCGGTCGCGAAGCCGCCGAGGCCATAGGGGACGCGCATCAGGATGGTGGGGAAGCGGCCCTCAACGCGTGGGATGAACAGTACGGTTTCGAGCTGCACGCCGTCGCGCATCGGAATCATGAAATTCGGATGCCGGCGGGCGCGGAACAGCCGCTTGGGCAGCCTGGCTGCGCGCCGGAGAAAGAAGGTGCCAAGGCTCATCCAGATCCGCCGCGCAACTCGCCATCGTGACTGCCTCACACTTCGGCGGCGCGGCGCCGAAGGTCAACCCCCGGAACCGGCGAGGCGGCAAGGCGTTGGTTTGCGACAACCTTCCGAAGGAGGGGCAGATGGAAACCTACGATTCCCACAAGACGACGACGGAAGTCCGTCAGGGCAGCCGGACCCTCGACAATTTCTGGGTGCTGGTGATCTCGATGGTCGCGGTGATCGCCATCTTCGCCATCATCTATTTCGTGTTCTTCGCAACGACGCCGCCGAGCGCGATCTCGCCGTAACAATGCCCAGACTGAAGACTGTCAAACGCGACGACCTCATCGTGCGCCGCGTCCGTCACGGGCGCGGCCACGCGTATTTCGACGCGGAGGGCAAGCCCTGGCCGCGAGGCGAGCTGCGCGAGCGGGCGCTGCATCTGGGCATCCCGCCGGCGTGGACGGAGGTGCGCGTCGCGCCCGATCCGCACATGCACATCCAGGCCTGCGGCGTCGATGCCGCGGGCCGCGTGCAATACATCTACCATCCGGATTGGGAGGCGCGGCGCACGCGCAAGAAGCAGCGGCAACTGGCGCTGCTGACGGCGGCGCTGCCGCGCATCCGCCGGCACGTGCACGACGACCTCGCGGCGCAGGCCGGCAGCAAGACGCTGGCGCTGGCGATCGGGGTGGCGCTGATCGACCGGACCGCGATGCGGATCGGACGCGAGCGCTATCTCGATGCGCGCGGGACACGCGGTGCCGGCACGCTGTTCACGCGCGACGTAACGGTAAATGGCGATGCGTTGACGCTGCATTTTCCGGCCAAGAGCGGGAAGGTTGCGAGCTACACGTTGACGGATGAGCGGCTGGCCAAAGCCATCGCGCGGGTGAAGACGATCCCCGGCAAGCGGCTGCTGATGTATCGCGATGACGACGGCGCGCCGAAGCCGATCCGCAGCGAGGAGATCAACGCCTATCTGCGTCAGATTGCCGGCGAGCGGGTGAGCGCGAAGGATTTCCGCACGCTGCATGCGAGCGCGCTGGCGGCGGAGCAACTGGCCCGGCTCGAGCCCGGACCGTCGGCGTCGGCGCGCAAGCGGCAGGCAGCGGGCGTCGCCAAGTCGGTGGCGGCGTTCCTGCGCAACACCCCGGCGATTACGCGCAAGAGCTACATCGCGCCGTGCCTGTTCGCGATGTTCGAAAATGCCAGGCTCGGCGAGCTCTGGGCGATGGCGACGGAGCAGCGGCGCGACGGGCTCAAGGCGCGCGAAGCGCGGCTGGCGGTGGTGCTGGAGGCCGCCGGATAGGTCTCAGGCAGCCTTCTTGATTTCGTCGAAGACCTTGAAGGTATTGCGCCCGGATTCCTTGGCGTCATAGAGCGCGAAATCGGCGCGCGAGACGAGTTCCTTGCGCTCGTCGGTGACGGCGGTCGCGATGCCGACGCTGACCCCGATGTCGGCGACGTCGCGGCCGAGGAAGAACGGCTCGCCGAGGCTTTCGACGATGTTCGCGGCAAGGGCCTCGACGCGGACGACATCGAGGCCGCCCGACAGCAGGATCATGAATTCGTCGCCGCCGAGGCGGGCGACCAGGTCGGTGTTGCCGACCAGCGGGATCAGGCGACCGGCGACCTGCTTCAGCAGCTCATCGCCGGCTTCGTGGCCCAGCGTGTCGTTGACGGCCTTGAACCGGTCGAGGTCGAGCGCCAGCAGGGTCAGCGGCAAGGGCGAGCGCTCGAGGCGTTCGTTGAACAGCGCGCGGTTGGCAAGGCCGGTGAGCGGATCGTGCGTGGCGCGATGCAGTGCGTCGGCGCGGGCCTTTTCGAGCGCCCGGGTCGAGCGCGCGAGGAAGTAGAGCAGGAATGCGATCACGAGGCCGACGACGCCGAGCAGGCCGAGGCTCGCGGGCAGGGTTTCGCTCAACAGCGCCTGGCCGGGGCGGTCGGGCTGCCACTTGAAGTAGGCGACGAAGCGGCCGGCGGCGTTGGCGATGGGGATCATCGTCTCATTCGGCGAGGTGGCCGCGTCGGTGTCGAAGTGCACGCCTTCGAGCAGGTACTGGTTCATCAGGTCGGCGGCCAGGCCCTTGCCGACGAACTCCAGCGCCACATGGTAGAAATAGTGCCCCGGCTGCTGCATCTGGTCGTCGAAGTTGGATGCGATCGGCAGCACGCTCACCAGCGCGACACGGCCGTCGATGGCGACGAAATCGGTCACCTGCGGCGGGAACTCGATGTTGCCGTTCTGGTACGAGGCGATCTGTGCCTGCATGTCGGGGGCGCGCAGGCGCACGGCGAGCGGATCGATCACGGCACGATCGCTGTCGTAGGTCTTGGGATCGGCCTTTTGCCCGACACGGGCGGCATAAATGGCGTCGAGGTCGGCATCGAGCACGTAGACGCGCTCGTGACCATAAGTGCCGTACTCGTCCTGGCCGAAGTAATTGTCGATGGCGGCCGGCGCCGGCTGGCCCTTGAGGAAGATCTCGACATCGTCCCAGCGTAGCACCTCGTCGGTCTGGGTGGTGGCGAAGTCCTGCTTCGCCGTGTCGATCATCTTGGCGGCCATCGCCTGCTGCCGGACCAGCGAGCGGTCGTCGGTGCGACCGGCGGACCAGACAATGAAGCCGGCGGCGAGCGCGACGGTGACCGCCACCGCGGCGATCACCGGCAGCAGCACGGCAAGCGAGAATTTCCAGCCGGAATCTCCGACGCGCATGACCCGAGCCCCGAGGCAGAACACTCCGCGGTGCAGGATAGGCAGAGCCGGTTGGAACGCGGTTTCAGCTCGGGCGAAATCGGAGCGGTTGGTTAACCGGCGGTTAACGCTACTCCGCCGGCCGTCCGAGCAGGCGCGGTACGGTGCGGATGACGCGCCAGCTCAGCGGAATGGCCAGCGCCGTGATGAGCGCGAACGACCAGTAGAGCCAGCGGGCGGCCTGTTCGACCCCACCGATCTCGGTCGCGAGCGGCAGGCCGGCGGCATTGACGATGACGCCGCCGATCGCCGCGCCGGCGCCGGAGGCAAAGAGCTGCACCATGCCGAGCGCAGCCGAGGTGCGGTCGTTGTCGGCCTCGGTGCCGGAGGCGAGGACGCTGGTCGACAGATGCTGGAAGGCCAGGCCGATGCCGAAGCCCATGGCGAACAGCGAGGCACCGATGACCGCGAGGCCGACGGCGCCGACCGTGGAATCGCCCAGCCACAGGGCGAGGCCGATGGTGCCGCAGAGGATGAGCACCGGCCCGCCGGTGATGGCGCGCCGGACGCCAGCGTTGCGGAAGTTGGCCGTGACGATGGCCGCGATGACCCAGCCGGTCGCGAGCAACGCGGTCATGTAGCCGGCCCAGACCGGCGGCAGCCCATGGACCTTCTGCAGGAAGAACGGCGCGAAGATGTCGCTCGAGATCGAGATGCCGAAAATCAGGATGGTGAGGAAGAGCGTGCCGACGACAGTGGAGGGTGCCAGGGCGCCGTTGGGCAGCAATTGCGTCTTGGCGCGCGCCTCGATGGCGCCCAGCAGCACGATATCGACGCCGGTCGCGGCGAGCAGCAGGCCGGCCAGCAACGGATTGTCGGTGATGAGGCTGCTGATCGAGATGAGGAGAATGGCGATCACGACGAGGCCGATCTGCAGGACGGGCGCACCGGCCCTCGCCGGTGTCGTCTCGCGGGCGGGCAGGATGGTCACGGCGCCGGCCGCAAGGATGCCGGCGATGGGCACGACGATGAGGAAGGCCCAGCGCCAGAGATCGTATTGCGCAAACATGCCGCCGATGGCAGGGCCGAGCAGCGTCGCGACGCCCCAGACGACGGCGTTGAGCGCCATCGCCCGCGACCATAGATGCTCGGGGAAGGCGATACGGATCATCGCCAGCGAGGCGGACACCAGCAGCCCGGCGCCGAAGCCCTGTACGGTGCGGCCGGCGAGCAGGACCGGCATGCTGGGGGCAAGGCCGCAGATCAGGCTGCCCAGGCCGAAGCAGCAGGCGGCGAAGACGTAAACGCCGCGCGGGCCGATGCCGCCGGGCCTGACGGCTGCGAAGATCGTCGCGAGGATCGAGGCGACAATGAACAGCGTCGTCGTCCAGGCAAAAAGGTCGAGCCCGCCGATGTCGTGGACGACCGTGGGCAGCATGGCGGTGCTGATGAAGGCTTCGAGCGCCTGCAAGGTGGTGCCGCCGATGAAGATGACGACGGCGATGCCACCGCTCATGAACAGGGCACGCCAGGAGGTATCGTGCGTATCGGAACTGGTGGAACTAGCGGTCATGGCCGGCGACTCGTCAAACGGAACGGCGCAACGCGTACAACCTCAACAATGGTTGAGGTAAAGCGGGAATTTTTCGGGAAAAATCCGGCGGTCGCGGCCGCGCCAAGAGTTACGTCGCCGGCTCAGCGACCGCAAGGGCCGGGCGAGCGACGGCGAAAAGCCGTGCGGCGGCCGCAGGAGGATGCGGCCGCCGCGGCAGAGAGCGCGAGAGAAGGGATCGCGCTGATTGCCTCGCCCGGGAGATGGCGGGGCAATTTCCGCTGGAGACGCATGCGCCTCGGGAAAGTGCGGGGAGGGCGTTGGGAATGCCGTGACGGTCGCCCACCGTCCAAGCACGCCGCTCCCCGCGGCACCTCAAGTCTGGGGGACCTCAGGTGCCAACTGCATCGAGCTGCTGGGCGCGGACCCAGTAACTGACGATATTTGCCGCTTCGCCGCGGTAGGAATTGAGCTCGGCATGCCGCTCGAAGACGGCAGCCGCGCCGGCGTCGAGAAGCTGGTTACGGGTGTCGCGGTCGAGCGACGGCGCCATGGCGACGACGAGGAGATCCGGACACGCGTGCAGCAACCGCTCGATGAAATCGCGTGAGGCGGTCGAGGACGATTTGAGATCGACCAGCACCATCAGCCGCGTGGCGGTCAGAGGCAGGGCGGCCAGCTTCAGAACGGAGTCGAAGGCCTTTTCCGGATCGCCGCCCAGCCAATCGACAAGCGGGGCGTCGTGAGCCGCCAGCATGCGCAGCATCAACCGGGCCGAATGAAAGTCGTCGTCAACCAGCGCGATCGCCGGTTGGCGAATTATTGCAGAAGTCATCGCGTGTCCTTCCCCGCGCCGCGCGGGAGGATGGGTCGTGCTCGAAAATAACTGGCCGCGTGCCCTGGGAGCGCGACGACGGGCGGAGGGAGGAGAACCGCTGCCTACCGATCAGGCTGAATGACGTGCCTCAACCGGCCGCGCTGTGCTGCGAACGGGGCCGCATATGCCGATTTTCGTCCACCCCGCCAAGGTTGCACGGGGTAAAGTCCGGGTAAGTCCATTGCGTTTTACATGTAAAACGCACAGACTCCGGGGTGGCGGAGGAGGGGGAATCCACCGTGCCGGAACTGGCGCCGAGCCCGGATCAGGTGCGCGCCGCGTTGGACGAACTCCTTGGTTGGCCAGGGATTTCCCGTTCGCCGCAGCTTACCGAGCTGTTGCGCTACGTGGTCGAAAAGACGCTCGGCGGCGAAGAGGGCTCGATCAAGGCGTACTCGATCGCGGTCGATGTTTTCGGGCGGCCGCAGAGCTTCGATCCGCAGGCTGATCCGATCGTGCGGGTGCAGGCCCGCCGGCTGCGAACGCTGCTTGAGCAGTTCTACGACACCGGCAATTCGGACTCGGCAGTCCAGATTCGGCTGCCGCTGGGCCGCTATGTGCCGGAATTCGGTTTCGCCACGCCGAAGGGCGGGGAGGCCCCGGACGCCCCGCAGGTGGACGTCGCGGCGCACCGCAGGCCGATGGTCGGCGTGCCGGTGTGGCCGTCCGGCCGGTTCTTCTTCAACGCGCTGCTGGGGCTGTGCTTCACGCTGGTCGGCGTGGGTCTGGCGATCGGCCTTGTCCGCTGGTCGCTGCCGGCGAGGCCGTCGGCGGCGGCCACGGTGCCGGACTTCCCCTCGGTAACAGTGGGCAGTTTCGACAATCTGACGGGCGAACCGGGACTCGACGCGACGATTGCGCAATTCGGTCCGCAGCTCTCCGCCGCACTCGCGAAGTTCGACACGGTCAAGGTCACGCCCGATGCGGCGACGATGGTGGTGCACGGCTCGATCGAGGAGAAGGACGGCAAGTTCACCGTGAAGGCACTGCTGTCGGGAGGCGGCACGACCGGGATCGTGTGGAGTACGGAGATTGCACCGCCCTCGCTCGATGCCGGACCGGCCCTCAGCGGCGCGGTCGTGACGCTCGCGGCGCGGCTCGGCAACGCCAGCGGGCCGCTGCACGCACCGGGCCGCGCCTGGCTCGCCGAGCAGACCTCAACCACCGTCCTGCCGACGCTCTATCTTTGCGATCTGCGCTATATGACCTGGCGGGACAACCGGCGGATGAGCGACGCCACGACGGCGATCGGCTGTTACGACCGGCTGATCGCCACCGACCCCGATAATGCGACGGCGCTGGCGGCGGTTTCGGGGATCAAAGCGTGGCGCGACCACTACACGGCCGATCCGAAGACCGACCTGACGAAGGTCATGGCGGAAGAGACGACCGCCGCGGCCCGCGCGGTGTCGTTGCAGCCGGCGGACGCTTTTGTCTACGAACAGCAGGGGCTGGTCCTGGCGCGCCAGGGCTCGCTCGATGCGGCACTCGGGGCGCTGGGCAAGGCGGTCGAGCTCAATCCCGCGAGCATGGATGCGCTTGCGGCCAACGGTCTCGTGCTCTGGCTCACGCAGCATTATGACGACGGCAACGCGCTCGCCGAGCGCACGCTTTCGACGATCTCCTCACCGCCGCCGTGGTACTACATGACACGGGCGTTCGAAGCGCTGCGTGAGCGCCGCTACTATGACGCGATCGTTGCGGCGCAGGCCCTGGCCGCTGGCGATGAGGAATATGGTCCGACGGTGGCGCTGGCGGCGGCGCCGGTGATCGGGCGCAGCGACATCGTCGACCGCTACAAGCCCGAGGTCCTGCAGAACCCGGTTTTCCAGTCGCACGGGATCCTGCCTCGGCTCGGCCTGATGATGAAACCGCAGGTGCTGCTGGACCGGATGCATGACGGGCTGGTGCTGGCGGGAATTCCGCCGGCCGACCTGACGGGGCCGTTCAGCGCCGACGGAACGCCGCGCCCGTAGCGCTATTGGCCGAACAGCTCGCCGGCGATACGGACGAAAGCGCGGCCGCGCTCCTCGAAGCTGCTGAAGGCCAGCCCAGGTCTTTCGAGCTGGCCGTAGCTCGGTGCGCCGGGTGACAGGATGAGGGTGTCGAACTTGTCGCGGCGATCGCGCAACGCCTCCATGCCGGCCTGCAGCGAGGCGGCTTCGACGATCTCGATGCCGGGGGAGGCATCGGAGGTGGCGGTGGCAAGGCGCGCGCCGGTCACCGGCAGGGCGAGGAGCACGGTGACGCCGCGCGGCGCGAGGAGCGAGGCGAGTTCGGTGTAATCCTGCTGGCGCTCGTGGCCGCCGGCGATCAGCGCGATGCGGCGGCCGGGATAGGCGGCGAGCGCCGCCTTGGTCGCCTCCGGCGTCGTCGAGATCGAGTCGTTGACGATGGCGATGCCGCCGATGGTGTGCTCCTCGAGCCGATGCGGCAGCGGCTCGAAGGCCTGGATGCCGCGCACGATGCCTTCGAGTCCGGCACCGGCGGCGAGCGCGATCTGCGCCGCGAGGCGGGCGTTGTCGAGGTTGTGCTCGCCCCTGAGCTTGCTGCGCTTCACGGCAGCAACGAGGCGGTCGTCGATGAAGGGGGCGATCGGCGGCAACAGGCGCGAACGGTCGCGCAGGGCTTCGAGGACCAGCGGATTGTCGCGCGCGCCCTTGCCCAGGGCGACGGGAAAGGCCGTGTCGCGATCGATGAGGTTGAGCTTGTCGGCGTAGTAGCGCTCGGTGGTGCGATGCCAGTCGGTGTGCTCGGGCGTGAGGTTGGTGACCGCGGCGATATCGGGCGAAAATGCCATGTCGGCGGTCTGGTAGCTCGACAGCTCGAACACCACGATCCTGTGCTTGTCGGCGATTTCCAGCGGGGCGAGGCCGACGTTGCCGGCAAGGCCGGCATCGAGCCGCGCATTGACCAGCATCAGGTGCGTGAGGGTCGCGGTGGTCGACTTGCCCTTGGTGCCGGTGATGGCGATGACGCTGCGGCCCGCGCGATAGTGCTCGCCCCACAGATTGAGATTGGAGGTGACGGCGATGCCGGCTTCGCGCGCCGTGAGGAAGATCGGCTTGTAGCGCGACACGCCCGGCGATTTGACGATGGTGCCGAAGCGCCGTTGCTCGATGGCGGCCTGGAGGTCGGTGGGGGCAATGAACTCGGCGTCGTCGATGTCGGCGGCGCCGCTGTCGACGGTGACGTAGACCTTGAGGTCCGGCGCGCGCGACTTGAGGAAGGTGCGGGTCGAGCGGCCCTCGCGGCCGGCGCCGTAGAGCAGGATGGGAGCGTCAAGCCGCATCGCGGGCGATCCTTTCGGCGAGGGCAGGCGGAATGTGGTGCTCGGTGCTGTCGATCATCAGTTCGTTCAGGGCTTCGACGAGACGCGGCCGGCCGTACTGCCGGACGAGGTCCTCGCGCAGCGCCTTGACGATCGCAGCATCGTCCCAATCCGGGTTGCCGGTCAGGGCGTAGAGGCAGGCGGCGGCCTCTTCGATCTCGCCGACGCATTCCCAGGGCTTCTGGCCGGCAAGCCCGGTGAGCTCGCGGAAGGCGTGTTCGTGCCCGGGCTGGTCGAGCAGGTTCTGGCCGAAGATGCCGAGCAGCCGCGCCTTGTCCATCACCGGGGCGAGGATGAGGAAGGTGAAATGGCATTTCGGGCACTCGCCGCACCAGAGCGGGCCGGTGTGGCCGGAGAGCTTGAAGTTGCGGTTGCAACTCGAAAACACGTGGTCGTACCTGGTTTCGCGCGCGAAGAGCCTGGCGATCTTGGCTTCGGAATAGGGGCGAAGGAGCGAGAAGTAGTCGAGCGCACCGGCAGTGGCCTCCTCGAGGACGCCGGCGATGCGGCCCTCGAAGTCGAGCGATTTGGAGTACTGGTGGTTCACCTCGCGCCCGTCATGCACGGCGTTGCCCTCGGAGGCCGAACGCTCGTTGCTGAGCACGACGCGGTTGTAGGAAAAGAGCAGTGCGGTGAGCGCTGCGATCATCGAGTTGATGGCGGTCGAGGGCACGTGACCGTTGAGGTAGCCGGGCGCCTTGCCCAGCCGGATCATTTCCGGGTCGAGCGTGCGGATGATATAGAGCGGCGTTCTGCCGATCTTGCCGACCGAGCCGAGGATCGGACCCTTGGGATTTACGGCGAAGGGCGTGTAGTCGACGCCGGCGGCCTCGAGCAGTTGTACCGAGACCAGCGAGTCCTTGCCGCCGCCGATCGGCAGCAGGACCCGGTCGCGCAGAAGCGGGGACGGGTGTTCCTTGCGGATATCGCGCGCGGCCTCGACTTCAATCTTGCCGAAATGGCTCAGGCTGTTGCGGGCGTAGAACTCGCCGAGACCGTTGGAATAAACGTCCAGCGCATAATCCACCCCCCGCTCGGTCAGGGGAAAGTCGACGACGATGCGGAGCGGCGCGGTGAGCTTGAAGTAGCTGACGCCGAGCGTGACGGCGGTCAGATCGAGGAGCTTGCCGAAGGCGTCGGAGGCCGCGGCATCGGGATCGGCACCCGGCGGGAACTGCAGGGTTTCGGTGAAATGGAGCTCGCCCAGGGCGTAAGGGAACCGGGCGACGCCGGTGGCGGCGTCGTAGGTCGGTTTCGCGACGGTGAAGGCGCTGCTCAAGCGGTTCTGTCCACTTCGTCATTCCCGCGAAAGCGGGAATCCAGTCCTGTTCCGGGCGCCGGTGCTTGAGGGCTCCTGGCTTCCCGCTGTCGCGGGAATGACGCCGTGTCTTTGGCCGCGACCCGTCAGTAAATCCGCAGACTCAGCCTGAGCACAATATCGGGACTAAGACGCTGAAAGCCAAATTCGCGCATGGAGCAGCTCCAGGCGGTGCCGAGCCGCTCGATCTTGAACAGGTTGTAGCGGGCCGGATCTTCGCCACCGTCCTCGCGTTGCGCCGCGCCGGCCGCGGCAACCCCGATCACCGGCACGTCGCCGGTCCTGCCGGGAATGGCAAAGATCGTCGATTTGTGGGTGTGGCCGTGCAGGACGAGCTCGGCGCCGTGCTCGGCGACGACCTCGCGGAACCGTTTGGCCCCGCGCAGGCCGAGGCGGAGGCTGCGTGCCTCCTGGTTGGGCGGATGATGGATGAGGACGACGCGGAAGTAACCCGCTTCGCCCATGAGCTTGAGGATGCGCGCCAGGCGGTCGGCCTGGTCCTGCTCGAAGCGGCCGATGGCCATGAATGGGCCGGACGGCACGCTCGAGCTGCAGCTGATGACGGCGACGTCATCCACGCGGCGAACGAACGGGAACTGGGCGACATCCATGGTCTCGCCGCGCATGTAGCCGCCCCAGCGCTCGGCGTTGAAGCCGAACGCTGGCTTCACGTAGGCGTCGTGGTTGCCGGGGGACACGCAGACGGCGTGCTCGTCGCCGACGGTCTGCAGCCAGTTCCAGGCGGTGTTGGCTTCGGCCTCGAGCCCAAGGTTCACCAGGTCGCCGGTGACGGCGACGAAATCTGGCTGCTGCGCCTTCATGTGCTGCACGAGATTATGCAGGCCTTCGCCGGAGAGCGCCGAGTGCCGGCGCAGGCGCCAGTTGATGTAGCCGGTGATGCGCTTGTTCATCAGTTCCGTCCACTGCACCGGCGGCAGCGGCGCCAGGTGGATATCGGAGATGTGCGCGAGGGTCACCATTTCGGCCGCGTATGCCATGGCGCGGGGGGCAAGAAAATGGCCGTTGTCACCGAGCGGTCATTTTGCACCGGCGCGTGGGCTGCTAGGTCAACGGGACATGAACGACAACACCAGACTTTCGCGCTGGCAGCGCGTACGGACGCGCCTCCATCTGCTCGTCACCGCACTACGTAAGCGGCTGACGGTCGGCGTGCGGACGGTGCTGATCGACGGCGACAAGGTGCTGCTCGTCAAGCATACCTACACCCCGGGCTGGCAGTTTCCCGGCGGCGGTGTCGAGCCGGGCGAGACGGCCGAGGCCGCAGCGGCGCGCGAAGCGCTCGAGGAGACCGGGTATCAGGCGGAAGGCCGGCCGGAGCTCGCCGGTTTCTACCTCAACCGCATCGCCGGCGGGATGCGGGACCACGTGGCGGTTTATGTCTGGCGGCAGTTCCGGCGGGAGCGGGCGTTTCGGCCGAACCTCGAGATCGCGCAATGCGAGTGGTTCGACATCCATGCACTGCCGCCGGACGTGGGCAAGGGCACGGCGCGGCGGCTCCGCGAGATTTTCGAGGGCGCGAGGGCGGACGCCGAATGGTGAGATTTTACAAGATGTTTCTTATGGGATACAATTCGAGTACGCCGACTGTTGCTCGGTAATCCGGGCGATGTACGCCCGATAGGTGAAGGCGTTAGTGAACTAAGGATCAACTACGGCCCCGGCTATCGCGTTTACTACTTGCAGCGAGCCGAGGTGCTTGTCCTGCTGTTGTGCGGCGGCGACAAAGCCAGTCAGAGCCGCGACATTGAGCATGCCAAGCAGTTGGCGCGAGAATGGGACAGCTAAAATGCCACTCGAAACCTTTCCTTACGACACGGCCGACTACCTCACGACCAAGGAAGACGTGGTCTCATATCTCGAAGCCGCGTTCGAGGACGGCGATCCTGCGCTAATCAGCCATGCGCTGGGCGACATTGCGCGCTCAGAGGGCATGACCGAGATCGCCAAGGCTACCGGGCTTACTCGCGCGAGCCTTTATAAAGCGCTGTCGGCGGAGGGGAATCCTGAGTTCGCCACTGTGTTGAAGGTCATCCAAGCACTCGGACTTAAACTCACGATCTCCGCGCGGGCGGTCGATTCTGCTGCGGCCTGATTGCCTAGAGGAAGTCTAGCTCCGGGCCCACCGGCACGATCTGCGTCGGGTTGATGCGGATGTGGCTCCAGTAATAATGCGTCTTGATGTGGTCGATGTGGATGGTGTCGCGGACGCCGGGCGTGGCGACGAGGCCCTTCAAATAGTGCGAGATGTTGGGATAGTCCGCCAGTTGGCGGATGTTGCACTTGAAGTGGCCGTAATAGACGGCGTCGAAGCGCACCAGAGTGGTGAAGAGGCGCCAGTCGGCTTCTGTCGGCGCGTCGCCGGCGAGATAGGCGCTCTGGCTGAGGATGTCCTCGATCCAGTCGAGTGACTCGAAGAGTTTGCCCACATTCTCCTCGTAGACCCGCTGTTTGGTGGCGAAACCGGCTTTGTAGACGCCGTTGTTCACGGTGTCGTAGACGCGGGCGTTGATCTCGTCGATGCGGGCACGGAGCGATGCCGGATAGTAGTCGTCGTCATTGCCAGTCAGGTCGTCAAAGGCGGTATTGAGCATGCGGATGATTTCGCTGCTCTCGTTGTTGACGATGGTCTGCTGCTGTTTGTCCCAAAGCACCGGGACGGTGACCCGGCCGGTATAGTCGGGCCTCGCCTTCAGGTAGATCTGGTAGAGGTGGTCGACGCCGTAGAGATCGTCGCCGGTCGAGCCCCAGTCCTTGAAGGTCCAGCCGGTCTCGTCGGGCATCTTGGGCGAGACGACGGAGACCGAAATCAGGTCGCCGAGGCCCTTCAGGGCGCGGAAGACCAGCGCGCGGTGGGCCCAGGGGCAGGCATAGGACACATAGAGGTGGTAGCGGCCCGCCTCGGCCTTGAAACCACCCACGCCGGTGGGACCGGCGCCGCCGTCGGCGGTGATCCAGTTGCGGAAGGCGGACTCGCCGCGGACGAACTTTCCGCCCGTCTTGGCGGTGTCGTACCACTCGTTGGTCCAGCCGCCGTCCACCAATTGTCCCACAATCGTCTCCTTTCGGTCGCGTCGCGGCCTGAGTTAAGCGCTCGGATCACAATCACCAAGCGTTAACGCCGAGGTCTTGAAATGCGCTGCGTTCCCTATGATTTCTCGTTTACGCGTTGCCCCTCCGGTGCTAATGCGCAATTCAGGCGTCAGGAGGCGCCCAGGATGGAGAACGTCGTTCACGTGACCCGACGACCGTAAAAGGTCGGGAGCCGGTTTCAGGCCGGTGTTTCAGTCCTTTTACCTGTCGTTCAGGGACGTCCACGATGAACGTTCAATCTGTCTACCAGCCGGCTCCGTCGGCCCCTCCGCAACCCGGCTTGCCCATTTGGCGCTTTGCCTCGGCCGACGACGATGCGTTCGTCGACGACCTGCAGGCGCTGGCTTTCGGCCCCGGACGCTTCGCCCGGACGGCCTTTCGGGTGCGCGAGCGCTTCCCGATCGACAAATCCCTTTCTCTCATCGCCGAAGTCGACGGCGTCCCCTGCGGCTCCGTGTGGATGACGCCGATCAGCGTGGGCGGGCTCGACGGCTACATGCTCGGGCCGCTGGCGACGCATCCCAACTTCCGCAAGCGCGGCGTCGGCAAGATGCTGGCCAGGGAGGTGACCCGCGTGGCGCTGGAGCGCGGCCAGGGCAGCTTCGTGATCCTGATCGGCGACCGCGACTACTATTGCCCGCTTGGCTGGCAGCCCACGACGCTCGGTGCCGTGCAGTGGCCCGGCCCCGTCGACCCGTCGCGCGTGCTCGTCTATTCTGACGACCAGACTCTGGCGGCGCGGATCAAAGGCAGGATCGGCGCGTTCGGAGCCAAGAAGCACTCGTAAGCGCCGTTCGGCGCGATGCGCCAGGCGCCTATGGGGATGTTGGACTGTGTCGGCGGCCGATGAACTGATCGAACGAATCAGGCTTCGGCTGCTGCCCGATCCGCAGGCTGCGGAGGAAACGGCTTCGCTCGTTCCCGACTGGATGCCGGATGGTGGCTTCAGCAGCCCGCGCCGCGACGCGGCGGTGCTGATCGCGCTGGTCCGGCGGGGCGAGGCGTTGAGCGTGCTCTATACCGAGCGCTCGCCCGATCTGCGCTCGCATTCGGGGCAGGTTTCCTTCCCGGGTGGCAAGATCGATCCGGGCGATGCCGGGCCCGGCGACGCGGCGCTGCGCGAGGCCAGCGAGGAGGTCGGACTCGATCCCGCCGACGCGCGGCTGCTCGGCTACATGCCTGCCTATTTCACCGGATCGAACTATCTGATCACCCCGGTGGTCGCCGAGGTGCGGCCGGGACACGACTTCGTGGGCAATCCCGGCGAGGTCAAAACGGTGTTCGAGGTGCCGCTCGCGCTGCTGATGCAGGAGGAGAGCTTCGGGACCTTCCATGTGCGCCGGAGGGGACAGGATCACACGACCTGGCAGATTGCCCAGGACGGCCCGCTGATCTGGGGGATCACCGCCAATCTCACCCGCCGGTTCTACGAACTGGTGCTCAGGGCGGAGGCGGCAGCGTGACGCCGGAAAGCGCGATCGCGCGGCTCAGGGCCGCCGAATGGCTGCACCGGCCGGAAACGCAGCAGGTGTTCGCGCTGCTCGACGGGAGCAAGCGGCGGACGCGGGCGGTCGGCGGCATCGTGCGCGATACCCTGCTCGACCGCTGGCGCGAGCGGCCGGAGATCGATTTTGCCACCGAGCTGACGCCGGAGGAGGTGAGCAGGCGGGCCGGAAAGAAGGGCGTTCCCGTCTATCCCACCGGGATTGAGCACGGCACGGTGACGCTCAAAATCGGCGACCTCGTCGCCGAAGTCACCACCCTACGCGAGGATGTGGAGACCTATGGCCGGCATGCAAAGGTGCGGTTCGGCAAGGATTGGCGGCGCGACGCCGAGCGGCGTGACTTTACCCTGAACGCGCTCTATGCCGAGGCGGATGGAACGTTGTTCGATCCGCTGGGCGGCATCGACGATTGCCTGTCGGGCGTGGTGCGATTCATCGGCGATGCCGGCAAGCGCATTGCCGAAGACCGGCTGCGGGTGTTCCGGTTCTTCCGCTTCTCGGCGAGCCACGGGCAGGAGCGGTTCGATCCCACCGGACTCGCCGCGGCGGCGCGGGCGCATGCTGAGCTCGACGAGCTCTCGGCGGAACGGGTGGGGCAGGAGATGCGCCGGATACTGGCGCTGCCCAAGGTCGCGCAGACGATCTCGGTGATGACCGGGGCGCAGATTCTCGATTTCTCAGCGCCACTGGTGCTTTGGCTCGAGACCTATGAGCGCCACACCTACAAGGCGACGCTGATGGCGCGGCTGGCGCTGATCGTCAATGCGCTGGGCAGCGAAATGCTGCAGGCGCGGTGGCGGCTGTCGAACGACGACCTCAAGGCGGCGGAGCATACGCTGGCCGCGGCGCGTCTCTGCAGCGACTTCCACATCAACGAAGCCGCCTACCGCTATCCCGCGACGCTGGCCGACGCTGTCGATGTGGCGGCAGCCCTGGCCGGATGGACCGAAGCGGGCCGTGCGGCGGTGGTGCAGCGGCTGCAGGCGATCGAGGTGCCGAAATTCCCGATCGGCGGCAACGATCTGATCCAGCGCGGCATCCGGCCCGGCCCCGCGCTGGGGGCCGAGCTCGAACGGCTCGAAAAGGAATGGATCGCCAGCGACTTCCGGCTCGGCCGGATGGACCTGCTGGCAATGGTACGCGCAGGACCCTGATCGTCGCGTCTGCTTACTGTGCCGGCTGCATCGCGTGGATGCGCTGCTTGATGCGGTCGATCATGTCCGGACGCACCACCGTCTCGCCATGAACCTCGCGCAGGTGCTCGGCGGCGCGACGGACGATCTCGGCCTCGTCCTTGGCGCTGGTGTGCCAGGGACAGCCCGGCACGAGGCATTCATATTGTTTCATCGCAACCTCCAATTGCCCTCGACGACGAAACGGTCGTTGTCCCTGGTCGGTTCCTTTACGGCCAGCGGACCTCGGGCGGCATCGAGCTCAGGATCGCTTCCACATTGCCGCCGGTCTTGAGGCCGAAAGTGGTGCCGCGGTCGTAGAGCAGGTTGAACTCGACGTAGCGGCCGCGACGGATGAGCTGCTCGTCGCGGTCGGCCTCGCTCCACGGCGTGTTGAAGTTGCGGCGGACCAGCCGGGGATAGACGTCGACGAAGGCGCGGCCGACGTCCTGGGTGAACGCGAAGTCACGGTCCCAGTCGCCCGAGCTCAACTGGTCGTAGAAGATGCCGCCGATGCCGCGTGGTTCGCTGCGATGCTTGAGCCAGAAATATTCGTCGCACCAGGCCTTGTAGTGCGGATAGTCGACGCCCGGATGCCTGGCGCAGGCCGCTTTCATCGCGGCGTGGAAGTCGACGCTGTCGGGATCGGCCTGCGTCCGCCGGCGATCGAGGACCGGCGTGAGGTCGCCGCCGCCGCCGAACCAGTAGTTTCCGGTGACGATCATGCGCGTATTCATATGCGCAGCCGGCACGTGCGGGCTCCAGGGGTGGACGATGACCGAGACGCCGGCGCTCCAGAACTCGGCTCCAGCTTCGGTATGAGGCATCTGCCGGGCAAATTCCTCGGTGAAGCGGCCGTGCACCACCGAGATATGGACGCCGGCCTTCTCGAAGACGCGGCCGTGCAGCAGGCCGATCTCGCCGCCGCCACCGTCGGAGCGGGTCCAGGGTCTGATCTCGAACCGTCCGGGAGGATGGGTGCGGTCATCGATACCGCCCTCGACCTCGAGGGCTTCGAGGCGGGCGCAGAGATCGCCGCGGACCTGCCGAAACCAGTCGGCGGCCATCCGCTTCTTGAGGTCGATATCGTCGGGCAGCGTCATGTGAGACTCGCGAAAGCATCAGTTTGGCGCATTGCCTCGCCCAAAATAAGGGCGGCAGCGACGGCAACGTTGATGGAGCGCAAGCCCGGCCGCATGGGAATGCGCACGCTGAGGTCTGCGCTGGCCGCGACGTCGGCGGGCACGCCGGCGCTCTCGCGGCCGAGCATCAGGATGTCGTTGTCGCCGTAGCGGGCAGCATACGCCGAATCGGAGGATTTGGTGGTGAGCAGCACCAGCCGGCGCGCTGAGTCTCGGCGCCAGTGATCGAAATGGGCGTAGCTGTCGTGCTCCACGAGCTCGGCCAGGTCGAGATAGTCGAGCCCGCCGCGCTTGAGCTCGCGTTTCGAGAAGGCAAAGCCGGTCGGATGGATGACGTGGACGACGATGCCGAGACACGCTCCGAGCCGCAGCAAGGTGCCGGTATTCTGGGCGATGTCGGGCTGGTAGAGGGCAAGTTCGACGGGCACGCCGTTCTCCTCTTCGGCAGGGCGCGGGCAAGCCAGTGGGTATAGTGTCGCAGACGCCTTTTCGCCCGGCCGTCCCGGCTGGACAAGCGCGGAGGAGAGTGCAAAAAGACACCCAAATCACGCGCCCCCGAGGCGGGTGACAGGCATTGTCGCGCGCGGTGCGGGGGCTCCGTAAAGTGGCGCGAAATCAGGCAATAGGGCGGGGATTTTCGATCTTGTCGACTGACTCGAATTTGGCGCACGACGATACCCCCGACACAGGCAAGCGCGATTTCCTCTACATCGCCAGCGCCGCGGTCGGTGTGGTGGCGGTCGGCGGCGTGGTGTGGCCGCTCATCAACCAGATGAATCCCGATGCCTCGGTGCTCGCCCTGGCCTCCATCGAATACGATCTCAGCAAGATCCAGACCGGGCAGGCCGTGACCATCAAGTGGCGCGGCATGCCGGTGTTCGTGCGCAACCGCACGCAGAAGGAAATCGACGCGGCGCGTGCCGTGCCGATGGATCAGCTCAAGGATCCGCAGCTCGACCAGGACCGCGTCATGAAGGGCCACGACAACTGGCTGATCATGATCGCGCTGTGCACCCATCTGGGCTGCATCCCGATCGGGGAGTCGGGCGACTATGGCGGCTGGCTCTGCCCATGCCATGGGTCGCAATACGACACCTCGGGCCGCATCCGGAAGGGCCCCGCGCCCAAGAACCTGGTGATCCCACCCTACAAGTTCCTTACGGACACCAAGATTCAGATCGGTTGAGGGGAAGCATCTAGATGTCCGCGCACGAGACCACGAAGTACGTTCCCTCGCATCCGGTCGCGAGATGGTTTGAAGACCGACTGCCGCTCATGGGGTTCTCCAAGGAGCTCCTGGACTACCCCACGCCGAAGAACCTCAACTACTGGTGGACGTTCGGCGGCATCCTCGCCTTCATGCTGGGCGTGCAGATCGTCACCGGCATCGTGCTGGCGATGCACTATACGCCCAACGCCGGCCTGGCCTTCGATTCGGTCGAGATGATCAAGCGCGACGTCAATGGCGGGCGCCTGATCCAGGCGGTGCACTCGACCGGCGCGTCGATGTTCTTTTTTGCCGTCTATATCCACATCTTCCGCGGCCTGTACTTCGGTTCGTACAAGGCCCCGCGCGAGGTGCTGTGGATCCTCGGCGTCATCATCTACCTGCTGATGATGGCGACGGCCTTCATGGGCTATGTGCTGCCGTGGGGCCAGATGAGCTTCTGGGCCGCGGCGGTGATCACCAACATCTTCTCGGCGATCCCGATCGTCGGCGATCCGATCCTGCAGTTGCTGCGCGGCGGCTTCGCGGTCGACAATCCGACTCTCAACCGCTTCTTCTCGCTGCACTACCTGTTGCCGTTCATCATCGCGGCAGTGGTCGTGCTCCACATCTGGGCGCTGCACGTGCCGGGCAATAACAACCCGATCGGCGTCGAGGTAAAGGACAAGCGCGACACGGTGGCCTTCCATCCGTTCTACACGATGAAGGACCTGTTCGCGATCGTGGTGTTCTGCATTCCGTTCGCCTGGTTCGCGTTCTTTGCGCCGGACATCTTCGCACACTCCGACAACTACATCATGGCGAACCCGCTGGTGACGCCGGCGCACATCGTGCCGGAATGGTACTTCCTGCCGTTCTACGCGATCCTGCGTGCCATCGACTTCAACTTCATCCTCGACAGCAAGCTGCTCGGCGTCATCTTCTTCGGCGGCTCGATCCTGATCCTGTTCTTCGTGCCGTGGCTCGATACCAGCAAGGTCCGTTCGGGCAACTACCGGCCGGCGTTCCGCTGGTTCTACGGGCTGTTCGTGCTGAACTTCCTGCTGCTGATGTGGTACGGCGCGCAGGAACCGGCGACCCACATCATCGGGCCGTTCACGGTGGCCGACACCAGCAAGCTCTCGGTCGTCTACTACTTTGCGTACTTCCTCGTGATCCTGCCGCTGCTCGGCCGGTATGAGAAGCCGCGGCCGCTGCCCAATTCGATCTCGGAGGCGGTGCTGACCGAGCCCCGCGCCGTGAGCGGCGCCGACCCCGCCATGCCGACCGCCCACTGATCTCCGGGACCCGCACACAATGATCAAAGCAAAGACCATCTTCGCTGCTGCCCTCATGGGGCTCAGCCTGATGTCGACCTCGGCGATCGCGCAGGACGCGCAGAAGACGATCAACCTCGGCACGCAGGACGTCGAGAAGCAGCACTGGAGCTTCGCGGGGCCGTTCGGCACCTTCGATCGCAACCAGTTGCAGCGCGGCTTCCAGGTGTTCAAGGAAGTCTGCTCGAACTGCCATTCGGCGCACCTGCTGGCGTTCCGCAACCTCAGCGAGCCGGGTGGGCCGGAGTTCACCGCCGCGCAGGTCAAGGCGCTGGCGGCGAGCTATACCGTCACCGATCCCGACGCCGATGGCGGCAAGCGTCCCGGCCTGCCGTCGGACAACTGGCCCGGCCCCGACCAGAGCCAGGCCGACCTCAAGGCTTCGTTCGGCGTGGTCCCGCCGGACATGAGCGTGCTGGCCAAGGCGCGCAGCATCGAGGACGGGTTCCCCAACTGGTTCTTCAACTATTTCACCACCTATGCCGAAGGCGGTCCGGACTACATCCACGCAATCCTCAACGGCTATCTGGACAGCGCGCCTGCGGGCATCACGGACGCGCAGGGCAACGCCTTCAAGCTGCCCGACGGCAAGTATTACAACGTCTACTTCCCCGGCCACGCAATCGGCATGCCGCCGCCGCTGACCGATGGGCAGGTCAAATATATTCCGGGGCCGGATGGCAGCACGGTGCCGCTCACGGTAGATCAGTATTCCAAAGACGTCGGGGCATACCTGATGTGGATGGCCGAGCCACACCTCGACCAGAACAAGGCGGCGGGCTTCCGCGTCCTGGCCTTCCTGCTGCTGTTCGCGGTGATGATGTGGATGGTCAAGCAGCGGCTGTGGCGCAAGGTGCACTGAGGCCGATTGCGCCAAGGCCAAGCGAAAGGGCGCTGTGGCGCCCTTTTTGTTGCGCGGCGCGGTGGGAGCGCTAGAGTGCGCGCAAACCGGTCGCGAGGATCGCTATGCCCTTCATCCGCACTGCCGCCACCATCGTGGGTGTCGCCATTGCCGTTGCGCGCCACCCGACCGTCCGTGCCGCGGTGCGCTCGGCGCCGCTGCTGATCACCCCGAGAATGCGCCAGGCCGCCACCGAGGCGACGCTCGATACCGCCTTCCGCGCCGGCATGATTGCCCGCAAGATCGTCCGCCGGAGCTGAGATGCTCGATCTCAAATCGCTGATCCGATCCATCCCCGACTATCCCAAGCCGGGCATCCTGTTTCGCGACATCACCACGCTGATTGAGCACCCACAGGGCTTCAAGGAAAGCGTCGAGCGGCTGGCCGATGCGCACAGGGGTCTCGGCATCACGCATGTCGCGGGCATCGAGGCGCGCGGCTTCATCTTCGGCGCCGGCGTCGCCATCGAGATGGGCGTGGGGTTCGTGCCGATCCGCAAGCGCGGCAAGCTGCCGGGCGCGACGATCGGGCAGAACTACACGCTGGAATATGGCGTCGATACGATCGAGATCCATGCCGACGTGCTGAGCAGCGTGCACAAGGTGCTGCTGATCGACGATTTGATCGCGACCGGCGGAACGGCGCTTGCCGCAGTCGGTCTGCTGCGGCGCACTGGCGCGGTGGTCGAGCATGCGGGATTCGTCATCGACCTGTTCGATTTGGGCGGCGCCGACCGGCTGCGCGAGCTCGGGGTCCGGATCGAGAGCCTGGTCCCGTTCGCGGGGCACTAGCTGAGACGCAGCACGATCACCCCAGCCGCAATGATCAAGGCGGCCGCGATGCGCAGCGTGGTGACCTTTTCCTTGAGCACGCCGATCGCGATGAGGGTGCCGAAGACGATCGAGGTTTCGCGCAGGGCGGCCACCAGCGGGATCGGCGCTTCGGTCATGGCGAAGAGCACGAGGCCGTAGGAGCCGAGCGTGCCGAGCCCGCCGACCACGCCGTAGAGCCAGTTGCGGCCGGCATAGGCGACGATCTGCGGCCGGCGCAGCAGCGCCCAGGCGACCAGCGGCGCGCCGGTTAGAACGAATATCCACATGGTATAGGCGATGGACGAGCCGGCAACGCGGACGCCGAGGCCGTCGGTCAGTGTATAGCTCGCGATCACCAGCGCATTGAGTAGCGCAAAGCCCAGCCCCTTGCGGTCGCCATGGTGGCCGCGCAAACCGAGCAGCATGGTGAGGATGCCGGCCGAGATCAGCGCGACGCCGGCCCATTGCAGTGGCGCGAGGCTGGTGCCGAGCAGGGCCACGGAGACGATCGCCACCAGGAGTGGCGGGATGCCGCGCATCAGCGGATAGGCATGGCTCATGTCGGCGTGGCGGTAGGCGAAGGCGATGAGTGCGTAATAGACGATCTCGAGCACGCCCGAGATGCACAGGTACGTCCACGCGCCGGGCGCCACCGGCGTCAGGAACGGCAGCGTCACGACGCCGATGAGGCCGCCGAAGCCCGCAACGAGAATGGTGGTCAGCAGCGTGTCGCTGGCGCCCTTGACGACGGCGTTCCACAGCGCGTGCAGCGCGGCGGCGGCAAGGACGATGCCGAAGATGGTGAGCGACACGGGAAAGTGCGTCCAGGCGGGGAAGCTGGCTCGAGCTTTAGCCTCAGCGCGGCGTGCAGGCCAGTACCGGCTTGTCGGCCGTGTAAAGGGTCAACAGGTCGTTGCCGGTCTGGTCGGTGGTGACGAGGCCGTAGGTGATCCCGACCGTGGTCAGATTGCCGTTGAGGAATTTGAGGCCGTCCGAGCCCATCTGAGCGTCGCCGGTGCCGGAGGCGCTCGAGCCGAAGGTGGCCGAGGCGTAGCCGTAAGAGCCCTGGAACACCGTGAGCAGGCCGGCCTTGGAATTGTCGACCAGGGCAATGCAGCCCCAATTGCCTTCGGCCGGGCTGACGGTCACGGGCTGCGCAGCCTGCGACGGCGGTGCCACGGTATCGTCCTGCGCCAGTGCCGGCGCGGCGGCGGCAAAGGCGAGCATCAGGGCGGTGAGAAACGGCGCGGCAGCGTGGAACGGGCGCATGGGATCGCTTTTACTGGAAACGCGCCGCCAACTTCCCCAAAAGCGGGAGTCGCGTCAACGCCATGAGCAAACGCACGCTTGGCGGCATTTTGTAGTCGCGCAGCTTGGAGAAGCCGACCAATTCGGCGTGATAGACGAGCTCGCCGCGCTGGTTGGTGGCCTCGAGCGTGTTGAACAGCAGGCCCCAGCCCGGAATGGAGTTCGACGGACGCTTGCTGGTGACGACGAGCGTGTAGGTGACGGTGTCCCCGGGCCGGACCGGCACCTTGAACTCCATCTTGTTGACGCCGGGGGAGGGACCGGAGACGCCGGGCTCCTTGCCGAGGGCGCGCAGCCGTTCTTCTTCGGCAAAGAGCGCATCGACCATATGGCGATGGCCGACGGTGACCGTGTGCCAGCCGGAGGCGACGAGGCCGCCGAAATGGCTGAACTTTGCGGCTTCCGGATCGACGTGGAAATATTGTGGGTCGTACAGCCGGCCGAAGCGGATGATCTCCTCTTCGGTGAAGTCATGGCTGCCGAGGGGGAACACCTCGTCGATGACGATGTCCTCGAACCAGCGGGTCATGGACGCCTCATGGGTTTTCGCCCTCGATCAGCGGCACGGACGGATCGCGCAGCTCGATGAGGTTGGCGAGCCGCATGCTCATCACCGGCTCGCCCGCCTGGTTGCGGACGTCGAAATCCAGCGTGACGATGCCGCGCTCCGGGTGGTGGCGCGAACGGCGCAGGCCGGCGATCGTCGCCGTGCCGCCGATGGTGTCGCCGACCATCACCGGCTTTTTCCATTTGAGGTCGGAGAAACCTAGCCCGCCCATCGAGGCGATGGTGTTGAGGAAGCTGTCGCCGAGCATTCTGAGGCTCAGCGCTGCCGTCTGCCAGCCCGAGGAGGCGAGGCCCCCGAGCAGCGACGCCTTCGCCGCGGCTTCGTCGAGGTGGAAGGGGAAGGGGTCGAACTCACGCGCGAAGGAGACGATCATCTCCTTGCTCACCGTGGTGTGCCCGATGTCGATCACCTCGCCGACGGCAAGGTCTTCATAGTGCCGGCGGTTCTGGGTGATCGGGTTCATGGCGGTTGACGTATACGTCAACCCTGAGGCGGGCTCAACTGGGCGATTGCGGAGTCAGCGGTCCCTTATGGTACTGCGGACGGCCAGATGGAGTGCGCATGTCCGACACAGCCCCAACCCCGCCCGCCTTCGGCGCGGCCCACGCCGGCAGCTACGTCCAGGGGCCGCCCCGGCAGGTGCCGGGGTTCGACGGCCTGCACCGGATGATGTCGCTGCTGCTGGCCGAGCGGGTACCCGCCGACGGCCGCATTCTGGTGCTTGGCGCCGGCGGTGGGCTCGAAATCAAGTCGCTGGCCGATGCGCATCCTGGCTGGTCGTTCGACGGCGTCGATCCCTCGGCCGACATGCTGGGTATTGCCGAAAGCACGGTCAAACCGCACCGGGCACGGGTAAGACTCCACGAAGGCTACATCGATGCTGCGCCGGAGGGCCCGTTCGACGGCGCAACCTGCCTGCTGACGCTGCATTTCGTGCCGCGCGACCAGCGGCTCGAGACGCTGCGGCAGGTGCACCGGCGGCTGAGGCCGGGCGCACCGTTCGTCCTCGCCCACATCAGCTTCGCGCAAACCGAGCCCGAACGCAGCCAGTGGATCGCCCGTCACGTCACCTATGGCGGGGTCGATCCGGCGCAGGCCGAAAGCGCAAAACGCGCCATCGCGACAAGGCTCACGATCCTGTCGCCGGAGGAGGACGAGGCGATGCTGCGCGAAGCCGGCTTCGGCGGCGTAAGCCTGTTCTATGCCGGCCTCAGCTTCCGCGGCTGGGTTGCCTATGCCTGATCGCCGAGCTCGAGCACGGTGCTGCCCGACACCGGGTCGGTGACGCCGAGGCCGCTGCCAAGGTCCTCGAGCAGGTCGCGGATCTTGTCGAGGCTCCCGATCATCTGCGCACGCGCCGCGACGATGTCGTCGAACTTGTCCCATTTGCCGATGAGGCAGTAGGTCCGCTCGCCCGTCTTGATCAGCGCGAGATCGCGGAGGCCCTTGACGTCGTTCAAGGAGGCGCGCTGCCGATTGATGAATTCGTTGTCCAGTCCAGGCTTCACCCGGAAACGCACTACATTGTAGGCGGTCATTCCAGTCTCCCTGGGGAAAATTACCCTCACGCAAGACAGGTTAGACCCGTCAACCGGCCGGGGCAATCGTCCCGGGCTGCGGGATCAGGTGTTGAACCGGAACAGCATGACGTCGCCGTCCTTGACGACGTAGTCCTTGCCTTCGTCGCGCGCCTTGCCGGCCTCCTTGGCGGGGACTTCGCCGCCGAGGGTCACATAGTCGTCATAGGCAATGGTCTGGGCGCGGATGAAGCCGCGCTCGAAGTCGGTGTGGATCACGCCGGCGGCCTGCGGGGCGCGGTCGCCCTTGTGGATGGTCCAGGCCCGCGCTTCCTTCGGTCCGGCGGTGAAATAGGTTTGCAGGCCAAGCAGTTGGTAGGCTTCGCGGATCAATCGGTTCAGGCCGGGTTCGTGGAGGCCAAGGGAGTCGAGGTACTCTGCCTGCTCGGCGTCGGGCAACTGCGCGAGCTGGCTTTCGATTTCGGCGGAGATGACGATCACGGCGGCGTTGTGCTGCCTGGCATAGGCCTCGACCTGCTTGGTCATGGCGTTGCCCGTGGCGGCGGATGCCTCGTCGACATTGCAGACGTAGAGCGCCGGTTTAGAGGTGAGGAGCTGCAGCTC
>DATMTK010000077.1:0-7668 GCA_035564755.1 Devosia sp. | reverse complement strand
GCGCCGGCCTTCGCTTTCGCCTGGGCGCCGGTCGCAACGTCGAATTTGACCACGCCGTGATACTTGTCGGCCGATTGCTCGGCCGGTGCGTAGCCCTTGCCCTTCTGGGTGACGACGTGAACCAGGATCGGGCCGTCCTCCATGTCGCGGACGTTCTTCAGCACCGGCAGCAGGTGATCGAGGTTGTGGCCGTCGATCGGGCCGACATAGTAGAAGCCGAGCTCCTCGAACAGCGTTCCACCCGTCCACCAGCCGCGCGCGAATTCCTCGGTCAGCCGCGCCTTGTCCTTGAGGAACGGCGGCAGGAGACTGGCGACCTGCTTGCCGACATTGCGCAGGCCGCGATAGGCGGGGCTGGAGACGAGCCGCGCAAGATAGGCCGACATGGCGCCGGTGGGCGGCGCGATCGACATGTCGTTGTCGTTGAGGATGACGATGAGGCGTGCGTCGGCGCCGCCGGCATTGTTCATGGCCTCGTAGGCCATGCCGGCGGACATGGCGCCATCGCCGATGACGGCGATGACGTTGCGCTTCTCGTTCCTGAGGCTGGCGGCGACGGCCATGCCGAGGCCGGCCGAGATCGAGGTCGAGGAATGGCCGGCGCCGAAGGGGTCGTACTCGCTCTCGGCGCGGCGGGTGAAGCCGGAGAGGCCGTGCTTCTGGCGCAGCGTGCGGATGCGGTCGCGCCGGCCGGTCAGCACCTTGTGCGGATAGGCCTGGTGGCCGACGTCCCAGATCAGCCGGTCGCGCGGCGTGTCGAACACGGCATGGAGCGCCACGGTGAGCTCGACGACGCCGAGGCCGGCGCCCAGATGGCCGCCGGTGACCGAGACGGCGTCGATCACCTCGGCGCGCAATTCGTCGGCGAGCTGGCGCAATCGGGTGCGGTCCAGCGCCCGGACGTCGGCTGGGGAGTGAACGGTGTCGAGCAGGGGGGTGAGCGGCCGTTCGGACGAGCTCAAATGGGCGTTCCTCGGTGTTTCCAGTGATTTAGAAGGGCCGGCGCGGCAATGCAACCTGAAGGGTTGTGCAGACCCAGCGCAGATTCGCCGCAGGCTCTGCGTCCACTCAGCCGCGGCTGGCGGTCAGCATGGGGCTGTGGACGATGAAGCGGTCGTAGCGGGGCGGGGCGACCATGTCGGAGGTGAGGCCCAGCCGGTTGGCCATCGGCCCGAGCTCGGCGGAATTGTCGAGATAGCCTTCGGGCTCGGTCATGTCGGCGTAGTGCATGTCGGTCATGGGCACCGGGGTCGCCAGCGTCTCGTTGACGTGGTCGATCTCGGGGGCGACCAACTCCACCTTGCGCTGGCGCAGACCGACCACCGGCCGCGGATCGATGGCGGGCGTCGTGACCAGGCTCGCGATGGCGCCCTGACCGTTCACCTGGGTGACGGCGTTCCAGGTCAGGTCGAAGATATTCCTCGCGGTCGACAGGCCGTTGGTGCCGCCCAGGGAGGCGGTGCGGATTTCGGGCGGCGGATTGGCGGCCGGAGTGGCCGGTTGCGGCGAGGCCGACGCGGTGGTCTCGCGCTCGATGATCATCCGCAGCGCGCGCTGGGCCCCCGGATCGGGCGGTGCCTCAGGGGCATAGGCGGTGAGGATTTGGTCCGTGGGCGTCATCAGCACGCGCGCCGCGGGAGCGCCGGTGTCCGGTTGGGCGGCCATGGTGTTGCCGATGGCGCCGAGCGCCGGATTGTCGGCCGGCAAGGCGCCGCGGGTCGCGAGCAGCATCGTCGGCGTCTTGCTGAAGGGAACGATGGCATTGCGATCAAGCGCGGCAACTGCGGTCGCCTGGTCGTCGCCGGCAGCGGCGTCGAGCGCGCCGGGGCGGGCCATCGGGGTGGGAGCGACAATCGAGATCGTGGAGACGCTGCGTTGGGCCGGATCGCTGGTGGCGACGCGGACTTCGCCCTCGTCCTGGACCGTCGGCTCGGTGATCAGGCCATTGCACGGGACCATGTGGCACTGGGTCCACTGCGCCATGGCGTACTTCCGGCCGCTGTCGGAGAGCGGCATGCCGTCCACCGGCAGATGCAGGGTCTTGCCGTCGGGGAAGACACGCTCGAGCTGGGCGCGGGTCATGCGCGGCCAGGCGCGGACGCCGCCGGTGTCCATGTGGACGAAGGGGCTACCCGAGGTCGGGTAGTAACCGACGCCGCCGACCTGGTGGCGCATGGCGGCGGCGCGCAGCACCGACAGCGACACGCCGGGAATGAACACGTCCATGGCGTGGCCGAGCATGTGCTGGGAGTGCTCGGCGACTCCGGAATCGGCCGAGCGCGAACGCAGGTAGGAATTGGTCTCGGGCGAGCGGTACGCGGAAACGATGTTGTAGGGCTGGGTGGCGTGCACGTCCTGGTAGACCTCCCACAGGAGGTCGAACAGATGCGGGTCCATGTGCGTGGGCTCGTGCGTGCGCCAATCGGCGAGGAACACGTTCAACTGGTCCAGCACGGTCTGGTCGTATTGGCCGTTGTGCCAATAGGTGAACTTCGCCGTTTCGTGGGTATGAGTGTGGTAGAGCCAGAGCGTCCGGTCTTCGGAACTGGCATTGACCGGCGCCGCGGTATGCGCGGCAAGCAACAGGGCAGCCACGGCCATGGCGGCCACGCGCAGACTCCACTTCAGCCAGATGCGAGCTGCGTTCCCCAACTTACCCCGAACGACCCATTGCGCTTCGACTGGCGCCGAGCGTAGCGGCAGACCCGCAAGAGTCCGTTAACGCTAACACTCCGTTACGGCCGGTTCTTTCACGGTCGTCACGTCCCAGTTCAGCGCAATTTCTAGGCAAAAAACGCGGCTGAACCAAGGCTGAGTTCTTAAGCCACGGTAAACATTGGGGTAAGATGAGACCGTTTTATGTAGTCAGATTTGACAACAAGCAATGAATGTGAGAAATACCGAGCGGCCCATTTCCTGGATGAAGGGCGCGCGGAAGGCATTTGAAGCGTTTCCCATAGCGGTCCAGGTCGAGGTTTCACACGCGCTGTCGATCGTTGCGGAAGGCCGGAAGCCAGACAATGCAAAGCCCTTGGTCGGGCTTGGGACCGGTGTGATGGAACTGGCAATCAGATATCGTGGCGACGCTTGGAGGGCCGTCTATGCCCTGCGGATCGCCGACGCCGTGTGGGTGATCCACGCGTTCCAGAAGAAGTCGACGTCCGGGATCGCAACCCCTAGGCATGAGATCGATCTTATTCGCGAGCGGATCAAGCGGTTGAAGGAGGAGCTCGATGGCAGACGATGATTTCGAGCTGATACACGGCTCAGGAAATGTTTTTACAGACCTCGGTTTGCCGAACGCCGAACTCGAGCAGTTGCGAGCGATCCTTGCCGCACGGATCATCGGTGTCCTTGACGACGAGAGGCTGACGGTGCGGGCGGCGCAGGAAAAGACCGGCATCGCAGCGGCGGATTTCTCGCGCCTGCGGCGGGCGAAGCTTGGACGCTTCACCATCGACCGGCTCCTGATCATTTTGGAGCGGCTCGGGCAACACGTCCAGATCGATGTCACGGTAACGTCGCGCAAGGCGGCCTGAGGCCGATCGGGGCGTCAGGCGTTGAGCAGGTCGATCAACTTCTTGTTTTGGCTGTAGACGTCGCCGTAGCTGCGGATGGTGCCGTCGTCGTCGACGCGCAGCGTGAAGTACATCAGATGGATCGGGATGTGGGTCTTGAGGGTGATCCACTTCTCGCTGTCGCCGAACTGCGCCTTGATGGTGTCCTCGGTGATGCCGGGGTTGGTGGCGAGCAGAGCGCCGGCGAAATCGAGCGGGTTCTGCACGCGCACGCAGCCGTGCGAATAGGCGCGGTAGGAGCGGGCGAAGAGCGACTTGGACGGAGTGTCGTGGAGGTAGACGTCCTGGTCGTTGGGGAACAGGAACTTCACCTGCCCCAGGGCATTGAGCCCGCCCGGCTTCTGGCGCACGTGATAGTTGTTGATGTTGGCGGTCGACCAGTCGATGGCCGAGGCGTCGACGACCCTGGCGCCCGACAACAGCTCCATGTTCTGGCTGGCGAGATAGTTCGGGTCGTTGATCAGGTGCGGCTGGATCTCCTTGGCGGCGATCGAGGGCGGCACGTTCCAGTACGGATTGACCACGATGAACTGGATGGCGTTGGAAAACACCGGCGTCTGGTTGGCCGGACGGCCGACGACGACGCGCGTGGTGTGCACCGGTACGCCGTCCTTGACGATCTGCACCTGGAATTCGGGGATGTTCACCTCGACGTGGAAGGCGCCGAAGTCGTTGGGCTCCCAGCGCCAGCGCTCCATATTGGCAACGATGTCGTCCTTGCTGACGGTACCGGCGCCGTTGAGTGCGGCGACGGTCGCCGGTCCCATGACGCCGTCGGCATCGAGACCCAGGCTCTGCTGGAACGCCTTTACAGCGGCCATCAGCGGCTTGTCGTAGGTGGTGTCGACCTTGGCGTCGCTGGCGCCCTCCGGGATTTCCGGCGCATCGACGCTGAGGCGATCGCGCAGGGCGGGAACGCGGTCGTCCTGCATGCCCAGCTTCAACGCCGGCCCATCGGGGATGGTGATCTTTTCGATCTTCACCGAGTCCTTGTCGTAGAACTTGGCGAGCGCGGCCTTGAGGAGCTGGAATTCCTTGTGCGGCGGATCGAGGTCGGCGAGGAACTTTGCCGGATCGTCGGTCGCAGCCAGCCTGGTCAGGGTGTCGGCGGCATCGAGCTTTTTGGGCGCGATGATCAGCAGCGGATTGACGTCGAGCGGATTGATGCGGCCGCCATAGACGTCCTGCGCGTATCTGAGCGCGGCCGAGGAAAACGCCGTTTCGAGCGCGGCGAGCTTCTGCGGATCGTCGCCGGCGGTCGAGGGATCGAGATTGTCGCTCAAATAGTCGGTGGGCCGCAAACCTTCGAGCTCGGCGTTCTTGAAGACATCGACGATCTTGGCGGCGTTGGGCGAGAAGGTCGCCTTGCCGTCGGCGCCGGTTGAAATCCAGATCGGCTCGAAGCCGCGAGCGCCGTAGAAGAAGTAGATCTTCTGCGCCTCGGCATAGGCGCGGCTCGACGGATCGGCGGCGTAGTACGTCTTCTGCAGGTTGGCCTTGATGATTTTGGCGAGGTCGGATCTGGCGGGAGCGATCACCACCAGCGCGGCCTTTTGCACCACGGCGGGGGCAGCGGCCGATTCATCTTCCGCAAGTGCCGGGAGGGCGACGGCGGAGAGTGCCACGCCAGCCAGCAAAATAGCCATTAAACCGCGCAAAAGTCAGACTCCGTCATTGGCGGGTACCGGGGGAAGGCGCCGAGGAGAACGAAGCGCGACTTTGACCGACACCAAGGGCTTAAACCACAAGTCTTAACGCGTGCAATTCCTCACCGTTTTGTGTTCCCGCGATGTGGCGTTTGGGCAACGGGGACGTTGCTGTAACCCGCTATCCCAGGCTTACGCCGCGTCGGACATATCACTCTCGAGGCCGTAGTCGCGAAGCTTGCGATAGAGCGTCGAGCGACCGATCCCGAGCGCCCGCGCCACCTTCGACATGCGTCCGCCATAGCGCTTGAGGGCAAACTCGATGAGCTCGCGTTCGAGCGTTTCGAGCGGCCGCACATCGCCGCCGGCATCGAGGAACCGGTCCTGCACTGCCTCCCGCGTCTCGACCTCTTTGCGGGGTCTAGCGGCGTCGATGTGAACCGGGGCTGAAGGGACCGGCAGCGCGCTCGCCAGGCGCAGCGATTCCTCGCGGCCGCGAGCCTGCGCGACGATTTGCGGGAAGTCGGCGATCTCGAGATAGCCGCCGTCGGAGAGAACGATGGCGCGGTAGAGGACGTTCTCGAGCTGGCGGATGTTGCCGGGCCAGTCGTAGCCGCGGAGCAGCTCGAGGGCGGGACCGGACAGGCCGGCGATGCGTTTTTGCGCTTCGGCGGCGAAGCGGGCGATGAAATGGGAGGCGAGCAGCTCGATGTCGTCGAGACGCTCCCGCAGCGGCGGCACATAGATCGGAAAGACGTTGAGCCGGTAGTAGAGGTCTTCGCGGAACTCGCCGGTCTGCGCCAGGCCAAGCAGGCGGCGGTTGGTGGCGGAAATCACCCGGACATTGACGCGCTCGATGCGGCTCGCGCCGACCGGCTCGATCTCGCCCTCCTGGAGGGCGCGGAGGAGCTTGGCCTGCGCGTCGAGCGGCAGCTCGCCGATCTCGTCGAGGAACAGCGTGCCGCCATTGGCCTCGGCGAACTTGCCCGCATGGTCGGCGATGGCGCCGGTGAAGGCGCCCTTCTTGTGCCCGAACAGCGTGGATTCGACGAGATTGGCGGGAATGGCGCCGCAATTGACGGTGACGAACGGCTTGCTGGCACGATCGCCCATGCCCTGGATGACGCGGGCGACCAGCTCCTTGCCGGTGCCGGTTTCGCCTTCGACGAGCACCGGAATCGGGCTTTTGGCCGCCTTCTGCGCCAGCGTCAGCACGCGGTGCATGGCCGGCGAGCGGGTGACGATGTCAGCGAGGCCCAAAGTGCCGGTCCGGCGGTGGCGCTCGGTGCGGACGATGGTTTCGAGCTCGCCGAGCTTCATGATGTTGCGCAGCGACACGATCAGCCGTTCCGGCGCCACGGGTTTGACAAAGAAGTCGGCCGCGCCGTTGCGCATCGCCGAGACCACCGTCTCAAGCGAGGAATGCGCGGTCTGGACGATGACCGGCACGGCGATGGCCTCGCGCGCCATGGTTTCCATGACCGCCATGCCGTCGCGGTCCGGCATCACCAGGTCGAGGATCATCGCGCCGTAACCGGGATCGGTGCGCAACAGGCTCAAGGCGTCGTCGCCGCCCGCGGCAGTGACGGGAGAAAAGCCGGCGCGGCGCGCCACCTCCGCTGTCAGGCGCAATTGCACCGGATCGTCGTCTACGATGAGGACGCGCGTCATGACTCTCCCGAGGCGTTACTTGGAGCCCGACCCGCCTCCCAGGAGCGAATCGCGCTGTGCCGTTTCGGAGCAGGATCGGGAGCGCGGGTTAAGAGGGCTTTAAGGCTGCCGGATCAGTAGCCAGCTTCGCGCTGATGGCGGACGCGGTGAATTTCAACAGTTTGGCCGTCATAGACATAAAGCACGAGGTAGCCACTGTTCGAGAAGGGCACGATTAGTTCGCGATAGGCGTCGTCCTCGTCCTCGTTATGGAGCGATCTCCCGATCAGCGGAAAGTCTCGAAGGTCTTGGATGGCCGTCAATATCGTATCGATCGCTTCGATAGCAGCGTTCGAACTCTTGCCGTACAGAAAGGCTTCGAGCCGATCGAGATCGGCAAAGGCTTCTTGGGTCCACTGCAGGCGTGCCGACACCTATTTATGAAGCTTGGGCATCGGGGCGTTCCGATCCGCCCGTCGCTTGGCCATCCACTCGACGACCTCCTCGTGCGTCAAATGCAGGCGCCCGGACGCGACATACTCGCGGTGTGCTTCCTCCAGTTCGGTGCGCAAAGCAGCGCGCCGCTCGGCGCGCTCGACATAGTCGGTGATGGCGTCGTTCATGATGTGGTTCGGGCTGCGCTGACGCATCTCGGCCACGGCCTTCACCCGGTCCTTGAGGCCGTCGCGAAGCTTGATCGAGGTGCTCTGGGCCATCTTGGTACTCCTTGGTAGTACCTAAGACTACCATGATCCGGTCGCGGCCGGCAACAAGCCGTCCTGGGTGCGGCGAAG
>DATMTK010000076.1:0-26070 GCA_035564755.1 Devosia sp. | reverse complement strand
TGCCGACTGCCGACTGCCGACTGCCGATCATCGAGTGCGGACGGCCCGCTGAAATGCCCACTTCCGGTCCCGAGATCGAGCAGCTCATCCAGCTCCTGGCGCGCCTGCCGGGGCTCGGGCCGCGCTCGGCGCGGCGCGCGGTGCTGCATCTGATCAAGAAGAAGGAAGCGCTGATGCTGCCGCTGGCCGCCGCGCTCGACCGCGCCGTCGAGACGGTGCGCGTCTGCGAGATCTGCGGCAATGTCGATACGCACTCGCCCTGCGGCATCTGCACCGACCCCCGGCGCACGAGCGGCATCCTGATCGTGGTCGAGGACGTCGCCGACCTCTGGGCGCTGGAGCGCGCCGGCGTCGGCGCCGTGAAGTACCACGTGCTCGGCGGCGTGCTGTCGCCGCTAGATGGCGTCGGCCCCGACGATCTGTCGATCGACCAGCTCCTGCAGCGCGCCTCCGAATTCAGCGAGATCGTCCTCGCCATGAACGCCACGGTCGAGGGTCAGACCACGGCGCACTACATCACCGACCGCCTCGCCGCCTCCGGCGTCACCATCACCCGCCTCGCCCACGGCGTCCCCGTCGGCGGCGAGCTCGACTATCTCGACGAAGGCACGCTGAGCCAGGCGCTGAAGGCCCGGACGGCGATGTAGGGTAGCGAATAGCGAATAGCGAATAGCGAATAGCGAATAGCGAATAGCGAATAGCGAATAGCGAGGAGAAGGGCAGGTTCCCCATTCGCTACTCTCTATTCGCCACGCGCTCTTTTCACTTCACGCCGCGTTCGATATCGAAGCCGTCGCCGTCGCCCCATTCTTCGGGGTCGAGGACCTCGTCGGGGAGGGGTTCGGCGTCGTCGCGGACCGACTTCTCGTCGTCTTCCTCGATCTCTTCGAGCTCGTCTGAATCGGGCGACAGCGTCTCGCGGTGGTTGAGCGGGTCGTCGTCGGTCGACACGTCGTCGAAAGCCAGATCGGGGTCGCGCTCGATGTCGCCGCTGAGCCGCGCGATGGCTTCGTCGATCGCGAGCAGCACCGACCGGCTGTCGGCGAGGCCGATCCCGTCGCCGAAATCGCCCGGTTCCTGCTCGCGCATCTGTGCTGCCAGCTCCTTCAGGCGGTCGAGGCGCTCGCCGGGCGGCCGATCATCGCCGTAGAGCAGTTCCTCGATCTCGGCCTGGCTGACCGGCAGGGCCGTGACCATGTCACCCCAGCCGTCCTGCGGCACGACGTCCTGCGGTAAAATCCGACCCGGATGGGCATTGCTCATGGCGGCCTCCTTCAAAGCGCTCAGGAACCAACGCATGGAGGGGGTGCAAGTTTCCGCACCCGCCGTTAACGGCATTTTCACCAGTTCGCCGAAACCGGCGCAGTTCTATCCGGCATCGCAAGCAATGGTTCACCGCTCGGCGCCTAAACCGGACGGGAACACCTGCCTTCGGAGCCGCCGTGCAGACCGTCTTCGTTACGTTCTTCTTCCACCACAATCTGCTGCTGGTGGCGCTGGCGGCCGTCGTTTGTGCGCTCTCGACCTTTGCCGGCGTGACGCTGCTGCACCACGCGCGCCGCACCGAGGGGCCGATGCAGCTCGCCTGGATCGGCATCGCCGCCATTTCGGTCGGCTTCGGCATCTGGGCGACGCACTTCATCGCCGAGATGGCGCTCGAGATCGGTATTCCGACGGGCTACAATATCCCGCTGACGCTGCTCTCGCTGGCCATCGCCATGTCGATCGTGGGGGGCGCGCTGTGGTACGCGACCCTGGGGCGGCGCCGCTCGGACGCCGCCCTGGCCGGTGCCATCGTCGGCATCGGCATCGCCGCCATGCACTATGTCGGCATGCAGGCGCTGATCATCGGCGGCAAGATCGGCTGGGACCCCTACCTCATCGGCGCCTCGCTGCTCATCGGTATCAGCGTCGGCGCGCTGGCGCTCTATGTCGCCACGCTCGGCTCCCACATCCGCTACCGGCTCGCGGGCGCGGGGCTGCTCACCCTCGCCATTGTCGCCATGCACTTCACCGGCATGAGCGCGGCCGACATGAGCAACTGCTATCCGCTGGTCGGCGCCGGCGACCAGACGCCGGCCTGGCTGTCGCTGGTCCTGGGCGTTGCGTCGATCCTGATCCTGCTGTTCGCGCTGGGCGGGACCTATCTCGACCTGCGCGACCGCCGCCGCAACGCGGTGGAGCAGAGCCGCATGCGCGGCCTCGCCGATGCCGCGGTCGAAGGGCTGCTGGTCTCCAAGGACCAGATCATCGTCACCGCCAACCGCAGCTTCATGGCGCTGGTCGGTGTGCCGCAATCGCTGATCGCCGGCAGGCATCTGCTGGACTTCTTCGACGCGGCCGTGATGACCGAGCTCACGACGCATCTGAACACGGCGATCGAAACCGACCTGATCGCCGGCGACGGCAGCAAGCTGCCGGTCGAGGTGATCCTGCGCGAGGTCGATTTCTCCGGCCGGCCGCACCAGGCCGTTGCCGTGCGCGATCTCAGCGCCCGCCGCTCGGCCGAAGAACACATCCGCTTCCTCGCCCACCACGATGCGCTGACCGGGCTGCCGAACCGCGCCAGCTTCGCCCGCAGCCTCGAAAAGGAAATCGCCCACGCCCAGCGGGCCGGGCAGAAGCTCGCCGTGCTGGCACTCGACCTCGACCGCTTCAAGGAGGTCAACGACCTTTTCGGCCATCCGACCGGCGACGCTCTGCTGCAACGCGTGGGCCAGGCCCTGCTGAGCGCCGTGGACAAACAGGGCCTTGCCGCCCGTCTCGGCGGCGACGAGTTTGCCATCCTCGCGCAGAATGTGAGCAGCGCCGATGACGCGATGCGCCTCGCCGACATGGTGTTCGAGGCCTTCCGCGTCGCCAACGAGCAGGCGCCGTCCGGCGCGATCATCGCAGCCTCGATTGGAATCGCGGTCTATCCCGACCATGCGGTCGACGCCGAGCAATTGGTGTCGCACGCCGACACGGCACTCTACAGCGCCAAGCAGGGCGGCCGCGGCACGGCCCGGATGTACGAAAACGACATGGGCGCGCAGGTGCGCGACCGGCGGCTGCTGGAGCACGATCTGCGCCACGCCATTGCGCGCAATCAGTTCCACCTGGTCTACCAGCCGCAGGTCGACATCCAGAGCAGCGAGGTCACCGGCTTCGAGGCCCTGATCCGCTGGTCGCATCCCGAGCGCGGCAGCGTGTCTCCCGCCGACTTCGTGCCCATCGCCGAAGAGAGTGGGCTGATCCTGCAGATCGGCGAATGGGTGCTGCGCACCGCCTGTGCCGAGGCCGCCAAATGGGTGGGCGACCTCACCATCGCCGTCAACGTCTCGGCCGTACAGATCCACTCCCCGGCGTTTTCGCACACGCTGCACGAAATCCTGATCGAGACCGGCCTGAAACCGGCGCGGCTCGAGGTCGAGATCACTGAGACGGCGCTGATCCGCGACATGGTGCGGGCGGTCACGACGCTGCGGCAGATCAAGGCGCTCGGCGTCGAGATCGCCATGGACGATTTCGGCACCGGCTATTCCTCGCTCGCCAACCTCCGCGCGTTCCCGTTTTCCAAGATCAAGGTCGACCAGTCGTTCATCCGCTCGGTCGACCAGAACGAGCAGTCGGCGGCGATCGTCCGCGCCGTGCTCGGGCTGGGCGCCGGCCTCAACGTGCCGGTGGTGGCCGAAGGCGTCGAGCGTGTCGAGGAGCTGCGCTTCCTCAAGGGCGAGATCTGCCAGTCCGCACAGGGCTATCTGCTGAGCCGCCCGCACGAGATCGGCCGCTTCGCCGCTATCGTCGAAGGCCGCAGCACGCGGCTCGACGAGCCGCTGATCGAATTCAAGGAAGCGGTCTGATCACTCGCCGGCGAGGCGCTGCTCGCTGAGCAGTTGCGGCTCGGCATCGTCGAGCTCCAGCTCATCGATCTTCTGGCCACGGCGCACGATCTTGCTGGTCGAGGTCAGGATATCGCCGATATCGTTGTTGGCCTGGCCGAAGTGCTTCTGCAATGCGACCACGCGGTCCTTGAGCCGGCCGACATCGCCCACGAGCTCGCGCACCTCAATCTGGATGCGGCGGGCTTCCTCGCGGACGCGAACGTCGCGCAGCAGCGCCTGCACCACCTGGATCGACAGCATCAGCAGCGACGGCGAGACGATCACCACGCGCACCTTGGCGGCACGCTGCACCACGTCCTCGAAATGCTCGTGGATGTCGGCGAAGATCGATTCCGACGGCACGAACAGGAAGGCGGTGTCCTGCGTTTCGCCGGGGATCAGGTACTTTTCGGAGATGGCACGGATATGCACCTGCATGTCCTGCCGGAAGCCGAGAGCGGCGATGCGGTGCTCGGCCTCGTTCTGCGCCGCGCCAAGCTTCTGCCAGCTCTCGAGCGGGAATTTCGCATCGATCACCAGCGGCGGCGCGGCATTGGGCATGAAGACCACGCAGTCGGGCCGGCTGTTGTTGGTGAGGGTGTGCTGGAAGGCGTAGCCGCCCTGCGGCAGCCCGTCGCCGACGATCGTTTCCATGCGGCCCTGCCCGAAGGCGCCGCGCGTCTGCTTGTTGCTCAGGATCGACTGCAGCGACACCACGTCCTTGTTGAGGGCGGTGAGATTGGCCTGGGCGCGGTCGATCACCGCCAGCCGCTCATTGAGCTTCGACAGCGATTCCTCGCTCTTCTTGTGGGTGGACTCGATGGCCTCGCCGACCTTCTGGCCCTGCGCGTCGAGCCGCTCGTTGACCAGCCGGGCGAGGTCGGAGGTGCGCGAGCCGAAGATCTCGGCCATGGTCTGCATCCGGCCGGTCATCTCGTTCTGCACCTGCAGGAGGTGCGCGAGGGTGCGCTCGGCCTCCTCGGTCTTCTGGCGCGCCGCCTCGGTCTCCGCGGCCTGGCGCCGGGCGTCGTCCGCCCGCTGGCGGGAACCGCGGAGCAGCACGACCAGCATGGCGACCAGCAGCGCCGCGAACACGGCGGCAGTGGCCAGCAGCAGCGTCTGGGCCGTCACGGGCAGGTCGCCGAGGGAGAAGAGAACTTTGTCCATGCTGAATCCCTAGCAGATTCGCCTTAACAGTTCTCGTATTGTTCACTCCCGGTCAACACCCGGTTGACCCCCGGGCGGGACATACCATATGTGACGCAAAACCCCTGAAAGGCCGGAATTCTAATGGCGAAACGCGAAATCCTTGTGCTGCCTGACCAGCGGCTGCGCCAGGTGGCCGATGAAATCCCCGAGGTCGACGACTCGGTGAAGAAGCTTGCCGCCGATATGCTTGAAACGATGTATGCGGCGCCGGGCATCGGCCTGGCCGCGACACAGATCGGCGAGATGAAGCGCCTCGTCGTGATGGATTTGAGCAAGGACGGCGAAAAGCCCGACCCGATCGTGCTGATCAACCCCGAGATCAAGAAATACTCGGAGGAGACGGTGACGACCGAAGAGGGATGCCTGTCGATCCCCGAAATCTACTACGACGTCGAGCGTCCGTCGGAGGTCACGGTGGAGTACACCGACCTCGAGGGCAAGCGCGTGACCCGCGACGCCAAGGACCGCCTCGCCATCTGCATCCAGCACGAGCTCGACCACCTCGATGGCGTGCTCTACATCGACTACCTGTCGCGCCTGAAGCGCGACCGGGTGATCAAGAAGTTCCAGAAGGCCGAAAAGCTGAGCAGGAAGGCGAGCTGAGGGGAGCGAATAGCGAATAGCGAATAGCGAATAGCGAATAGGCTGTCGCCCTCAACTCCCTACCCCTGTTCGCTACTCGCTATTCGCTACCAACCATTCGCCTCCAGCGGAGCGGCGCTTGAAAATCATCTTCATGGGCACGCCGGAGTTTGCGGTGCCGACCCTCACCGAGATCGTCGCGGCCGGGCACGATGTGGTCGCCGTCTATACCCGCGCACCGAAGCCGGCGGGACGCGGGCAGGGCGAGCGCAAGTCGCCGGTCCACCTCGCGGCCGAAGGGTTCGGCATTCCGGTGCGCACGCCGAAATCGCTGCGTAGCGACGAGGAACAAGCGGCCTTCGCGGCGCTTGGTGCCGATGTCGGCGTGATCGTTGCCTATGGTCTGATCCTGCCCAAGCCAATCCTCGACGCGCCGCGGCTCGGTTGCCTCAACCTTCACGGCTCGCTGCTGCCCCGCTGGCGCGGCGCGGCACCGATTCAGCGAGCGGTGCTGGCGGGCGACGCGCGCACCGGCATCATGGTGATGCAGATGGACGAGGGGCTCGATACCGGGCCGGTGGGATTGGTCGACGAGATGCCGATCGGCCCCGACATGACCACCGGCGAGCTCCACGACAAGATGATGCGCGTCGGTGCCGATCTGATGGGCCGCGCCCTGGCGGCGCTCGAGCGCGGCTCGCTGACCTTCACGCCGCAGGCCGAAGAGGGCGTCACCTACGCCAAAAAGATCGAGAAGGCCGAAAGCCGCATCGATTGGAGCCGGCCGGCCGAGGAGGTGCACAACCTCATCCGCGGCATGTCACCATTCCCGGGTGCCTGGTTCGAGCTCGAGCTCAACGGGGTAACGACGCGCATCAAGGTGCTGCGCTCGACGCTGGCGGCGGGGTCGGGCGCGCCCGGCGCGATCCTGCCCGACCTGACCATCGCCTGCGGCGGGGGCGCGGTGCGGCTCCTCAGCGTGCAGCGCGAAGGCAAGGCCGCGATGGATGCTGCGACATTCCTGCGCGGGGCGGTGATGCCGGGGCGGGCGCTGTGACCAGAAAAGGCCCCCTCACCCGGTCCTTCGGGGCGCGCCGAGTGCTCCCGGTGAGGGGGCCTTTCCCCGTGCAGCGGGGCCATCAGTAGTGCCCCGCTACGTCCTCGTCATCGAATACGATGGAACGCCGTTCTGCGGCTGGCAGCGACAGGCTGGCGCGCTTAGCGTGCAGCAGGTGGTGGAAGAGGCCATCGGCAAGATGTCGGGCGAGACCGTCACGATACAGGCGGCGGGGCGCACCGACGCGGGCGTGCATGCGCTCGGGCAGGTGGTGAGTTTCGATCTGAGCAAGGAATGGGACCCGTTCCGCATCCGCGAGGCGCTGAATTTCCATACCAAGCCGCATCCGGTGGCAATCGTCGAGGCCGGCGCGGTGCCCGACAGCTTCGAGGCGCGCTTTTCGGCGATCGCGCGGCATTACGAATACCGCATCCTCAACCGGCGCGGCCGCCCGGCGCTCGAGGACCGGCGCGTCTGGCACTGCCCGATAGCGCTCGATGCCGAGGCGATGCACGCCGCGGCGCAGACGATCCTGGGCAAGCACGATTTCACCACTTTCCGCGCCGCCGAATGCCAGGCGAAATCGCCGGAAAAGACGCTCGACCGGCTCGATGTGAGCCGCGAGGGCGAGACGATCGTGGTGCGCGCCTCGGCCCGCAGCTTCCTGCACTCGCAGGTGCGCTCGATGGTGGGCTCGCTCAAGCTCGTCGGCGAGGGCAAGTGGACGGCGCGCGATTTCCGCGCCGCGCTCGATGCACGCGACCGCGCTCGCTGCGGCCCGCTGGCGCCGCCGGAGGGACTGTATCTCGTAAGGGTCGACTACTAGGGGGCCTAGCCGCCGAGCATGGAGCTGGCACCCGCGGCCGCGTCGGGCGGCAGCGGGAAGGTGAAGCCGATGATGGCGAGCCCGATCGAGACCCCGACGAGCTGCGCAATCAGGAACATCGCGATCTGCAGCGGCGTCAGCGTCACGATCAGCCGCGCGATATTGACCTCGATGACGATGACGATGATGGCGAGCACGATCAGCACCGCGTCGCCTTCGATGCCGGCCGCGGCAAGCGCGCCCGAGATCAGCGTCAGAAAGAACGTCGCCCAGTTGTCGGCGACAAGATAGGGCACGAGCCCGTCCATGCGCTTGAGCTGGCGCAAGACGATGGCCGAGAACGCGAGCTGCAGCCCGAACAGGATGGCGATCATCAGGATCGAGCGGGTGATGCCGCCCGGCTCCTTGCTGCCCAGGATCGCGGGCAGCACGGCGTTGAGCCCCGTCACCGCCAGGAAGGCGATGAAGCTGCCCACCAGCCCGCGCTGCGAGAAATCGAAATAAGTGCCGGCCCGGCGGTCGCCGATGAGCAGCGCAAATACGCCACGGCCGGCCGCCATCAGCTCTTCGAGAAATGTCGCTTGCTGCGCCAAGATGACCCGTCAGGCGGAGGGAAGGAAGAGAAGCAGCATGTAGAGGGCGTTTGGGACAACCACAAGGACTATGAAGGCGGCACCCGCGACACCCGCCGCCGGCATCGTTTTCAGCCCGCAAATCACCTGCGCGGCGCGGAAAATCAGGATCGCGACGCCCAGCATCAGGATCAGCCCGAAGGCCTGGCTGACGAGCTGCAGCACGGCCGAGATCACGAAAACATAGGCCAGGAGATAAAGGATCGGCACGAACAGCGCGAGCGGCGGCGACCCGATGCGGAGGAACCGGAAAAGCTGCACCAGCGCCAGCCAGAGCAGGCCCAGCGTCACCGCCTCGCCGATAAGGCTGAACAGCACCGAGACGACGTGGGGCAACCCGTACATTGCCGATTGCACGGCGACCGACAGCAGCATGCCGACGAGCAGCCACAGCGCCGCAACGAGAATGCCGGCACGGTCGGCCCGGAACTGTTGCGCGGCATCGCTCCGTCCGGCGACGATGGCCGACCAGCCGGCGATGGAGGCCGAAAGGTCCGCGAGGGGGGTCACGAGGCGACGCCGAGATAGCGCTTGAGGAAGGCGGCGTAGAGCGCGGTGAGATCCGCAAGGTCGGCCAGGACGACATGCTCGTCGGCCTTGTGCATGGTCGGGCCGGGGAGGCCGCACTCGACCACCGGACAGGATTGCGCCACGAACCGTGCGTCCGAGGTGCCGCCGCCGGTCGAGAGCTCCGGGCGCTTGCCGGTCCGGTCCTCGATCACCGCGATCAGCGCTTCGACGCCGCCACCGAGCGGCGACAGGAACGAGCGCGAGGGCGTGCCGGCGACATCGAAGGTGATGGTCGTGCCCTCGTCGTCGAGGCCGCCGATGGCCTCGCGGATCGACTCCTCGAGGCTCTCGGGCGTCCACCTGTCGTTGTAGCGCACATTGAAACGCAGCGTTGCACTCGCTGGAATGACGTTCGTCACGGTGTTGCCGACGTCGATCGAGGTGAATTCGAGGTTGGACGCCGGGAAATGCTCGGAGCCATCGTCGAGCGTGCCCGACAGCTTGCTGACGAGCTCGGCCGCGATGGGCAGCGGGTTCAGCGCCTTGTGCGGATAGGCGACGTGGCCCTGTACGCCGGTCACGGTGATGCGGCCGTTGAGCGAGCCGCGCCGGCCGATCTTGATGCTGTCGCCGACCCTGGCGGTGGCGCTCGGTTCGCCGACGATGGCAAAATCGAAGCTATGGCCCTGGTCCTTGGCCCATTCGAGGATGCGGGCCGTGCCGTTGATGCCGTCGGCCTCCTCGTCATTGGTGATCGCGAGCGAGATACGGCCGGTCGCCGGCGCTTCGCTCAGCGCCGCGACGAAGGCGGCGATGCCGGACTTCATGTCGACCGCGCCGCGGCCGTAGAGCAGGCCATCGGCGATCTCCGCGCCGAACGGCTCGTGCGTCCACAGCGCGCGGTCGCCGGGCGGCACGACATCGGTGTGGCCGTTGAAGAGCAGATGCGGGCCGGCGCTGCCGCGCGTCGCAAACAGGTTGTCGACGGGGTAGGAGTCGCGCCCCTCGAAGCGGAGGCGGGTAACAGTGAAACCGAGCGGCGCCAGCGCCCGTTCGAGCACGTCAAGGACGCCGGCCTCGGTGGGTGTCACCGAGGCGCAGCGGATCAGGTCTTGAAGCAGCAGAACGGGATCGATGGAATTGGCCATGTCCCGTTCTTAGCCGAGCCGGCCGACGGCGTCAGCCCTGGAGCGGATCCGGCCCGTAGTTGTTCGGCCCGGCCGTGCCCTTGAGGAAGCCCAGCACAACGAGGAGGTAGATGGCATAGATGCCCACGATGACGCCGAAGCCGATGACGATCGGGCCGGGGACCGGAACGGTGGTGCCGCCGACGTCCATCGTCGACATGCCGATGCCGAGGGCGCTGATCAGTTGGTAGATGACCACCAGGATGAAGTAGACCCAGACGTCATATCCGTTGTTGTTGCGGTCGTGCCGACGCTTGATGGAAATTGCCGCCGACGGATAAAGGAAGATCAGGAACAGTACGAGGCCGACCCAGCCGGCCTTGGCGCGCGCCGCGGCGATGACATTGGCCACGTCGGCGGCCGCCGTGTCCGGACTGATCGCCGGCATCAGCCCGAGCCCGATCAGCGGCAGGATCAGCCACGAAATGATGATGACGACCACGGCCAGGATGATCCCGCTGATCCACAGGCGCTGCCGGTTCAGCCGTCCCTCGAAGCCGATGTAATTCGAGATGATATTGTTCATGCCATTCCCCTTATGACACGCAAGCCGGCCCCGCCCCGCGGGACCCAAGCCCTCCGCGCACCGGCGAGCCTAGTGGAGTCGCGTTCGTGCCGCCAGCACATGCGATGCTAGCTGCTTGAAATTGCAGGGGATAATGGGAGGTTCGCTGACGCTAGCGGCTGCCGTAGTCGTTCTCGCCTTCGTCGCCGCCGAGGAAGCCGAGCTCGATCAGCATCCAGAAACCGCCGATGATCGGGATGAAGCCGATCAGCGACCACCAGCCGGACTTGTTCCGGTCGTGCCAGCGCTTGGTGTAGATCGCATAGGTCGGATAGAGGAACAGCGCCGCGACGATGGCGAGCGGCAGGAAAATCCGCATCAGCATTTCGTGCGTCAGCGCCGCCGCGTCGTGCTCATAGGCCCTGACATCGGCGAGGCTGCCGCCGGCGAGGTGAAGCAGGAACGCCATTGCCCCGATCTGGGCGAGGCCGATGACGATGCAGCCGATCCACAGCGCAGCCCGGCCGATCCGGCCATGGAACGACAGGAACAGGAAATCGAGGTAGCCGAACATGACAGGTGTCCCCAAGTCACGGGAAACATGCTGCCAGCACCGGCTGAAAGAAGTCTCGGCAGTTTGCCGCCGATTTTGTGGCGGGCCTTTATCCGGCGTGAACCATCAGTCCTTGAGTGGCGGCGGGCCGTAGGCGTTCGGGCCTTTGGTGCCGCCGAGGATGACCAGCGTGACCAGCAGATAGAGCACGGCGAGACCGGCGACGGCCACCAGCACCATCGGCGGAACGCTCGCCAGCAGGCCGAACAGGCCGCTGATGGCCATCGCTTCGAGCAGGACCAGAATGGCGACGCAGTCGGTCCCGGTCTGGCCGCGATCGTGGCGGCGGCGGACGACCAGATCGATGGCGACGAGGAAGATCACGACGCTGCCGACCAGCAGCGCCCAGTGACTGGGAAGCGGGACCGGCCTGCCCTCGATCGTCAGGATCTGCTTGAGGCCGGCGAACGTGACGGCGACCTCGATTGCGGCGACGATCAGCACGGCGCCGACGAGATTGCCGATGAACCGGGCGCGGCCGATACGCGGGGCATTCGCCTGCTCCGTCAGCGTCGGCTTGCGCGGCGCCGTCCCCTGCAATGCGTCCGTCATCCGAGCCTCCCGGCTCGGATGGTTGCGCAGAACGGTTCAGTCCCGCAAGAGGTCGTTGATCGAGGTCTTGCTGCGGGTCTGCTCGTCGACGCGCTTGACGATCACCGCGCAGTAGAGCGAGGGGCCGGGCTGGCCGTTGGGGAGCGCCTTGCCGGGCAGATTGCCCGACACCACCACGGAGTAGGGCGGCACCTTGCCCATGAAGATCTCGCCGGTCGCCCGGTCGACGATCTTGGTCGAGGACCCAATGAACACGCCCATCGAGACCACCGAGCCTTCGCCGACGATAACGCCCTCGACGATCTCGGAGCGGGCGCCGATGAAGCAGTTGTCCTCGATGATGGTAGGACTGGCCTGCATCGGCTCGAGCACCCCGCCGATGCCGACGCCGCCGCTGAGATGCACGTTCTTGCCGATCTGCGCGCAGCTGCCGACGGTCACCCAGGTGTCGATCATGGTGCCCTCGTCGACATGGGCGCCGACATTGACGAAGCTGGGCATCAGAATGACGTTGCGGGCGATGTGTGCCGAATGTCGGACATAGGCCCCCGGTACGGCGCGGAAGCCGGCTTCGCGGAAGCGGTTCTCGCCCCAGCCCTTGAACTTCAGCGGCACCTTGTCCCACCAGTTGGAGCCGCCCGGGCCGTTCATCAGCTGGTTGTCGTTGAGGCGGAAGCTCAAAAGCACGGCTTTCTTGAGCCACTGGTTGACGCTCCACTGGCCAGGCGAGGTGCGCTCGGCAACCCGGACCCGCCCGGAATCGAGCTGATCGAGAACACTATCCACGGCCTCGCGGACGGCGCCCTTGGTCTGGAGGTTGACCGCCGCGCGGTCCTCCCAGGCGTCATTGATGGTCTTTTCGAGCGCGGCGTCGGCCATGGCGGGGTTCCGAGTTGGTGTTGCGCTCTTCTAGTCGGGCAGTCGACAATCGGCAATCGGACATGCAATCGGCAATCGGCAATCGGCAATCGGCAGTCGGCAGTCGGCAGTCGGGTCCTCCACTGCATCGCAGATGCGGGGGGAGGTGCCGCGAAGCGGCCGCCCCTCCGCCGGCTTAGCTTGACTGCCGATTGCCGACTGCCTTCTTCCTACTGCCGGCTTCGTGACTTGCATCCATCCTTAACGCCGACGCATTAGGCTCGTCCCGCTATCCGGAGTTGTCCATGGCCTCTCGCCGCCGCGCTGCCCATACCCCGCTCAGAACCTCCAAGCAGGACATCGCCGCCGTCAAGCGCGCGCCGCAGACGCCGCAGACCGCCTCGGCAGCCTACCGGCTGGCCTACACGGACGAGGAGTTCATCACCTCCGACGACACCCGCGGCGTGCGCTTCCAGCTCGAATACCTGAAGCCGGAGCTGCGGCTGACCGAGCGCGGCATCAATTCGACCGTCGTGCTGTTCGGCGGGGCGCGCATCCCCGAGCCCGGCAAGGCGGCGTGGGCCGCGCGCAACGACACGCAGAAAAAGAACCTCGAGCTCGCCAGCAAATACTACGAGGAGGCGCGCCGCTTCGCGCAGTACGCGTCGCTGACCTCGGAGGCCTTGGACTACAAGGACTATGTCGTGGTAACCGGCGGTGGCCCCGGCGTGATGGAGGCCGGCAATCGCGGTGCCGCCGACGTCGGCGCCCCCTCCATCGGCTTCAATATCGTCTTGCCGCACGAGCAGGCGCCCAACGTCTACATCACGCCCGAGCTCTGCTTCAATTTCCACTATTTCGCGACGCGCAAGATCCATTTCCTGCTGCGCGCCCGCGCCGTGGCCATCTTTCCCGGCGGCTTCGGGACGCTCGACGAATTCTTCGAGACGCTGACGCTGATCCAGACCGGCCGCATGGACCGCATTCCGCTGCTGCTGTTTGGAATGGAGTTCTGGAACAGGGTCATCAACTTCGAGGCGCTGGCCGAGGCCGGGACGATTTCGCCCGATGACCCGTCGCTGTTCACCGTCGTCGACAGCGCCGAGGACGGTTGGGCCGTCGTGCGCGAGCAGTACAATTTGCCGGAAGTGACGCTGCGCTAGATCACCTTGGCGAGGAAGCCGGCGAGGTCATCCGTTACGTGGTGGATGTGCGGGGCGTCGACCCGCGCCAGCTCCCAGCCCTCCACCTGGGCGTGGGTGAAGTCTTCGGAAGCGACGACGTGCACGGTGACCATGCCCTGCTCGTGCGGCACCAGCAGGTTCTTTTCGAGGTCGTCGAACATGGCGGCGCGCTTCGCGTCGATCCCGTGCTGTTCGAAGAAGCGGGTGTAGGCCACCGGCAGCGGCTTGGGCGAATAGCCCATGGCGCGGATGTCGAAGATGCCGGAAAAGAGCTCCGACGCGCCCACCTTGGCGAGGACGTTGGCGGCGTGGCCGACGTCGCCATTGGTGAGGATGAAGCGCCGGCCGGGCAGGGCGGCAAGGGCGCTGACCAGCGCCGGATGCGCCGGGACGCCCGAATAGTCGATGTCGTGCACCGTCTTGAGGAAGTGGTCCGGATCGACGCCATAATGCAGCATCAGGCCGTGCAGGCTGGTGCCGTGGTCGTGGTAGTACCGCTTTTGCAGCGCCCGGGCCTCGGCGTAAGGCAGGCCCGTCACTTTCGCCATGTAGTCGCTGATCCTGAGGTCGATCTGGGCGAAGAGATTGCACTCGCGCGGATAGAGCGTGTTGTCGAGGTCGAACACCCAGTCGGTGACGTGGGCAAAGGCGGGGTGGGTCGGATCGGCTTCATTCATGCCGCCATAGTGCCAGAAGCCGGCCGGCCCGGCATCGATTCGTTTGCCGCAGGCCGGCGGGCTCAGTCGTCGCGGCCGAAGACCTTGCGCAGCTCGTCCTTGGCGTCCTCGAGCACCTTCTTGCGCCGCGCCGGCAGATTGTCGCCGGCCCGGTTGATGTAGAAATTCAGCATCGACATTGCCGACTGGTAGGGCTCGGACTTCCGCCGGTGCGACTGCTCGGCCGAATGCTTGAGGCTGAGCGCGATCCTGTGGGGGTCGTCGGACTCGAAGATGTGCTCCTCGAGGTCCATGGCGTCGGAATGCTCGGTGACGTCCTGCGACCATTTCTTGCCGTCGCCGGCATGGTCGTGGCTGCCGTGATGATGGCCGGTCGGACTCATTGGCCGTCTCCTTCGGTCGCCGAGTTGTCCTCGGGGCGGGGCTGGTCGGCCATTTCCTGATGGCTCTTCTGGTTGAAGCCGCCGCTGACCTGGTTTTCCGGCGCATCCTTGTCGCGCTTGAGCGGGCGCGAATTGCTGATCTTGCGGCTGATCTGGGCCGCCTTTTCCTTGCTTTCGGGCAGTTGCGTGGTGGGCATGGCGCACACCCTCCGTTGCGATCACAGGAGAACGGGTGTGCGCCGGGTTGGTTTCTTTATTGCGCGGGTGGCGCCAGCGGATTCTGGTCGACCCGCAGGCGGAAGATGCTTTCCTGCGCCTTGACGCCCATGGGCATGAAGACCGGCAGGAGCAGGTCGCGGATGCGCAATTGCAGCCAGCTTTGCGCGTGCTTTTGCGAGCCAGCCATCCGTCCGATCGCGATGACCCGCTGCGTCCGCTCCTGCCGCAGGGCGAAGAACCGCGCGAACGCCGTCTCGACGCTGTCGCTGGCCTCGAGCGCGGCGCTGAGCACCAGCGCGTCTTCGATCGCCATCGACGCCCCCTGGCCCGAATGCGGCGCCACCGCATGGGCCGCATCGCCCATCAGCAGCACCCGGCCCTTCGACCAGTGCGGCAACTCGGGCATGTCGTAGATCGGATAGTGCCGGTCGATCTCGTCGACGCCGGCGAGAATCCTGGCGTTGTCGAGCGGATCGTCGCGGTGGAGGCTCTCGATGAAGCGAGCATAGCCGCGGGGATCGGTGACCGGACCGGAGCGGGTTTCGTCCGCCGGGTAGGTGTTGAACCACATCACGGGCTGGCCGGGCTCGGCGAGGTAGCCGAAGAACGCCTTCCTGCCGAAGGTCATGTTCATGAGGCCGTTGGTTGGCTTGATGCCGTCGACCCAGGTCACGCCACCCGTGCCGATCAGGCCGGAATAGCGCGGCTGCGGCAGCTCGGGGAACACCAGCGCGCGGACGCGGGAGCGCAGGCCATCCGCGCCGATCAGCGCGTCGAACGGCTCGCCGTCGATCTCGACCCCGTCGCGGTGCTGCCCGATCGCCTCGATGCCGCGGCCGAAGCGGATGTCGATGTCCTTGGCCAAAGCCGCATCGAGCAGGGCGGCGCCGAGGGCGCCGCGGCCGATGGTGACCGACGGAGCGCCGAAGCGGGCGCGGTGGCTGCCATAGTCCATGACGCTGAGCTCTTTGCCGCGCTCGTTGAACATGGCGAGGCCGCGGGTCAGGAGGCCTGCGTCGACCACGGCATCGGCAAGGCCAAGGGTGCGGAGCGCGTTTATTCCGTTGGGCGCGAGCGTCAGGAAGACGCCCTCGGTCCGGATCTGCTCCGCCGACTTCTTCTCGAACACGACGGGAGCGAAGCCGCGCTGCCTGAGCGCCAGTGCGGCCGCCAGCCCGCCGATTCCGGCGCCGGCGATGGCAATGTGTGGGCGGTTGGTTTTTCCCCTTGCCGGGGCGGCGTTGATGTTGGACATTTGTGAGACCATCTGATTATTAGATGGATGAATAATTAGATGATCGAACAATAATGTCAAGTGACCCCAGAGCCGCGTTGATCGACGAGCTTGGCCGGGCGGTGGTTCGCTTCCAGGACGCCACGCAGCGATACGACGAGGCCGTGGGCGAGATTTTCGGCCTCGGCCCGACCGAACGCCTGTGCCTGAGCTTCCTGTGGGACGGACCAAAAACCGCGAGCGCCATCGCCAGGCAGGTGCGCCTGACGCCGGCGGCGGTGACGGCGCTGGTCGACCGGCTGGAAAAGCGCGGCTTCGTCCGGCGCACGCCCGACCCGAACGACCGGCGCAAGGTGCTGGTCGAGGCGGGCGAGGAGACAATCAAGGTGACGGCGGACGCTTATCTTCCGATGCGCGACCGCGGTGCCGAGATTCTGGCCAAATACAGCGAAGCGGAGCTGCGCACCGTGATCGCCGTGATGAACGACACGCTCCGCGTCCAGGATGAAGCGACAGCCGAGCTGCTGAAACGGCACGGCAAGAGCTGACCGGCGTGCACGAATAGAAAAAGGGCGCCGACACTGTCGTCGACGCCCTGAGCAAAAAGGTCAGCGACCTGTCAGCGCACGATCAGCGTGCCGGCGCCGTGTTCGGTGAAGAGCTCGACCAGCACCACGTGCGGGGTTTTGCCGTTGAGGATCACGACGCCCTCGACGCCGTTCTCGAGTGCTTCGAGGCAGGTCTCGACCTTGGGGATCATGCCGCCCGAGATGGTGCCGTCGGCGATCAGCGCCCGTGCGTCGCGCATGGTGAGCTCTGTGATGAGCTTCTTGTTGGCATCGAGTACGCCGTCGACGTCGGTCAGGAAGAGCAGGCGCTTGGCGCCGAGCGAGCCGGCGATGGCACCGGCGAAGGTGTCGGCATTGATGTTGTAGGTGGCACCGTCGCGGCCGGGCGCCACGGGGGCGATCACCGGGATCATCTCGGAGCGCGCGAGCAGGTCGAGCAGCGTGCGGTCGACCTCGACCGGCTCGCCGACAAAGCCCAGATCGAGCACGCGCTCGATGTTGCTGCCGGGATCCTTGACGGTCTTGCTGGCCTTTCTGGCAAAGACCATGTTGCCATCCTTGCCGCACAGGCCGATCGCCCATTCGCCTTCGGCGTTGATCAGGGCGACGATTTCCTTGTTGATGGAGCCGGCGAGCACCATCTCGACCACTTCCATGGTCCGCGCGTCGGTGACGCGCAGGCCGCCCTCGAACTTGCTTTCGATCCCGAGATTCTTGAGCATCGAGGCAATCTGCGGCCCGCCGCCATGGACGACGATCGGGTTCACCTTGGATTGCTTCAAAAGCGCGATATCGCGGGCAAAGCCCTGGCCGAGGCTCTGCTCGCCCATGGCGTGCCCGCCATATTTCACCACGACGGTCTTTCCTTCGTAGCGCTGCATATAGGGCAGCGCCTGCGACAGGACGGCGGCATCGCGGGAGAACGACTCGATATCGGGCATCTTGCGCTGCGGGCTCATCTTCGGCCGCAACCGTATAAAGCATCCGCTGCGACGGAAAAGCGGTTTTTCCGGATTTGCGCGGGGATAGGCAGGCGTCCGGGTTCACGATAGCTTCAACGCCATGGGGACCGACACCGCCGAGATCGCCGATCTCATCGCGCGCTGCGCCTTGCGCGACCGCAAGGCATTCCGGGACCTCTACGGCCGGACCAGCGCGAAACTCTACGGCGTGACCCTGCGTATCTTGAAGGACCGCGCGGAGGCCGAAGAGGCGCTGCAGGAGGTTTACGTCAAGATCTGGCAGCGCGCGGACCGTTACGTGCCGGGCGGCTTCAGCCCGATCTCGTGGCTGGTGGCGGTCGCTCGCAACCACGCCCTCGACGTCCTGCGCGCCCGCAAGCCCCGGAGCGACGATATCGATCTGGCCCTCGACGTGGCCGATGCCGGCCCCGACCCCGAACAGGCGGCGGCCAACCGCGGCGAGCGGGCGCGCATCGACGACTGCCTGGGCCGGCTCGACGCCGACAAGGCCGACGCCGTGCGCGGCGCTTACCTCGACGGCTTCAGTTACGAGGAGCTGGCGACCCGTCACGAGGTGCCGCTCAACACGATGCGAACCTGGCTCCGCCGGAGCCTGATGAAACTGAGAGAGTGCCTGTCGGCATGAGCGACGACGCGGACATTTCGGGTGGAAGCGAGGACCGGTTCCTCGCCGCCGAATATGCGCTGGGGCTGCTCACCCCGGCCGAGCATGCGACGGTCGCCGCGCGGCTGCGGACCGATGCGGCGCTGCGGGCCGACCTCAGCTTCTGGCGCGGCCGGCTGGCGGCACTCGACACCCAGTTTGCCGAGACGCTGGCGCCGGCCGCCGTGTGGCCGGAGCTCGAGCGGCGGCTGTTCGCGGACGGGAAGCGGGCCGGCTGGTGGAACTCGCTGGCGCTGTGGCGCGGCGTCAGCGCGGCGGCGCTGGCCGTGGCGGCGATCGCCATCGGCGTCAACCTCGCAACGCCGCGACCCGACCCCAACGCCTTTGCGGCGCAGCTCGTCGCGGCGCTGAGCGCCCAGGGCAGTAACGTGAGCGTCGTGGCGCTCTACAATGCCACGACGGGGCAGGTGCGGCTGACCACGATCTCGGGCAGCGCCATACCCGACAAGGACTATGAGCTCTGGGCCATCGAGGGCAGCAACCCGCCCAAATCGATGGGCGTGATTCCGGTGGGCCGGAGCATGGACGTGAAGGTGTCGCCCGATATCCTCGCCGGCTTCGGCCCCGGCACCACGCTCGCCATCTCGCTCGAGCCCAAGGGCGGCAGCAAGACCGGCGCCCCGACCGGCCCTGTGGTCGCAGCGGGCAAGGCCGCGCAGATCTAGTCAAAGTCGCCGGCAGTCGGTGCACCCTCCCCGTGCAGGGGGAGGTGACCCGACGACGAATTCTCTGTCACCGCCACCCAAGCTTTGACTCATCGCCGTCGTCTCATTGCCGTGTCCGAACGACACATTGCGCCAAGGGAATCGGCGGGGAGTGGGGCTCGGCTCGGCATCGCCTGGCAGCCTCGCCGGTTCCCGGGCGCGCGGGCAATACGAGCGTGTACGATCACAAGTTCCGCAGTGGATCGCCGTTCGCAATTTATTTTTGCGGGCCGCGTTTTGTGAAACCGCACCGGCGCCCTTCCCGTAACTGACCCTGTTCAAGCCGGAACAAGCCGGTTCAACGGAAGGAAATCATCCAAATGAAGATCGCACTTCGCGGGCTCGCGCTCGCCACGATTGTGTCTGTCTCCTCATTGGCCGGCGTCGCCATCTCGGCCGACAACCCGATGGTCGGCGGCGCGCCGATGTACCAGACCAAGAACATCATCGAGAACGCCGTCAATTCGAAGGATCACACCACGCTGGTCGCCGCCGTGAAGGCCGCGGGCCTGGTCAAGACGCTCGAGGGCAAGGGCCCGTTCACCGTGTTCGCCCCGACCAACGAGGCCTTCGCCGCGCTGCCGGCCGGCACCGTCGACACGCTGCTCAAGCCCGAGAACAAGGCCAAGCTGACCAAGATCCTCGAGTGCCACGTGGTCGCTGCCAAGGCGCTCTCGACCGACGTCGCCATGATGGTCAAGCAGGACGGCGGCGAGCACAAGGTCAAGACCGTGGGCGGCTGCGTGCTGACCCTCAAGGACACGAACGGCAAGGTCACCGTGACCGACGAGAACGGCAACACCGCCAACGTGACCATCGCCGACGTGCTCCAGAGCAACGGCGTGATCCACGTCGTCGACAAGGTGTTGCTCCCCAAGATGTGAGCCCATTGTGCGGTGCCTCACCGATGCCGCACATGCAAGTGAAGCGCGCGTGTCCTATCTTGTGGTAGGACACGTGCACTTGTGAGAAGGGGACCGAAAATGGACAAGATGAATCGACGTTCGCTTCTGCTCGGCGGCACGGCCCTCGTGGCCGGGATGGCCGCGTTGCCGTTCGTGACGACGTTCCTGGGCAACGCCGTTGCCGGTGAGGGCGACCCGGTGCCCGGCACCTTCGCGGTGACCCACACCGACGACGAATGGAAGAAGATTCTCGGCGACGACGCTTTCTACATCATGCGCCGCCAGGGCACCGAGCAGCCCTTCAGCTCGCCGCTCCTCAATGAGCACCGCGTCGGCCAGTTCGTCTGCGCCGGCTGCGAGCTGCCGCTGTTCGACTCCAAGACCAAGTTCGACAGCGGCACCGGCTGGCCGAGCTTCTGGCAGGCGCTGCCCAACGCCGTGGCGATGATGGACGACAATTCCCTCGGCATGGACCGCGACGAGTGCCACTGCAGCCGCTGCGGCGGGCACCTCGGTCACCTGTTCCACGACGTGCCGAACCAGCCGATCAACAACCGCTACTGCATGGACGGGCTGGCGCTCAAGTTCGTCGCCGCCTGATCTGCGCTTTGGACATAGCGGATTGCAGTGAAAACCGGCTTGCGCGACCCCATCGCGCGAGCCATTTCTTTGTCCATGAAACTCACGCTCATTCAGCCCACCGACGTGCCCGAGCCCCTGCGGGAGCGCTTCGGGCCGTACAACGTCATGTTCCATCGGCTGTTCGAACCGGAAGGCTTCACCTTCGAGACGGTGCGGCTTTCGAACGGCCAGCCGCTGCCCGATCCGGCGACGCTGGAGGCGGTGCTGATCACCGGCTCGTCGGCCGGCGTCTATGACACGCACTATCCGTGGATGGACCCGCTGCGCGCCTTCATCCGCAAGGCCTATGCCGAGCGGACCCCGATGATCGGCATCTGCTTCGGCCACCAGATCGTCGCCGATGCGCTCGGCGGCGACGTGCGCAAGTCGGAGAAGGGCTGGGGCCTCGGCCGGCACGTTTATGGTGTGAAGTCGCGGCCGAAGATCCTCGGCGGCAATTTGCCGGAGTTCGCCATCGCCTGCTCGCACCAGGACCAGGTGATCGGTGCGCCCCCCGATGCCGACGTGTTCCTGGGCTCCGAGTTCACGCCCAATGCGGGGCTGCTCTACCGCAATGGCGCGGCGATCAGCCTGCAGCCGCACCCAGAATTCACCGACGACTATACGATCGCGCTGGCCGAGATGCGCCGCGGCAAGACCACGGACGCGGTCATCGACACGGCGATCAGATCGGTTTCGCGCGCCTCGGACAGCCGCGAGATGGCGGGCTATCTCGGCGCGTTCGTGAAGTCTGTGGCGCGGGTAGCGGCGTAAACTAGCGGCCGCCCCCGCCGAGCGCGCGCTGCAGCTCGCCCTTGCTCATCTTCGAACGGCCTTCGATGTGCCGCTTTTTGGCGCGCTCATAGAGCTCGGCCTTGGTCGGGCCGGTCGAACGTCCCGAGCCGCCGGTGGCGCGGCGGCGGCTGGTGCCGCGGGCGCCCTTGGCGAGAGTGCGGCGCTGTGCCGAGCGGCCTTCCTTCTCGGCCTCGGCGGTACGGCCGCGGCGCTCCTTCGATTTCGTGTGGCTCAGATTCTGGCGGTTCTTTTTCGGGCTGTTGCGGTTCGACGAGCCGGACTCGCTGAGCGCGATGGCGACAGCCTGCTTGCGGCTCTTGACCTTCTGCCCGGAGCTGCTCTTCAGCTCGCCCTTCTTGTACTCGTGCATCACCCGCTCGGTGGTGGCCTTCTGACTCTTCGCTTGCGGCATCGGAACCTCCTCATTGCCAGTGGAGCGTTGCCCAAAAGTGCGTCGCGGCTTGCCGGTTCGGAAACGCGACGGCAGGAACACTCTCGGGCTGTAACGCCGCTCGACTGCTGAGGTTCAAATTGCCGTCAATGCCCAACCAGCGCGGCGATCTCGGCGCGGAGCTGGTCGATACCGAACCGTGTCTCCGACGAGGTGACGATGAGCTCGGGATGCGCGGCGGGCCGCTTGGCGATCGCGGCCTTCGTGGCCCCGATGACGGCGTCGAGCTCGCTCACCGAGGGCTTGTCGGATTTGGTGAGGACGATCTGGTAGCTCACCGCCGACTTGTCGAGCTGGTTCATCACCGTGAGGTCGTTGGCCTTGGGGCCGTGGCGGCCGTCGACCAGCACGTAGACGCGCCTGAGGTTGGGCCGCCCGGTCAGGTAGGAGTGGATGAGCTTGGTCCACGCCGCGACCTTGTCGCGCGGCGCCTGCGCGAAACCGTAGCCCGGCATGTCGACGATTCTGAGCTCGCGGTCGGACGACTCGAAGATGTTGAGCTCCTGCGTCCGGCCTGGCGTGTTCGAGGTGCGCGCGAGGTCGCGGGTGCCGGTGAGCGCATTGATCAGCGACGACTTGCCGACATTGGAGCGCCCGGCGAAAGCGACTTCCAGCCGGTCGGGCGGCGGCAGGTCGGCGATGCGCACGCAGCCCTTCACGAAGGCAAAGGGGCGCGCAAACAGCAATCGTCCGGCTTCGAGGTCGAGATCGTCGGTCATGGGCGCTTAGTATCGGCAGGGCGGGCAAATGGGAAGCGGACGGCGGATGCCAGTCAGATCGGATAGCCGAAGGCCCGCTTCTCGATGCCCATGGCGCTCAAGGCGCGGCTGACCTCCGGCCAGTTCTTGACCTTGAAGGCAACGACCTTCTCGCGATCCTGCCTGCTCAGACCGCCGAAGGGCAGGGCCGGCGGCATCCGCAGGGTGATGCCGACCTGCGCCACGGTGCTGGCGAAGCGGCGGAGAACCGTGTCCGCAGGCAGGCTCAGATGCGTCTCGTAGCGGATAATGGGCACCGGGAAGGCGCGCTTTTCGAGCCAGGCCTTCCAGTAGGCGTACCAGGCCTCCTGCTCCTCGAGCCAGCGGGCGAAGCGCTCGGCGTCGAGCTTGGCCTTGACCTTGCTGAGGTCGGTGTCGCGCCAGGCGTCGAGCGCGGTGGCCTTGACCAGCGAGATGTAGCTGTCGATCGAGCGGCGGACGACGAAAACGGCGCGCATGCCGGGCCGGCCGAGCAGGTCGTGCTCGATCACCTCCCGCGGCAGCGCCGAGGTCGCCTTGAGCACGAGCAGCGACTTGCCGGCGGCACGGGCTTCGAGCTCGGCGAGGTCGATGTGGCCACCGGCATCCTGATAGCCCTCGGCAAAAAGGCCGTCGCGTGGAGCAACGGCCTCGAAATTGCGCAACAACGCGAACAAATGTCCGGCGCCGGTCCTTGGACCGGTGATGACCGTGACGCCGTCCACTTGCTTAAGTGGTCGTCTTCGGCTTCCTCAGCCCCAGCGAGGTGAGGATGTTGCCGAACAGATCCACCTTGGCGCCGTGGCGGCTCATGATGAAGTACTGCTGGCAGATGCTGAGGGTATTGTTCCAGCTCCAGTAGATCACCAGGCCGGCCGGGAAGGTGCCGAGCGTGAAAGTGAAGATCACCGGCATCCAGTTGAGGATCGCCTGCTGCGTCGCATCGCCCTGCTGCGGGTTGAGGCGCATCTGCACCCACATCGTGCAGCCCATGATCAGCGGCCAGACGCCGAGGTGCGCGAAGCCGCCGACGAACGGCAACTGCGTCGGATCCCAGTTGATCAGGCCGAACAGCGTGAAGATGTTGGTCGGATCCTGCGCGGCGAGGTCCTGGATCCAGCCGAAGAACGGGGCGTGCCGCATCTCCAGGCTGATGAAGATCACGGTATAGAGCGAATAGAACACCGGGATCTGCAGCAGGATCGGCCAGCAGCCCGAGAGCGGATTGATCTTCTCGCGCTTGTAGAGCTCCATCATCGCCTGCTGCTGGGCGGGGCGGTCGTCCTTGAAGCGTGCCTGGATCTGCTTCATTTCCGGCTGCACGCGCCGCATCGCCGCCATCGAGGCGTAGGAGCGGTTGGCGAGCGGGAAGAACAGCAGCTTCACGATCACCGTCATCGACAGCATGGCGAGGCCGAAATTGCCGAGGAACCCGTAGAGGAACTTCAGCAGGTAGAACATCGGCCGGGTGAAGAAGAAGAACCAGCCCCAGTCGATCAACAGGTCGAGCCGGTCGATGTGCTGGGTCTGCTCGTAAGACGAGAGGACCGACTCTTCCTTGGCGCCGGCGAACACGAAGCTCTTGTCGCTCGCGCTGGCATTGGCCGCGATGGTCACCGGCGTCGAGGTCACGAAGCTCGACTGGTACTGCTCGACATTGCCGGGCTTGAGATAGGTGAACTGCGCGTTGATCTGCTCGCCCGGGTTGGCGATGACCACGGTCGCCCAGTATTTGTCGGTGTAGCCGATCCAGCCGGTGGTGTTGTCCCAGCGCTCCTGCTTGTCGCTCTGGACGTCGGAATACTTCTTGGACACTTCGTTGTTGGAGCCGAGGACGCCGACCGGACCCTCATGCTGCACGAAGAAGTTCTGCACCTTCGGCGTGCCCTCGCGCACGGCGCGCGAATAGGGGAAGAGCTGCACGTCGGCGCCGGTCTTGTTGTCGACCGTCTGCGTCACGGTGAACAGGTAGTTGGTGTCGACCGCAAATGTGCGGTGGAAGACGAGGCCCGCGCCATTGTCCCAGGTCAGGGTGACCGGCGTCTGCGGGGTGAGCGTCGCGGTCCCGCCATCGGCCGTCCACACCGTCTGCGCGTCGGGGACCTTGGCGGTGCTGCCACTCGCCGGCACCCAGCCCTGCTCCACATAATAGGCATAGGGCATGCCCTGCGGCGTCTCGACGCCCGAGGGCGAGAGCAGGGTGATGATCGGCGAACTGGGGTCGACCGTCTCGGTGTACTTCTTGAGCTCGAGGTCATCGAGCCGGCCGCCGGTCAGGTTGATCGAGCCTTTGACCGAGGGGGTGTCGATGGCCACGCGCTGCGTCGCGGCGATGGCCTGCGCGCGGTCGATGATGGCCGCCGGCGCCGCAGCCGGCGCCGTGGCGCCATTGGCCGCCGGTGTCGCGGTGTGGCCGGGCGCCGTCGAGCTGGCGGTGGCGAGCCCGGGATTGGCGGCCGACGCCTGCTGCTGCTCGAGCGCTGCCTGTTGCTGCTGCTTCTGCAGTTGCGGCCCGGCGATGAAGAACTGCCATCCCAACAGCACCACCACGCTGAGCACGATGGCTATGATCATGTTGCGGTTGGACTCGTTCATTCTGTCTGGGTCCCGGCGTGACGCGGCGCGGCGTGCACTTTTGCTATGGCGGAAGAAAGGTCGGAAACGACCTGCGAAAACGGCAAAGTCAGGGCCTCGCGCCGGCCGACGAGTACATAGTCATGTTGGGGAAGAAATGCGGCCCCGCAAGCCCTGGCCGCTGCGCGCAAACGCCGCTTGATGCGGTTGCGCTGCGGCGCGTTGCCGACCTTCTTGGTGACCGTCAGTCCGATGCCGGCCCCGGCGGTCTCGACCACCACGGCCTGCAGCGAGAACGCAGGGCGTCCGGCGCGCCGGCCTTTGGCCGCGTTGAGGAACTGCGCCCGCTTGCTCAGCCGGCGGAGTCCCTGGGCGTGCGGCGCGGCCGGCATGCGGCCCGGCCTCAGGCTGAGAGAGACTTGCGGCCGACCTTGCGGCGCAAATTCAGGATCTTGCGGCCGTCCTTGGTCGCCATGCGGGCGCGGAAGCCGTGGCGGCGCGTCCGGACGATCTTGCTCGGCTGGTAAGTACGCTTCATAGTCCTAACACCACGCCGGGCGCGGGTCCTCTTTCATACGTCGCTTGCGCTTAATCGGTGCCCGTGCCGCAAATGGCCAGCAAACGCCGATCCGTCGCGCGGGCAGATTGGACCGCGGCTATAAAGAAGCAGCCCCGTTAAGTCAACGCATCCGGGCGATTCGGCGCCGCCCGGGCGGGGTTGGCGGCTTCTCCCGGTTTTTCGCGAGATTCCGGCCTCGCCGCCCGCCTCCGCTCTGGCGTTTTGGCGACATTGATTTAGAACGCCGGGAGGGTCCTTCCAAAGCGGCGGAACAGGTCCGGCTTGGCACGTGCTGTAACCCCCGATCTCTGCGTCATCGGCGCGGGTGCGTCCGGCGTTGCCGTGGCCGAAGCCGCGCGCCGGCTGGGCGCCAGCGTCGTGATGGTGGAAAAAGGCACGCCCGGCGGCTCGAGCCTG